>JACRCP010000344.1 GCA_016218965.1 Deltaproteobacteria bacterium | reverse complement strand
GCGACAAGCCAGCGAGCCTGCGGCTCATTGCATGTCGCGAGGATCGCCAATAGGTGATCATGCTGCGTGGTAGCCATCCCCAGGACTATAGCTCTCCAGGAGGGCGACCGTCAACTTAATTATGCGGAGCCTCCTTACCTTGCACCGCTGCAACCCCTTGGAATCCCTCAAATATTGTTCCGGCCGAAAAGAGCCGCGCCCAAGTCATTTTAGGACGTCATTTCAGGACGTCGGGCCTGGCGCTGTCGCGGCCGGCGGCGCCTCGCGCGCGACAGCGTCGACATAAAAGAAAAACAGCGTCGCGGCCATCAGGATTTCGGCGACAAGACCGGTGACGTAGGCGCCCGTGGCGAGCAGGACGACTTCGGGCGGGAGACCTAGAAACGGCGCGCCTGCGCGGGCGAGAAGCTCGAAAGTGGGTTTGACTGAAACGATTGACGCCGTGCCCATGATGACGGCGAAGGCGAAAAAGATGTCCCAGCGCCGTCCGGCGGTGAGCGTATCGCTCCGCTTGAGCGCGTCAACGGGGCCCGCATCCCCGAGCGCGATGGCGCAGTTGACGAGCGCGAACCTCAGAGCAAAGAGCACGCCGGGAACTACGAACACGATCAACCCGAGAAAGACGATGCTCGCCGAAAAAAGAGACGCAAGCGCCAACTTCCAGGACCTCCTGAGACTCAGGGCGATGGCGTCGGCCACGCCGGACGCGCGGCCGGCGTGCGCCGAGGCCGCCACAAACAGAATCGCCGCGGGAAAGATGATCTGGGCCAGCATGTCAACGAACACTCCGCCCGGGACCAGCATGCCGACTACGCGGGCCGGGAAGGGCAGAACGAGGCAAAGAAGCGCAAACGCGCCAGCGTTGCGCCACACGAGCCGGACGGCTCTCTGAAACTCGCCGTGCATCTACAGACCCTGGAAAGACGCGAACGCAGCGTCAAGCCCCGACGCGCCATAGCCGCCGGCGACGGCGGGCCACCGCACTCAAAGACGTCCGTCGTTCTATTTTTCTCCCGGTCCCTCGTCCTCTTGTCCCTCGGTCTCAAGTTCCCCTCCGCACCTCGCGCAGACTGAAACCGAAGCTCTGAGGGCTTTCAGTTCGCTCAGTGCCTCCTCGAGCCGGCGCGCGAGCGCATCGCGCTCGGCATCCGCCTGTTCGCGTTCGGTCACGTCACGGAGCACACCCGTGATGCCGGTGACTACGCCGTCCTTTCGGTGCACGTTGCCCGACTCTTCAAACGGGATGACCCTCCCGTCGGGGCCGACCAGCCGTAGGTTGACAGGCGCGGTCCACCCGACTGTGAACGCCTTCTCCAGAACCTGTTTCACCGGACCGAGGTCGTCGGGGTGGATGTACTCGAACATGCTGGTGCCGATGACCCTGGCCGGGTCGAGACCCAGAACCGAGATCTGCGGGCTGACGTACGTGATTGTCCCGTCGGACCTTGCGGCATAGACGATGTCGCGCGTGTTCTCCAGAATGAACTTCAGGCGTTTCCGGTCCGCGCGCACGGCCTCCTCGGCCCATCTCTCGTCGGTGACGTCCGCGACGGTCACCGCGCATCTGTCGCGCCGCGTGCTGTAGGCCGTTACCTTCAGGTACCGGCCAATGGAGGCGTCGTGGCCCTCGGTGTGCACCGGCTCGTTCGTCCCCGCCGCGCGCTCGAAGACCTCTCGCCACGCGGGTTTCCAGCCGGGAAAAACCTCGGACGCCTTTTTGCCGACGACCGCCGCCCTCGCCCGCCCCGTGATCGCCTCAAACGCCTGATTGACCGTAAGGAAAACCCCGTCAACCGGCGCGCGGCGCCGGTCCCGCAGGACCTTGAAGACCGCCGAGCCGTTGGGCTTTTTTTCGAAAACCTGCCTGAAGCCTATTGTCGCCGGGGGCGTTCCCCCCACGGGTTTTCGTTTCTTCATGCGCCGGGACTATACGGGATGACGGCGGACAACGCAAATCACACCGATTGGCCGGTTTTGGGGATGTCCGCGGCCTGCACCGCGGGGAGCCAGAGCGTCATGGTAGTGCCCCTGCCGGGGGTGCTCTGGACGGTGATCCTCCCGCCGTGCGACTCCGTGATGTGCCGCGCGATGCTCAGCCCCAGCCCTGTCCCCCTGCCTTTACGAGGCCCGCGCACTGCTGGGCCTCTTTCTCTATGGCCTGCAGGGCCGGCCTGAGCGGGCTCCCGGGCTCGGCGTGCCTGAGCAGGCTCTGGGCGTAGCCCAGGATCACCCCCAGGGGGTTGTTGAGTTCGTGCGAAAGCCCCGCGATGAGCGTCCCAACCGCGGCCATCTTCTCGCTCTGGAGCACCTGTTCTTCGAGTTTCTTCCGCTCGGAGATGTTCCGCGTCACCCCGAGGATTTTCGCGGGGCGGCCCTCGGCGTCCCGGAGGAAGGTCGCAGTGGCTTCGACCCACACCTTCGAACCGTCCTTACGCAGATGTTCGAGTTCCAGAGTGCGCGAAACGAAGGTCCTGCCGGGCATCTCCTGCTCGCGCGCCATCTCCTCCGCAAAGACACTGATCGCGTATTCGAGCGACGCCGGCGTGAGGGCCTCGGCGGGCGTCTGTTTCATGACCTCCTCGACGCTGAAGCCCCGGAGGCGCACGACCGACGGGCTGATGTAGACAAGCCGGAGATCCAGGTCCATCATCCAGATGACATCGGTGGCGTTTTCGGCGAGGAGGCGGTACCGGTCCTCGCTCTCTTGGAGCGCCCGGTACGCCCGCTCGACCTCCGCCGTACGCTCACGAACCAGCATCTCCAGTTCTTCTTTCGACCTCTTGAACGCTTCTTCCCCGCGTTTTTTGTCGGTGCTGTCACGCAGCGCCGTGACCCTTGCCGTCCGGCCTTTGCAGGGGAAGGCCCGGCCGCGAAGCTCGCCCGGGAACTTCGTGCCGTCCTTTCGGAGACCAACGGCCTCGTAAGGCTTTTCTCCGATCCCGAGAGTATGTTTTGCCTGACCATGTCGCGGGATTCCGGCGCGGCAAAATCCAGCGCGTTCATCCCGATCACATCGCGCGGTTCATAGCCGAACATCCGCGAGAACGCCTCGTTGGCCTCGAGGATGACGCCCTTTTCGTGGACGGCTATCCCCTCGAACGTCGCCTCCGAGAGCCTCCGGAAACGTTCCTCGCTCTCGCGGAGCTCCTGCTCGGCCCGCCGGCGCCCGGCTTCCTCCTCGATGGACTGGCGGGCGAAACCGAGATCCGCCGCGACCTCGGCAAGGAGTCCGACCTCCTCCTCGTCAAAGGCATCCGGACGGTCGGCATGGACATTGAGCACGCCGAGAACGTGGTCGCCGTAGATCATCGGAGAGGCCGCCGACGACGCGAAACCCCTTTGCATGGCGGCCTTCCGCCAGGGCGCAAACCGTGGATCTTCGGCCATGTTCCGGCATACGTCCGGCCGCCGCGCGCGGATTGCCGTGCCGGACGGGCCCATCCCGGTTTCGCTCTCATCCCAGGTGACCGTGACCTCATCGAAATAGTCCGCGCCCTCGCCCGCCGCGACGAACTGCAGGACAGCCGATGCCGCGGTCACCGAGATTGAGAGGATCCACCCCATCGCCTGCCCCCGTGAAACCCGGACCCGTCACCAATCCGTCAAGGCACACCCTTGTCGCTTTTCATGAACTTCAAAATGCCGTGTTCCTCGGTGCGCTCTGCGCGGCCTTCGATCTCGAGCACTTCAAGAAGGAGCACGACCTCGGCCACGGCGTGGTAACGCTCGGCTTCGCTCACGTTCGGGAAGAACGCCGTCATCACATCGGCCGCGCACAGGGGGTGGACGGCGAGCAGGCGTTCGAGGCGCTTGAGCCTCCGTTCGATGAAGCTCGATATCGGGGCAATGACCTTCTGCGCGGGCGAGAACGGCGCGCCGTGGCCGGGGAAACACGTCATTGCGCCGAGTTTGCCAAGCTTCCTGAGCGTCGCCGGGTACTCGCGGAGCACCGAGCGGGTCCGGTCGCCCTTTGAAGGGATTTCGACGACCGGGTGCGGGAAGAGCCGTCCGTAGACGGTGTCCGAGCTGAAGAGCGCCTTGTCCTCGTCCGAAAAAAGGCAGAGCGCGCCGGGGGTGTGGCCGGGAGTGTGGAGAACCTGGAGCGCAAGCGCGCCCGCCGGCACCTTCTCGCCGCCGCGCACGAAATGCACCCTTTCGAACGGGATATCCACGCGTTCGTGGTCGAAGGCCAGCCCCGTGAGACTCGCCGCCAGCCCCCGGTCGAAACCGTGGCTCGCGTAGAACCGCCGCGTTGATGCCGCCAGCTCCCCGACCTCGTCGTCGTTTCCGAACAGGCGCACGCGTTCCGAGGAATGGCAGAAGAACCTCGCACCCGATCGATCGGCAATCTCGCGCGCGAGACCCGTGTGGTCCCAGTGCCAGTGCGTGAGGACCACGAGATCGATCTCGGAGAGCGTAAAGTCGAAGGTCTCGAGCGCAGCGGCAAGCCTGCCGAGGTTGCCGGGATACATGATCCCGGTGTCGATGAGCACGAGGGGTTTCGCGGCGATGAAATAGGCGTTGGGCGGGTCCCCGCGCCCGACGTAGCCGTCGAACGGGATGCGAACCACATTGACGCCCCCCACGCGGGTGACTTCCATCAAAACGCCTTTTACCACATATGCCGTCTAATGCCTACCGCCTGTTCTCTCACGGCGCGACGAACTTCGCGACGTAGATCCTCGCGATACCGAGGCCGTCCTTCTGCCGGAACGCCACGTAGGGAACCTTGCCGATCCCGACGATGTATGGCGCCTCGGGCGTCGTGAAGACGTCCATCGTGAGCGGCGACCCGACCCTCTGCCACTCCTGGCCGTTCCATCGGCGGACCTGAACGGCCCCGGCTGCCCCTTCCATCTGGACGAACGCCAGGTATGGGAGGCCGTCGACCATCGCAAGCGACGGCGAATCGGCGGCGCCCGGACCGCTCACGCTCCCGCCGCCGATGGTGATCCACCCCGTCGGATCATACCCCTTCACGAAAACGGTCTTCACGTTGTTTACGTCCTCGACGTACGCCGCGACGGGCGACCTCCCGGGATTGAGGGCCAGGGAGAGCACGGCGGCGCCGGTGCCCGCACCCACGGGGATTGGCCCCGCGTTAAGCGCCCCGCCCAGGTTCACCCAGGCTCCCGGCAGCGGATCGGGTTTCCAGTACCGGACGAAGATGCTCCCGGCGTCGGCGAGCGCCACGAACGCAGTTGTCCCGTCGTGGACGACGTCGGAGTTGCCCGAGCCGTTCGTGGTCATGAGCCCCGGTTTCAGCGGCGCCGGCGGCATGGGTGTCTGCCACCACGCGTTGCCGTTCCAGTACGCGTACCCGACGCCAATCCCGCAGCCGCCCGCACCCGCGAGCGTTATGTTCGGTTGACCCGAGTAGTCCTGCGGCGCAAGCGCGAGGGACATGAGACCCGAGCACGGAGGCACGTACCCGGGTGCGCCCCCCTCGGTCCACGTCCCGGTCTGCCCGTTGAAGAGCTTGAGGTGAATCGTGCCGCCATCCATCGTTTCGGCATACACGACGTGCGGTGTTCCCGTCCTGACCTGAACGTCGACGACCGACTGGACGAAGTCAAGCCCCGAGACCGTCGGTCCAAGCTGCCGCCAGGACCCGCCGGAGAATTCGTGCGCGTACGCCGAGTTGATCGCCGCCCCGCCGTCGAGCGGCGCCGCGGCGCCCACCCAGGCCACAATCGGGTCCGTCCCGTCGGTCCCGAGCGCGTGGGCGAGGCCCGCATTGACGGGGTTCACGGCGTCGCCCACGGTCTCCCACGCCAACGGCTTGCAATCCCCGGCGGTGCACACCTCGTCCCAGGCGCACATCGTGACGCAATCGCCGCAGTGCGCGCGGTCGGTCTGGATGTCGTAACACTTGAAATCGCAGCAGTCGGGCAAAAAGCAGGTGCCGCAGACGACGGTCTCGCCGCAGTTGTCCACCACCTGGCCGCAGTCCTTCCCGTCGCAGACGGTCGCGTCGGGGTCGCAGCCGCAGACGTTCGCCTCGTGAAGGCCGCAGGTCCAGCCCCCCGCGCAGTCGCCGCAGTAGACGGTCCGCTGCTGGCCGCAGTTGTCGTCGGCGGTGAACTCGCCGCAGTTCTTTCCCCACGCGGCGCACAGGTCGGGATCGCTTTCGGGCGCGCAGCACGCGTCTCCCACGCAGAGCCAGCCGTTCTCGCTGCACTTGTCCTTGACTTCCTCGGGATTCCCGCACGAGTCATACCACCACACGTCGCCGCTGGCCGCGTCGCACGAGGCAAATGCGTGCGAGGCGGCCCTGCAGACACCCTCGTCGCAACCCATGCACTCGGGGCATACTCCACAAAGGACGTTGCTTCGCGTGTTTCCGCAGTTGTCCACCCCCGTCACAGTCCCGCACTCCTTGCCGAGACGTCCGCAGAACTCATCCTTGGTCTCGGGCGTGCAGCCGCACCACCACGACGTTCCGCCGCCGCCGCACGTCTCCGGCGCGTAGCACTGCGTGTCGTCGCAGCAGTTGCCCGTGTAGCACGTCCCCAAGAACGGGCCTTTCGTACAACACCTCCCGTTGGGGCAGTTGGCATCCTCCACGCACACCTGCGAACATTTGTTGGCAACACAGTACTTTCCGTTGGGGCTCACGGCGCAGTCCGCGTTCTCGCAACAATCCCCCCTTTTGCACTTGTCAACGCAGCACACGTATCCCTTGCCGCAATCCGGCGCGTCCACGCCGCAGTTGTCCGTACAGGTGTGGACGATCACCTTGCACGTCGGCTCCCCGGGGATTGTGCAGTCGGCGTTCTCGCAGCATTCGCCCGTGTAACAGTCCTTGCCGCAGCAGACCTTCCCGATGCCGCACTTCTGATCGGTGCAGCCGTCGACGCAGGTCGGAGGGCTGGCCGAGGTATCGCAGATTCGTTCGGTCCCGGGGCAATCCCACTCGGTTGCACACTGGCAGACCAGGTCCTTGCACAGGTTCCCGGCGAGCACGCCGAGACAGTCCCTGGCCTCGCAGCACCCCCGCTCGACTGGCGCGCACGTCCCGTTGCAGCATCGCGCGCCGCCGCAGTCCTGCGAGGTCGCGCACCCGCCGCCGTCAAAGCCGCCATCGGCGCCACCGTCACCGCCGGTGTCCGGCCCCGTGTCGATTCCCGCGTCAATGCCCGCATCGCCGCCCGCGTCGGATGCCGCGTCGGCGCCGGCATCCGGCAGAGACCCGTCAGACACGTCAGACATGTCGGACCCGTCGGACTGGCCGCCGGCGTCGACGCCGGAATCGGCAACCCCATCGCCGCCGGCGTCGCGAACTTGGCCGTCGTCGGTGATTCCCGCGTCCGCCGGGCCGTCGCCTTTCGTCGCGTCGCGGCCCGCATCCTTCCCCCCGGCGCCGCCGGTGTCCGCCGGCCCCGAGCCGCCGCCGAACTCGCACGTGCCCCCCGCCCCGCAGACCTGTCCGACGGGACAGTTCTCGTCGTCTGCGCACGGCGCGCCGGCGACGTCCACAAAACAACCGGCGGCGGCCAACGCCGCCGCGGCGGCCGCGAACAACAGGACCTTCGAGTTCATGACACCCTCCCGGGGCGTTGCCCAATGCGCTCGGTCGCCTTCACGGCGACGGCGCCACGAATTGCACCACGTGGATCCAGCCGCGGTCCTGCGCGTCGTTTAGGCGGTAGGCCACGTGGGGAACCCTGCCGACCCCGACCAAGTACGGCCCCACGACTTCGGAAGTCGGCGCATTGAGCGGCGCCCCGACACGCTCCCACGCGTCATTCACAAAACGACGGACCTGTACGAGCTTCGTCCCGCCCGGGTCGGTCTCGACGTACGCCACGTGCGGCACGCCGTCGACCAGGGCGAGCGATGGTGAGTCACAGTTATTGCCCCCGCTGGCCTTGCCACCCCCCAAGGAAATCCAGGCGCCCGCGTTGGGATCATAGGTCTTGACCGCGACGATCTGGACGCTGCTCGACACCTCGACGAAAGCGACCATCGGCTGTTTTTGCGGGGTGAGCGCCATCGACAGAAGGCCGAAGCCCGGGTTGGACATCGTGGGCAGCGGGTTGGAGTTCAATGCGCCGCCGATGTTCGTCCAGGCGCTCGGGGGCATCGTGTTCCACCATCTCACGTAGATATCCGTCGCGCCGGTCTGCATGTCCACCCTGTCGGCAAGGGCGACCAGCGCGCGGCTCCCGTCGTACGCGACATCGGAAACGCCCGCGCCGTTCATCGTTATGAGCCCGGGCATCGGCGCCGGAGGCTGGGGCGTCTGCCACCAGGACATGAGATTGGCGTTGTAGTACGAGTACCCGACGCCGAGCCCGCACCCTCCGGAGCCGATTGAGGTCATGTGCGGCACACCCAGGCCGTCGAGCGCCAGCGAAACCGCGTCCACAATCATGCACGGGCCGTCGTAACCCGGGGCGCCCACCTCGGTCCACAGGCCACCGGTGAAGACCTTGGCGTGGAAATTGCCGTTGCTCTCGACAAAAAGTACGAGGGGCGACGAACCCTTGAACTGGATATCCACGGGACCCCGCGGCGTGGTAAGCGGGTCGCTCAAAGAGAGGCCGACCTGTTTCCAGATGCCGCCGCTGAGTTGGTGCACGAGGACGGAGTTCCGGAGCGACACGCCCCCGTCGCCGCCGGGCTCGGACGCCGTCCAGGCCACATACGGCATGGACCCCTCGGTGCCGAGCGCGTGCCCGAGCGCGTTGACGCCCGGGTTCACCACCCCGCCGCCAAGAAGCTCCCAGGCCTGCGGCGTGCAGCCCGACAGGCAGACCTCGTCCCATGCGCACGCGTTGCCGCAGTTGACGCAGTTTTTGCGGTCGGTCTGAAGATTGACGCACTGCCCGTCGCAACAATCGTCGTTCATGGGGCACAGCCCGCAGCCGATTTCCACGCCGCAGTTGTTTGCCGCCAATCCGCACTCGCGCCCGTCGCAAGCGTGCCCGTCGTCGTCGCACCCGCAGACGTTCGCCGAGTGAAGCCCGCAGGTCCACCCCTGCTCGCAGTCGCCGCAATCGGCAATCCGCGTGATCCCGCAGTTATCGGCGGCGGTCACGCTGTTGCAGTCCTTGCCAAGGCGCGCGCAGAACGTCTCGTCGCTCTCGGGGAGGCAGCAGACTGCGCCGGTGCATATCTCGCCGCCCGTGCAGTCGTCCTTCACCGTTTCCTTGGTCCAGCACGAGTCGAACCACCACACGTCACCGCCGTCGCAGGAGACGTTCGCGTGCGATACCGGATGGCAGTCCCCGCTGTCGCAGAGCGATGCGCACCCCTGGCACGTTCCGCAGTTCTCAGTGCGCGTGACGCCGCAGTTGTCCTTGCCGGTCGCGTTTCCGCACACCGCGTGCATCCGGCGGCAAAAGTCCGTCTTTGACTCGGACGTGCAGCCGCATTTGTTCTGTTCCACGCCTCCACCGCAGGTCTCGGGCGCCGCGCACTGGGAGTCGGCGCAGCACTCTCCGAAGTAGCACGTCCCCAAGAACGGGCCGGTCGTGCAGCACTTTCCGCCGGGACAGTTGCCGTCCGTCGTGCATTTCTTCGCGCACGTGTAGTTCACGCAATACGGGCCGTCGAGGTGCTGCAAGCAGTCCCCGTCGGTGCAGCAGTTGCCTTCTTCGCAGGCGTCGGCGCAGCAGAGGAAGCCGCTCCCGCACGGCGTCCCTCCCTGTTTGCACGCGTCGGAGCAGAGGTGCGTCGTCGTTTTGCACGTCGGTTTCCCGGGGACGGGGCAGTCCTTGTCGGCGCAACACTCGCCAGGGTAACAGTCCTTTCCGCAGCAGACGTTCCCCGGGCCGCACTTGGCGGGGGTACAGCCGTCAACGCAGTCCGGAGGAACGGCGTTCTTGTCGCAAATGCGCTCGGTCCCGGGGCAGTCCCAGTCGTCCTTGCACTGGCACGTCATGTTTTCACAGATGATCCCCTCACCCGTGCCGATGCAGTCCTCCTGATCGCAGCAACCCCTGTCGGCCGGCGCGCAGACGCCCTTGCAACAGTGCGCGCCGCCGCAGTCCTTGTCGCTGATGCAGTAGAACCCAGCGTCCGTGCCCGCGTCGGCGCCGGCATCCGGCCCGGCATCCGCGCCGGTGTCGGCGCCGGCGTCACCGCCAGAGTCCACTCCCGTGTCACCACCCGTATCGCCTCCGGCGTCGCCGCCGGCGTCCGGGCCGCCGGCATCCCCTGCGTCGGCACCAGCATCCGGCAGAGACCCGTCAGACACGTCAGACACGTCGGACCCGTCGGACCCGTCGGACTCACCACCCACGTCGACGCCGGCATCGGCAACCTGGCCGTTGTCCGTGATCTCCGCGTCTGCGGGGCCGTCCACCGCGGCGGCGTCGCGGCCCGCGTCCTTTCTCCCGGCGCCGCCGATGTCCGCGGGTCCCGATCCGTTCCCGAACTCGCACGTGCCGGATGCGCAGACCTGCCCCACCGGGCAGTTCTCATCGGTAACGCACGGCGCGCCAGCCACGTCCACCGAGCAGCCGGCCGCGAGCAGAAGGGCCGCCAGAACGAGCGACAGTACTGTCAGGGACCTCATGTGACGCCTCCGGAACGTGTTGTTTCTATTCTACCCGATCCGGCGGGAGTTCACAAAAGGACGGGGGAAGGACTGACATTCGGAGCACATTCGTAGCCGACACCCAGAGCCCCGCCCCGGGCCTACTCCGCCGAAGCAGCGGCTTTCGGCTGCGAAGGCTCGACGCGCCCTGGAGCCCCGGCTCGCCCCGGATTCGGGCCAGAAGCAATGACACCCGGCGGAGCATGCGCGAGCCGGGGAGGAAGGGCGCGCCGGGGTGGGGCGTTCCGGCACGTACTCCGAATGGCAGGGGAAGGAGGGTGCATCCCCGATTTTGGGGAACACGGAACTGACTCCCGGGTCGGCCGGGCCGCCACCTTCCCGGCGCCCGTTCTGAACCGCCCTGCCTTCGCCAGGAGGCTACGGCGAGGCAAGGCGGTTGGTCGTTGGGGCGGGCGCAGGCGGATTCACTCTGCCGGAGCCCGCAGGGGGTCCGGGGGAGAAGTCCGCGCAGCGATCCCCCGGAAAAACCGTCGCGCGCGCCGGGCAGGCGTCGCCCCGGCCTTCGCGCCGCAGGATTCGAGACGTGACGGAAACGCTCAGGCGAGGCTTCGCGCGACGATCTCGGCGATGTCCAGGGTCTTGACCTTCTCCTCGACGCCCTTGTCCTTGACGCCGTCGTCGAGCATGATGAGGCAGAACGGGCAGGCCGTGGCAATGTGGCCATCAGGACCGGCGAGCGCAGGCCGATTCATTTCGCCGGAGCGAGCGGGGGGTTCGGGGGGGACTTTGAGCGTAGCGTCCCCCGACAGAACAGACAATGCCTCGGCCGTGCGTTTCCGGTTGATGCGCTCTCCGATTGTCTCCTCGAGCCACATCCGGCCGCCGCCGGCGCCGCAACAGAACGACCGCATCCGGTTCTGGGGCATCTCCTTGAGCCCAACGCCCGGCACGGCCTTGAGGATGTCGCGCGGGGGCTCGTAGACCTCGTTGTACCTGCCGAGGAAGCACGAGTCGTGATAAGTGCATGCGCCCTCGACGGCGTTTGCGAGCTTGAGCTTCCCGTCGCCAATCCATTGCGCGATGAGCTCGGTGTGGTGGAATACCTCGTAGTTCCCGCCGAACTGCGGATACTCGTTCTTGAACGTGTTGTAGCCGTGCGGGCAGGTCGTGATGATCTTCTTGACCTTGTACGTGTTGAATATCTCCACGTTTGCCTGCACCAGCGACTGAAAGAGGTACTCGTTGCCAAGACGACGCGCCGAGTCGCCGCAACAGCCCTCTTCGTTTCCGAGCATGGCGTATTTCACACCCGCCGCGTCAAGGATCTTGAGCATGGCGAGCGTGACCTTCTTGTTCCTGTCGTCAAACGACCCGGCGCACCCCACCCAATAGAGGTACTCGAAATCGGGGTTCTCCGACGCCCACTTGAGGCCCTCCATCCCCTCGGCCCAGTCCTGCCGCTTGTTGCTCCCGATACCCCACGGGTTGCTCTGATTCTCGAGCCCCTTGAAGACCGCGGTGAGTTCCTTGGGGAACTTCGATTCGGTGAGCACCAGGTAGCGCCGCATGTCCACTATGCGGGGGACGTTTTCGATGGTGACCGGACACGCCTCGTCGCACCAGCGGCACGTGGTGCATGCCCAGAGCGTCTCTTCCTTGACCACTTCGCCGTTCAGCGTCGGGACCGCCGGCTGGCCATCGCCGCCCTCGCCCCCGCCCTCCCCCGCGCCCCCCGCCGCCTCCCCCGCCGGCCGCCTCTTCGCGTCGAGCAGCGCCGCGGCGTGGTCGTAGAGCGCGTGCTTGATGTTCTGGTTGATCTCCTTGTCGGAGAGGGGCTTCTTGGTTTCATAGGCCGGGCAGACCGTCTGGCAGCGCCCGCACTCGGTGCACGTGTAGGTGTCGAATATGTTCTTCCAGCTCAAGTCCGCGAACTGCCCCGTCCCGAACGAGGTCGCGTTCTCATCTTCGAGGTTCATTTTCGAAAGCCGGCCCTTTGGTTCGAGGGACGCGAAGTACGTGTTCGGGATCGACGTGATGACGTGAAAGTGCTTCGAGAGCGGCAGCATGTTGAGGAACGTGAAGAGTACGACGAGGTGGACCCAGAAGTTGACCGCGTAGAACGTGTGCTGGGCGCCCTGCGACCAGCCCTTCACGAACGACCCGAACGCCGCGGAGACCGGGATGTACTTGGCGAACTCGGCCGGGAGCTCGCGCGAGTTGAGCTTGATGCCGAACATGAAGAAATCGGAGACCATGAGGACGAAGATGAACAAAAGGATGAGGTTGGCCTCAAACGAATACGTCAGGCGGTCGGGCCGGAGGACGAGGCGCCGGTAGAACGCGATCGCCAGGCCGACTATCACCAGGACCTCAAAGACGTCCTTGCTGACCGCGTAGAGATTCCCCATGACCTGCCCGGAGCCCAGCCCCACGGCGTGCAGGACCTTCGGCAGAAGCTCGTTTGAGAAACCCTCGGCGACGAAAATGGTCGTGTTGAGCGACACCACACAGAAGCCCCAGAAGATGAGGGCGTGCATGATGCCGGCTTGGAACTCGTTTAGGATCTTCGACTGGAAGATCGCCACCCGGAGCATGTTGGCGATCCTCGCGCCCGGGTTCGAGAACCGGTCCTCGGGCTTCCCGATCGTGAGGATCTCCCAGCGCTTCCAGAGCGTCCGGGCGAAGACGGCCAGCCCGACCGCAATGACGGCGGCAAACGCCACCATCGAAAACGCACTTTCGTGGGTAGGGATCATTAAGGTTCACGCCTTCGCGGCCTTCAACGCCGCCGTGAGCTCCGGGACCGCCTTGAAGAGATCGGCCACGAGCCCGTAGTCGGCGACCGAGAAGATCGGGGCCTCGGAGTCCTTGTTTATGGCAACGATGACCTTGCTCCCCTTCATGCCCGCGAGGTGCTGGATGGCGCCGGAGAGCCCGGCCGCAATGTAGAGATCGGGCGCGACGATCTTGCCGGTCTGGCCGACCTGGAGGTCGTTGGGGACCCAGCCCGAGTCCACCGCGGCGCGCGACGCGCCGATGGCGGCGGTGAGCGTGTCGGCAAGCTCCTCGAGAATCTTGAAGCCCTCGGGCCCCTTGCAGCCGCGTCCGCCGGATATCACGACCCTGGCCTCGGTGAGCTCGGGGCGTTCGGACTTGGTCTCGGCAAACCCGACGTACTTGACGCCGCATTTGGCCGGGTCGGCGGTCACGGTCACCGGTGTCACGACGCCCGCCTCGCCGGGTTTTGCGTGCTCGAACTCGGTCGCGCGCACGGTGCCGAACTTCTGCGCCGACTCGATGGTCACGTGCGCGATGGCGTTGCCCGCCCACACCGGCCGGGCGAAGACCGGCTTTGCGCCGTCGAACGAGACGCCGCAGATCTCGCTTGCCATCCCCGCCGTGAACTTGGAGGCAAGGCGAGGCATGAGATCCTTGGCAAACGCCGTCGCCGCCGCAAACGCGAACTCGTGACCGCCGGACTTCATCACCTCGGCCACGGTCTGGGCGTACGGCTCGGCGACGTAGTTCTCAAGCGCAGGCGAGTCGGCCAGGAAGGCCTTCTTCACGCCGTACACCTTGATCTCATCGGCCGCCGCCGCGACGCCGCCCCCCATGACCAGCGCGTCGACCGCGCCGCCGGACTTCTCGGCGACCATCTTCCCGAGCGTGATGGCCGAAAGCGTCGCTTTCTTGAGTTTGCCCTTGAACTGTTCGGCTATGATCAATACGTTTCCCATCGTTTTTCTCCTTCTTTCGTTCGGTTCTACCGCCCCTATTCGGGGTCGCTCCGGCCGCCCCCACTCATGCCTCCCGCCTCGGGCCTCATGCCTGCCTCAGATGACTTTGGCCTCTTCCTTGAGCTTCTGGACCAGCGTCGGGACGTCGGCGACCTTCACCCCGGCCTTGCGGGTGGGGGGTTCGGTCATCTTGACGAACTTGACGCGCGGGTTCGTGTCGACGCCAAGGCTGGCAACCGGGATCTCGTCTATTTTCTTCTTCTTGGCCTTCATGATGCCGGGGAGCGAGGCGTAGCGCGGCTCGTTTAGGCGGAGGTCGGCCGTCAGGACCGCGGGGAAGGTCACTTCGATGGTCTCGAGACCGCCGTCCACCTCGCGGGTGACCCTGGCACTCTTGGCGTCACCGGCAAGCTCAACCTTCGAGGCGAAGCACGCCTGTGGAACTCCCAGCGCCCCGGCCAGCATCTGCGCGGCCTGGTTGCTGTCGTCGTCCACCGCCTGCTTGCCCATGATGACAAAGTCGGGCTTTTCCGTCTCGTAGACCTTGGCGAGAATCTGCGCGACGACGCTCGAGTCGACCGCCTGCTCGCAAAGGACGTGGATCCCGCGGTCGGCGCCCATCGCGAGGCCGGAACGTATCTCGAGGGCAGCGTCCTTGCCGCCTATCCCGACGACGACCACCTCGGCGCCCCCGCCCTTCTCCTTGATGCGCAGCGCCTCCTCGATGGCTATCTCGTCAAACGGGTTGACCTTGTAGTTCATCCCGTCGGTGACGATGCCTGTCCCGTCGGCTTTGACCTTGATCTTCATGTCCGGGTCGGTGACTCGTTTTGAGGTGACCAGTATTTTCACGTGTGACCTCCTTTGGTGCGATTTTTTGTATCCCCAATGTCAGGGAAGTGTCAAGCGAAATTGACGCTGTGCGGCAACGTCTTGATCCGACCGATCAGTCCCATCGGACCGATCGGTCCGATGGGACAGCGCGGGTCCGGCTTTCAAGTGGCGCGGCATTGGGGTAGAATGCAGGCGACAAGGGAGGGGTGCCATGAGAAATGCCGGGTGGGCTGTTGGGCTGGTCTTTTTCGCGTGCGGCGGAGGGTCGGATGCGGGCGTCGAGATCCCGGCCGCCGGGGACGGGGGGGCCGCGGGCGACGCGGGCGGATTCGACGCGGGCGGGTGCGCTTCTGATACCGACTGCCAGGAGGGAGATTTCTGCAGCAAGTCGGGGCGGTGCATCGCGACGGGGACCTGCGTCGTGGACGGCGACTGCGGCCCGGGACTGCACTGCGGCGGGGGGTCGCTCACGTGCCTCGAAGAGAAGGCGTGCAAAAACGACGGCGACTGCGAAAGCGGTTTCGTGTGCCTTGACGAGGGGATCTGCAAGGCGGCCGGGGACTGCGGCGCCGTCGAGTTCGAGACGACGCGCCTTGCCCCCAACGTCCTCATCGTGCTCGACCGGAGCGGGAGCATGGAACGCGAAGCGGGCGGGGCCAAGCGCTGGGACGTGGCGAAAAAGGCAATCAAGACCATCACCACGCGCTTTGACGCCGACGTCCGCTTCGGGCTGGCGACGTTTTCGGCCTGCCGCGCGGGCGGGTGCTCGCCGGGGACCGTCGTCGTCCCGGTGGCGGAAGCCAACGCGAAGGCCATAAACGACTTCCTCGATCCGTTGCTGGCAATTGGGAGCCCTTTCGGGACGTCGCCGTGGTATCTCTGCGACAGCGGCAACCCCGAAACGACAACCGGTCCCACGCTCCACGCGCTTCTCGGCGAGCCGCAGATCCAGGACGCATCGCGGTTCAACGCAATTCTCCTTGTGAGCGACGGCGGCGAGAGCAGGGATTGCGGCGGACCTTTCGGTGACGCGGCGGCGACCGAGTTGTACACGCAGGCCGTCCCGGTCGAGACCTACGCGGTCGGGTTTTCGACCGATGCCGACATGACCCAGATGGACGCGATCGCGACGGCCGGCGGGACCGGCAAGGGGTACTACGCTGATGACGAGGCCGAGCTCATGACGGCGTTGGAGACGATCGCGGCCGGCGCGATTCGGTGCGACTTCCTCCTCGGGCAAAACCCGGAGGATTTGGAGAAGATCTACGTCTACTTCAACGACGACCCGCACGAGATCCCCCGCGACCCGGCCGACGGCTGGGAGTACGACCCCGCCACGAACAGCATCCACTTCAAAGGCGGCGCGTGCGACAGGATCCTCGGCGGAGAGGTGTCGGACATAGACGTCGTGTACGGGTGCCCCGGGCCGATCGTGCTGTGAGGGACAATTCGATGCCGTCCCTGGCGGTGAGGGCGCAATGAGAATGGCCGAATTGCTTTTGCTCGGTTTTGGCCTTGCGACGTCCGTGGCGGCGTGCGGATGCGACGGCGAGTCCGCCGCGTCCGGTGCGTCCCTGCCCGATGCCGGCGCGCAGGACGGTGCCGTCGCCGACACCACAGATCAGTCCGATGCGTCCGACGGGTCCGACGCGTCAGACCCGCCCGACACGTCCTTGCCCGACGCCGGTTCAGACGGCGGCGGGCCCGACGTTTCTGTTGAAGACGCCGGCCTGCCGGACACCGGTTTCGACGCCGGACCGTGGGGCGGAAAAACGATCGACGAGCCGTTCACCGTCGACCAGATCGAACTCGCAGACACGGCCACACAGTCCGGGTTTCGCGCCGAGTTCTACCGGAACAAGGCGTACACGTGCGGGCTCTCGGGCTGGCAGACGTTTGTCATCGTCTATCCGGCGGGTCTTGGCGCAGGCGAGGAGCGACCACTTTGGGTCAGGCTCCACGGCGGCGGCGTGGGGGCGTTCGCGTCGGACGGGTCGTACGTGCCGCCCAACTTCTACCCGGACAGCATCGACGAAGAACAGTTCACCTCGCTTGGGAACCTCGCGAACGAAACGGGACTGGTCGCGAAGGTCAGGAACCACACGGCGGGATTCAGGTTCCTCATGCCCTCGATGTGCGACCACGACGTGTACTCGGGCGTGGGTGTCCCGGAGCCGAACAACCCCAACTCGCCCGATGAAAACGGGAAAACGCGCGCGGCTGATGGCCTGCTCGCGACGAAGGCCGCGATAGCCTTCACGCGGCAGAAGTACGCGACCGCGCACACGTTCCTTCACGGCACGAGCGCCGGTTCCATCGGCTGCTTCTCGGTTGCCTACTCGTTCGAGCGGGCGGGACTCAGTCTCTCGGGGATCGTCATGGACTCGCATGTGTTTTCCGAGGCGTTCAAAGAGATCATCGCCGCGGGGTGCACGGCCTATGACTCTCAGCTCGTCGCTGCGAAGGTGGGACCGATGACTGATCAGGAGAACATCCCGGATCGGGTTGTCTCACGCGGGGACATCGACGTTCCAATCATGCACGTCTGGAGCCGCGGCGACGGGAGTTGCTGCGGTGAAACGCCGATCACGTTCACCGACGACCAGGGCCAGGAGCAGACGATGGGGATGTGCGACTACCACCACGAGGCGTTGAGAAAGGCGATCGCGGCCGCGCCCCCGGGCGGGTCGTCCGAAAACCTCAGGATGTGCGTGAACGCGCCGGGTTCGGGCGGCGGCTGCAACATGCACTCGCCGACGAAGATAGACTACGCCGAACCCGACCCCGACGGCGACCTGGACCATGGGAACCGCGACTACAACCAGTACATCATCGACTGGGTAACACAGAGGCTTTCGGGGCCGAAACCATGAAGAAGCCAACGGGCGCCCGAACCGCCGCGACGTGCGCGGCGGTGCTTTTCTTGTCGTGCGGCGGGGGCTTTCCCCACGGCCAGAATGGAGAAAGCCGGCGGTCGATTGTCGGCGGCACCACGGACTACGGGCACCCGGCCGTGGGCGCCCTGACGGGCGATCACCTATGCACCGGAGCGCTGATTTCGAAAAAGCTCGTCATCACGGCGGCGCATTGCTTCAAAAACGACTACGTGTACGACGAGTTCCGGCTTGGCGTCGACGCGCTCGCGCCCGACAAGTTCTACGGCATCAGCGAGTGCTTCAAGCACCCGGACTTCGACTACATCGAGATCGGCGGCGTGAACACGCCCATCCACGACGTAGCCGTGTGTGTCCTTTCGTCCTCGGTTTCCGGGATCGCGCCGATGCCGCTTCGAACAACCCCGCTCGATGGCCAAGAGGGTGATGCTGTGACATTTGTCGGGTACGGCATGGACTCGGCGCAGGGGACGGGCCTCGGGACCAAACGTGTCGTGACCGTCGAGATCGACAGCGTCAACTCGTATGGGTTCTACAACGTCGTTTCGGGGAGCGTGGTCAAGAACACCTGCACGGGCGATTCAGGCGCGCCCGGCATCGTCGCGGAGGGCGGGGTCGACCGAATCGCCGGCGTCGTCTCGGGCGGCGACAAGAGTTGCACCAAAAACGGCTGGAACACGCGCATGGACCTGCACATTGACTGGATCATGACGATCGCAAACCAGCACGACCCCGGCTCGCTTGACGCGGGTGTCGGCGCCGACAGCGACGCAATGGACGATACGTCCAATCCGTCGGATGCGTCCGATCCGTCAGATGCGTCCGATCCGTCCGACGGCTCGGCCGACCGGGGAACGGAGACCTGGGACGGGGCGGCAACGGCGGACGCCGGGACCGCCGAAGCGGGGACGGGCGGCAACGGAGCCAGAGACAGCGGGAGCTCGCCGAGCACTGACGCCAAATCGCAACCCGACGAAGCGCAGGACGAGGCCGCCAGCGGGTGCTCGTGCGCGAACTTGGCGCTCTGAATCGACCACCAGCGGCTGTTTTGTGGACGGATAATTTGCAGTTTGAGGGGAATTTATCAGGATAAATTGCTGGCCGAGGGAAATTAAACAGGATAAATTGCGGTCGCAGTGCAAATTTGCAAAGAGGCTTGGAGCGGGCGTTCTTGTGACATTCACCTCAAAACGAGATTCGGAATCCGTTTCGAGTAACGCCCCGGCGAGGGGCGTGACACAGGGTAGCCACGGGCGTGAGCCCGTGGATCAGAACACCCCCCCGCCCGCAAGCCCCGGAGGGGCGGCACAGACCCGTTTGTCCCGCGGCAGCCGTTCGATTCGCGCCGCATCATGGCGAACGCAGGCAGTTCCCATTACCGCGGCTCTGCTTCTCCTCTTGGTGGCCTCCCCGGGCGAGGCGGGTGAGGGCGAGAAAGCCCTCCGCGGGGCACAAAAACAACTTGCGGAGGTCGGGATTCGGAGCGAGATGGACGTGCTTGTCCAGACCGATGAGGAGTGTTTGAGAAATCCGGAGGCCAAGGGCAAGGGCTGTTTCCAATACGACAGCAAGGACGGTCTGCCGACCAACACCAAGGCCGTCCAGAAATCGCTGGAGAAAGGGTTCGACGAGGACAAGATCCTCCAACTACTGGAACACTATCATTCCGATTGCATCGCCCCGACCTCTTCCTGCCGCGACATGGGCGCGGTGGCGAAGATCCTCTATGCGCTCCTCGCGCGCCACGGAACTCCGAAGGCCTTCCCGAAGATTTGGTGGTTCATGGCGGATTCGAGCCTCGCCGGGCAGGTCGCAACGGATATCCTCACGCGCACGATGCAGTCCAACCTGGCCGAATGTGCTCCTCCCTCGAACGCGCAGATCGAGGAGGAAAAGATGGCTCTCTCGAATTTTTTTGCCCTCCGTGTCCGAAACGGGACGCTCACCGCCGAGACTCCGTCGTCGGTTGAACTTTCTGACCTCGCATATTTCTACGCGGCGATCCGGGGAGCCGCAAAGGAGCCGGGTTCAGTTGAGGTCGTACACATTTCGATGGAAGAGCAGGACAAAGAGGATGTGGTGCTCGATCCTTTGCTTAAACGATTTCAGGCTTCGCAGAGGCAAGGGGACCTCGCCCAAAGCATTCGACTCGGAAAAGAATATGCGCAGGCGTTGGGATATCCGAGCGGCGTCATTGGCGCGAACGCACGGGTCGGTCCTTCTTCGTTTTCCGGCCGGATGGCGTTCCTGCACGAACTTGCGCTATTGCACGAGATGGCGGGGGATTTCGGCGACGCCGCAACAACGTACAGGAAACTGCCGAATGGGCAAGTGCCACCGATTCTGCGGGACCATCGTGATTTTCGCGTGCAAGTCGAAGGGGTCATCAGAACCGAAGAGCGTTCGGGCAACTGCGGCGGGGTCGTTGCAGAGAGACTTCTTGAGATCGATCGGAGCGCGTACGGCACGAAGCGATTGACCGATGCCGGGTACGATCTCCCGCGGCTCTACAGGGGCGCCATCGTCACCATGAACCGTGACGCCGGATCAGACGAGATCGCGCGCGCCATTTCCAGAGGTCCGGGATCCCTCCGTGAGAAGGCGATTGAGCGTCTCAGGCGGGTTGGACCGGAGGATTGGGCGAGGCGCGTGTACGCGATCCCGGGATTGATCGACGTGGAACAAAGGGCTTCTCTTCCGATTGTTTTGAAAAAGATCGGCGAGGCGACCGCGAAAAACAAGGTGGTCCTTCTGGTCGGTATGGGTGTCCTGACGCGGAGGCCGGACAAAGACCCGTGCAAAAAGAGCAGATCACGGCCGTTGGAAAGTGGGGAGTTGTTCGGTTGCGGCGGGCCATACACGCGACAGATCCGCGCCTTGGGGCGATCATGTGAAACGAAGTTCAAAGCGGACGAGGCGGACACGTTGGCCAAGACCGTCCTCAAACAATTGAAAGACGAAGACATCAACGTCCGCACCGCGGCGGTCTGGGTGCTGGGAGGGCTTGCCTCGCCGGTTGCGAAGGGCGATCTCGAAAAACTGGCACGCGTTGCTGAATCGGACCTGGCGGAGTGCGAGAAGCAATCGGCGGCCGAAGAAAAGTGCCTCGCCCAACGTGCGATTGCAACGGAAGTGAAGATGGCGGTCGATCGTTTGGCCGAGTTCGCCGGGACGAAGCGACGTCACGAACCCAACGAGGGTTGTGAGTAGTCAGCCGATGCAAATGTTCTCGGGTTTCCCGGGCTTCTGTTTCCGTGGCTTCTTGACGGGGACCGGCGGCTTAGGTTCAATGGAACTGGAACGGAGGTGATCGCATGGGACTCCGCACCTTTGACAGACCGGGACCGTTGCCGCCGGAGTATGTTCGAGACTCGGAGTGGCTGTCGCTCCACTTGGCGGAACTGGTGGCCAAATACCCCGACAAGTGGGTGGCTGTTCTTGACGAACATGTGGTGGCTGCCGGCGACGACTTGGGCGAGGTGATGGACCAGGTGGAAGACAGGTACCCAAACACAATGCCCGCAGTGTCGCTGGTGGAGGCCACGACCCGTTTCTACGCGGAGTTCGCGTGACGCATTATGCGGGTGTCACGCGCCGACGAGTCCCTCTTCCGGGAACGCTCGCGTTCGCGGCGCTCGCGCTTGCCTGCGGCTCCGCGGACAGCGGCGGCGGGGACGGTGGCGGGGCGGGGGGGGGCGCGGGACGCATCGTTGACGGCGGCGGGGCGGACGCGGGTGGGGGCGGGGACGCGGGGGCTGACGCGGGGACGCCGGGCGTTTCCGTCGTCACTTACAACATCCTCCACGGTCTCGGGAACGAGGACCCTCCGGCGGGCGAGTACGACGGGTTTGGCGATCGGCTCCCGATCATCGCGGCGGAGCTTGCGCGGCGGCGGCCCGACGTCGTGATGCTCCAGGAGGTCTTCGCGGGCGGCGGGGACGGGTACCCTGACGTCATCAAGACGCTTCGCGCCGCGATGAACAGTGGCGCCGGTGACCGTTACACCGTGATCTTCGGCCCCATCAACGGCCAGCCACCGACGAAGAACTCCGGGTCGGCGTTCGGACAAATCACCATGACGAGGCTTCCAATCGTCTCGTACGCCAACTACTCCGTCGTCGAGGTCGAGGAGATGAGCCCTCGGTCGGTCCTGCACGCGAGAATCACGGCCGGCGGCCGCGATGTCGACTTCTTCAACGCCCACCTCCAAGGGCCGGATGATCCCACCGCCGCCGCGACGGAGATGAACGACGTGCTCGCGTTCATCGACGCGACCTCCGTGCCCGGCGGCATCGCCGTCCTCGGCGGCGATCTCAACTCGCCCGATTCGGCGCCGTTGTACGATGTTCTCCGCGCGGCAGAATTTTCCGAGGCCGGCGCAATGGCCGGCCTGATCTGCACTCCCGCCAACAACTCGGGCTGCACGAACTCGACGATTCCGCTTCGGGAGCCGGGCAACAGGACTTCCAAGCGCCTCGACTACGTCTTCCTCCGAGGCGCGGCGCTCGACCCCGCCGGGTGCGGTCTTGTATTCGCCGAGCCGGTCAACCTCGACGGCGGCGTCCTCTGGCCTTCCGATCACATCGGTATGGGGGTTTGGCTTGTGATCGCGCCGCAGTGATGGTCTTCAGATATTAACCTTCGGCTCCGGTGCGGCGTCTGCACGTGCAGGAGGGATTTCATGGAAACTCATCGTGCGATAGGAATCCTCCTTGCCGTCATTCCCGGGATAGCGGCCGCAGGCCCCCGCGAGCGGCCCGGCGAGGGGGCGAAGATCGTCCGGGAGATCCGGATCATCAACCTCGTGATCGGGCTCGAACTCGAAAAGGACCAGGCCGACTTGATCCTGAAAAACGCCCGCGAGGCCCGGAAGCTCGAAGCGGAGTTCGAGTCGACGATCGAGAACGAGGGGCAGGCGCATCTCGACATGCTCCGGGAACTGCGCGATATCAGGATGCGCGGACGTGAGGTCCCTCCCGATCTCAAGAAACGAGTCCACCGCGGGACAGAACGGGTCCACGCGCTCGAGCGCGAGCACGACACGGCCGTCTCGGCCCTCGCATCCGAGGTCGTTTCGGCGCTCCGCGGAGATCAGCTCTACGCCATCGAGCACTACAAGCCGTGCCTTGTCCCGCCCGAAGGCGCGGGGAGGATCGGTCAGGCGGATGACCCGAAAGGCGGCGTCGAGAGGCTCGAAAGGCTCCGGAACATGCCAGCGGAGGCGTTCTTGAGAAAGAAAGACCGGATTGCCCGCGAAGTCGTGGAGAGGCTCAGGCGGCACGTTCCGAAGGGTTACATCATGGACGACGAGGCTGAGGCAAAACGCGTCCTCGCGGTCTTTGACGAGGCGCGCCGGATGTCCGACGCCGAGTTCGCGGTGGGAAAGGAAGGGCTGGTCGAGAGAATCAAGGCCCGTTTCACCCTCCCCAACCCCCCCATTGACATCTCGATCAAGGTCGAGAGGTTCCTCCTTGATCCCGCCGTCATCCCCGTCCTCGAAGAACGCTGGCGCGCCGGGCGCTGAACCGGTACGGCGCCAAACAAGCTGCGTGCGCCGGCTGTTGTGCCACGCCATGAAAAGGATAGAATGCCGCGCGTGGACGAGCGGGTCCGACGAATCATGCATGGTGACGAGGTCGGTGGACATCTCTGCGGCGTCCCGGCGCAGGCGGCGGCGCATCTGCTTGCGGAGGCGGTTGATACCGAAAAACCCTTCGTCGTCATCGTGCCCGACAATGCGACGCTCGAGTCGCTCGCAGCGGACCTGAAGTTCTTTCTCGAACTCAAAAAAACCGATCCCGCGCCGGCGATCCTCCGTTACCCCGCCGACGAGGTCAATCCTTTTGGCGGCCTCTCGCCCGACCGCGACGACGTGGCCGAGAGACTCGGATCGCTCCATCTGATCTCCCGGGGCGAACGATTCGGTTTTTTGCTGGTGGCCGCCCCGGCGGTCACAAAGCGCGTCATGCCGCCGGACGTGCTCGCTTCGGCAGGCGACTACGTGGTGCCCGGTGTCGAAGTGGACCGCGAACGGCTCATCGCGAACCTTTCGGGCGCCGGGTACCTTCGTGTCCCGGTCGCCGACGGCCCCGGGCAGTTTGCGGCGCGCGGCGGGATCGTCGACGTCTTCTCACCGTTGTATCCGCACCCCGTCCGCATCGAGTTCCTGGGCGACCTCGTGGACCGCATGCGGTATTTCGAACCCGAATCCCAACGAACGTTCCGCGACGCCCCCGATGTGTATGCCCCACCGGTATCGGAGTTGATCGCAACCGACGAGGGGAGAAAGGCCGCGGCTGGCGAAGCCGCGACCATCGGCGAGCGGATCGACACGCCCTCGCGCAGGCTCTCCGAAATCCAGGACGAGATTGCGGAGGCCGGACCGGGCAAGTACCCCCCCGCCCTTCTTCCGGCATTCTACGCAAGGATGGCGGTCTTGACCGATTTTCTTGACGCATACCCGCCCAGGGTCCGCATCGCCGCAATCGAATCCGAAGACTGCCTCCGGGCCGCGGGCGAATTCCTCTCGGAGGCGGCCCAGGACCACGCGACGGCGGAAGCTTCGGGCGCACCGTGCCTGCCTGTCGACCGCCACTTCGCGGGAATAGACTCCCTCTCGTTGCTCATCGCGAGGTCGGGCGCGCTGGGCCTTTCGATGCTTCCGTCCGGGAACGGTGAAACGATTGACCTGTCCGAGGCGTTCGGAAACACGCGTGACCTGCGCGACCGGATGGAGCGGGCGCGCGGGCGCAAGGACGATGCCCCCTTGTCGCCGTTGCTCGATTCCTTCGCCGGATGGCACGTCTCGGGACGCGAGGTGGTGGCTGCGTTCCCCTCGCGCGAGCAGGCCGAGCGCCTCTCGTTCCTCCTGTCCGAACGCGGGATAGCCGTCAGTCGCCAGTCGTCAGTCGCCGATCGTCAGTCGCCGGTCGTCCTGCTCGTCCCCGGCAAGCTCTCGGCAGGGCTGGTGACACGGCAACGCGTTTTCATCACCGAAGACGACATCTTCGGCGAGCGCGCGCGCCGGCCGTCGCCAAGGGCGAGCCTCAAGGCGGCGGCCGCCTCGCTCCATGAACTGAAGACCGGCGACTTCATCGTGCACGTCCAGCACGGCATCGGCGTCTACCGGGGATTGTCGCGGCTTGCGCTGTGGGGCGTCGAGAACGATTTTCTGCAGATCGAGTACCGCGAAGGGTCCAAGCTGTACCTGCCCGTCCAGCGGATGGGCCTGGTCTCGAGATACGCCGCCCCCGAGGGCGTGACGCCGCGGATCGACCGTCTCGGCACGAACGCCTGGGAAAAGACCAAGGCGCGCGTGAAGGACGCCGTGCTCGCCATGGCGAGCGAGATGCTCAGGCTCCACGCCCTCCGGAAGACTTCGGGCGGAACGGCGTTCTCGGCGCCCGACGATTTTTTCACCGAGTTCTGCGCGAGCTTCGAGTTCGAAGAGACCCCCGACCAGCTCAAGGCGGTCGAGGACGTGCTCGCCGACATGCAGAAGCCCGAACCCATGGACCGGCTCGTCTGCGGCGACGTGGGTTATGGCAAGACAGAGGTCGCCGTCCGCGCCGCGTTCAAGGCGGTCCAGGACGGGAAACAGGCGGCGGTCCTGGTCCCGACCACGGTGCTGGCCCAGCAGCACTACCGCACGTTCCGGAAGCGGTTTGAGAAGTTCCCCGTCTCGGTGGGCCTGCTCTCGCGGTTCGCAAGGCCCGCGGCGCAGCGCGAGGTCGCGGAAGGGCTGGCAAGTGGGACCGTGGATGTGGTCATTGGGACGCACCGCCTTCTTCAGAAAGACGTCGCCTTCAAGTCGCTTGGCCTCATCGTGGTGGACGAGGAGCACCGGTTCGGCGTGGCGCACAAGGAGCGCCTGAAGAAGGCCGCGGCGGGCGTCGACATCCTCACGCTAACCGCCACGCCGATACCGCGCACGCTCCACATGGCTCTCGGGGGCCTGAAAGACCTCTCGATCATCGGGACGCCCCCGCCCGACCGGCTGTCGGTGCGGACGTTCGTCGCCAAGTTCGACACGACGACGGTCCGCGAGGCCATCGTGCACGAGATCTCGCGCGGCGGACAGGTGTTCTTCGTTCACGACCGGATCATGTCGATGCCGGGAATGCTCAACCTCGTTCGGAAGCTGGCGCCCGAGGCAAAGGTCGGCGTGGCCCACGGCCGCATGGAACCGCGTGAGCTCGAAAAGGTGATGGTCGATTTCATTGAACAGCGAATCAACGTCCTGCTCTGCACGACCATCATCGGCGCGGGGCTCGACATCCCCACCGCAAACACAATCCTGATCCACCGGGCCGACATGCTGGGACTCTCGCAGTTGTACCAGCTTCGGGGGCGCGTCGGTCGCGGGCGCGAACGGGCCTTTGCCTATCTCTTCGTCCCGCGCTTCGGCAACCTCCGGCCCGACGCCAAGAGGCGCCTCGAAACGATGTACGAGTTCCAGCAGCTCGGATCGGGATTCAACGTCGCCATGCAGGACATGGAGATCCGTGGCGCGGGGAACCTCCTGGGACCCCACCAGCACGGCCATGTGGCCGCCGTCGGTTTCGACCTTTACGCAGACCTCCTCGAGGAGGCGGTGTCCGAGATCAAGGGCCGGCCCGCGGGGGAAACGGTGGAGCCCGAGGTGAGGCTGCCCGTCCCGTCGTTCATCCCCGAGAAATACATCGGCGACGTCCCGCTGCGGCTCGAGTACTACCAGAAGATGGTCTACGCCCGTTCCCCCGGCGAGATCGGCGCGATCGTCGAGGAGATGGAGGACCGCTTCGGCGCAGCGCCGCCCGAGATCCTGCACCTCGCCGACACGATGTCGCTCACCACGGACCTTCGAAAGCTCGACGTGGAATCCCTGGAATACGGGAAGGGAAACGTGGTCCTGCGTTTCGCGAAGGCCGCCCGCATCGATCCGGCAAGGCTCGTCACCTGGGTCGAGAGGCACGCCGCCGAGACGCAGTTCGTCAAGGACGGCCGCCTCGTCCACCACATCGGCGAGATCCCGCCCGAAGACCTCGTCCGGACGATCCACCAATGGGTGAAGGGTCTCGCCTCGGCGCTCGGCGCCTGATCCCCGCGGAAGAAGGACAAAAATGTCGTGCGTCGCGGAGAAGGCGCGGGCGGTGCTCCCGTTTCTCGGCCGCCGCGTGTAACATCAGCGGTGTATTTAAGACTCCCTCAGGCGGGTGACGGCATGCGTACCGCGGCCTTCCTGGTTTCGATGGTCCTGTTGACGTCCGGAACGAGCGCGCTGGCCGCCGAAACGGCGGCGGTCTTCGCGCACGGGAGCGACGACCTCGCGGACGACCTGCTTGTCAAGTTCCGCTCGGTCCTGGCCGAACGCCTCAGGACGGCGGGTTTCCTCGTGGTCGAGGTCAGGTCGCTTGACGGGCCGGAATCGTTCATGAAGTCACTCGACGGATCGGTTGGCCGCCACGGGTCGTACCGGCTTTTCGGCGTGAACGTGTCGGGGAGCGGGCCGAAACTGAGCGTCAAGATCGTCGAACGCAATCCGCGGTCGCTTGCCGAAACCGACTCGATCAACGTCCTGGCCGCCGACCCCGCCGAGTTCGACAGGCTCCTCCCGATGCTCCTGGGGACGTTCGTACGCGGAGCGGCGCCCGCCGACACCCCGGGGAAACCGGAGGCGAGGCCGCCCGCCAGGGTACCGGAGCCCGTGGTCTCCGCCCCGTACGGCCCGCCCGAACCGGTCACGGGCCGCGCTGTCCCGGGCCAGCTTTGCATGAAGGAGCCGGGCGAGTTGTACTGGGGGCTCGGCGTGATGACGGGCAAAGGCGCCTCGGACGACGCCGAGGGCGCGCTGGGTGGGATGCTCCGGTTCGCGTACGAGATGCGGTCTGTCCGGATCGACGTGACGCTCGACGGCATGGGCGGCGGCTCGACGAGCTTCGTCGAGTTCGGCGCCGCGGCCGACTACCTGTTTTCGACCGGCAACACGGCGTTTTACCTGGGCGGGGGACTCGCGGTCATGCGTATAGACGAAACCGGCGGCCGGCACGTAGAGGGCTCGGGCGTCGGCGCCGGCGTGCAGGGCGGCGTGGAGTTCCTGCGTCACCACTCGGCCAGGTTCCTCGTAGAGGGGCGTTTTGTGCTTCCCTTCTTTGCGCTCGAAACCTCCAATGAATCGTACGACACGTACATGCCCCTGGGTTTCCTCTCGCTTCAACTCCTGTGGTAACGCCTGTCTTTGGACTGCGCAAGCTCGCTTGCGCACTTCAAAGTCAATCGAAGAGATTCGACTCGGTGCACTTGACCTTGGCGTTCTTCGAGGTGTCCCAGCAGGTCGCCCAGCAGCGGTTGGCGTTCTGGGGGTCGCAGGCCTGCCCGAAGAGCTGTTTGCATGCCGCGTCGAATTCGGCCTCGGTCTTGGGCTCTTTTGTGAGAAGCGCCTGGGATCCGTTGGTCCCGTCCACACGTTTCGAGACGAATGTGTTCAGGTCCGGAGGCATGGGGGCGCCGAACGCGTCCTTGGCGGGCGGGTTCGGCTCGAACGTGATCTTCGGGTTGTTGCCTTTCGCGACGGGGTTGCTGGCGTCAAAGACGTTTTCCTCGGCGGTGTAGTTGTCGATTTTGCCCTCGACGCGGTTGGCGCTCACGTACGTCCCGCTCTCCCTGGTGATGGTCTTCTCTACGATGTAGCCGTCCACCGACCCGATGACCGGCATCCCTTCTATGTGCAGGGTGACCCCCTTCTTTCCGTCACCGTCCTCGTCATAGACACGCGAATCGTTGTTGGGGTCGCTGGGGATATTCCCGTTCTGCGATCCGTCGTACCCCAGAAACACCGTCTGCGGCGTCGGCACGTACGCCGCGCCCGGGTCCGGCGACGACAGGAAATCGCCTTCGCTCACGATGGTCGGCAGGAACTCCGAGACGGGCTTCTTTTTCCACCACGTCTCAGTCACCCGCGCGCCGCCCACGGCCTTCGTGTCCGGCAGGTCGAGATAGCAGATTTTCGTGCTGAACTTGAGGTGTTTGCCGGCCTGTTGATACGTGATCACGAAGTACTGGCTCGCGGGCGCGACCTGCGGGTTGGGTGACAGGCCGAGCTGGTCAATCTTCGAGGCGACGCTCGATTTGGTGATGAACGTGCCCGAGAGCGCGCTCGCGACCCCCGCATCGAAGCCGGCGTCCCGGCCCGCGTCGGATCCCGCGTCGGGGACATCGGGTGACCCCGCGTCGCCCGCGTCGAGGGCGCCGGCATCGGGCACCTCCTCGTCTACCCCCCCGCCGTCGGGCTCGACAAGATCGTCCCCGCCCGGTCCCGCGTCGTCCGCCGCCGCGTCCGGAAGCTCGCCGCCTTCGGGAGCCGCATCGTCATGCCCCGCGTCGGGCGCCGCACTCCCGTCCGGCGGCGGGAGCAGGCTCCCGTCGCGCTGGGGCAGGTTGAATCCCCCGGCCATTCTGCCGGACACTTCGTCCCCGCAACCGCCCGCTACTACGCACACCGCGGCCAAAAGCGCAGCAAACCGCACACCAACAACAAAGGCAATGAATGCTCGGGCGTCCAAACCTCGTTGTGCCTTCCGTCCTACGGTGGGCGTCGGTCACGCCCGTTTGTCCGCTTCTACGCCCGGCCGGTTTTCCGTTCGAGCGCGAAGATCCGGTCCTTGGTCTTGAGCTTGAGCTTTTGAAGGTCCTTTTTCTCGACCTGTTCGTCGGCCGAGAGGTGCAGGCGTTTGTTGAGGAGATCGAGCCTCGCCTCGAGTGCCCGGTGTTCGGCCCGGAGCTTCACTATGATCGAGCCGAAATCGTTTTCACCGGGCGCCGGGGACCTCACGTTCGCAGTGTTCTCCATTTCGGCGTCACTCCTTGTGCACTGTTTGTGCCGGACCGCGCCAACAATGTAATTGTACGCCGGTCAAATCCGCGCGTCAAACGCACTTTGCCCTTCCTTGACAAAACGCGCCGGATTGAGTAAGCGTCACCCAACGTGGACCTGCTCGGCATGCCGTGTGGAAGGAGCCGGATGACGATGCGTCAGCTCACTTGCGTGACTCCGGGGGTCGCTGCGCGAACTTCCCCCCCGGTCCCCCCGGCTCGCTTCGGCGGACTGAATCCGCCTGCGCTCGCTTCAGTCGTCACCCTCGCCGCAGCCGTGCTTTTCAACGCCGCGGCCGCGCTTGCGCAGGGGGACACTTCCATCACGCTCGGAGTCGGGCAGACCCGGAGCCTCACGATCCCCGGCGCCACGCGCGTGGTGGAGGGCGACCCTGCGGTGGCGACCGTCCAGACGGCCGGCAACCAGATCATAATCCGTGCGGTCGGCCCGGGCCAGACCAACGTGGTGGTCTTCAAGGGCAGCCTGCAGATCAACTACATGGTCAACGTCACCCCCGCCGGCGCCAAGGCCGGGATCGCCGACGTCAAAAGGCTCCTGGGGGACCGCGAGGGCATCCAGATCAACCAGGCGGGCGACCAGATATTCATCGAAGGGAAGGCGTTTACCGCAGAGGACTACGAGCGGGTCGCGCAGATCACCAAGCTCTACGGCAACGTCCAGAACCTGGTCAAGCTCAACCCCAATGCGAAAAAGCTCGCGGCCAACGCGCTCGTCGAGATCCTCAAGCGCAACGGGATGAAGGACGTCCAGGCAAACGTGGTCGCGACCACCGTGTTTCTGGAGGGATCGGTCGAATCGACAAACGACCAACACAAGCTCGAGCTCATCATCAAGGCCCTGGGCGAGCAGGTCGAGAACCTCGTGACCGTGGGGATCAAGCGGATGGTTCTCATGGAGGTGCAGTTCGTCGAGATCAAGCGCGGGTCGCTTGACAAGATCGGCATCAAGTACCCGACAGACATCGCCGGCAACCTCGCGGGCGAATATGCCTACAAGAAGATCATCACGGGCCCGGGCGCCGACGAGGAGCAGATCAACCTCCTGGGGGCTTTCTCGGCCGACTTCGCGCTGGGCTTTCAGTTCAACGACGGGTACACCCGCGTCCTCGCCCAGCCCAAACTGGTCTGCGCCAGCGGCGAGAAGGCCGAGTTCCTGGCGGGCGGCGAGATCCCCATCCCCCTCATCACCAACCAGACCGCCACCGTCGAGTTCAAGAAGTTCGGCGTCCAGCTCAACGTCACGCCAACCACCGACGCCCAGGGGAACATAAGCACCAAGATCGAGGCCATAGTCTCGGACATCGACCGGTCGCTCTCGGTCCAGCCGCCGGGTTTCGCGACGTCCATCCCCGGTTTCCGGACCCGGAACGTCGCCACCAGCGTCACGGTCAAGCACGGCGAAACGATAGTGCTCTCGGGCCTCTTCTCGAACGACGAGCAAAAGGATGTGAGCAAGCTCCCGCTGCTGGGCCACATCCCGATAATCGGCGAGCTCTTCAAGTCGCGCAACTTCCAGGAGCGCAAGACCGAGCTGGCCGTGTTCGTCACCCCCAAGATCGTCTCCCCGAACACCCCTCGCATCCGGCAGCTCATAGACGACATCAAGGCGCGCTACCGCAAGGCCAAAAGCGAGGTCGGTTGGGGGATCTTCGACTGACCGTTCGAAGCAGAGGACGCAGTGTTCAGCCTCAACATGATCGACCAGGACGGGCGCGAAAGCCGGTTGAGCTTCGCCAAGACCGACATCACCATCGGGCGCGCGAACGAGAACGACGTCGTCATCCCCAAGAACAACGTCAGCAAGCGCCACGCGAGGCTCGTGTTCAAGGACGGACGGCTCGTCGTCGTCGATCTCAACAGCACCAACGGGACGTTCATCAACGGGCAGAAGGTGCTCAAGCCCACCGTCGTCCGCGCCGGTGACGAGATCCAGGTAGGCGACTGCGTCTTCAGGACCGACGAAGGGGATGGGGGGTCGGGGCCGTCGAGGCCGCCTCCCCGCGCGCCGTCCGGCGAGGTCATGCTGTCTTCTTCCGTGCCCCAGGGCCGGCCTGGCCCGACAGGCCCCGCGACCAACCCGAATCTTCGACCAAGCCCGGGCCAGGCTATTCGGCAGGACCAGGGGCCCCCTGTTCGGCCCGGCGCGGCGCAGCAGGTTCGCACCGACCCCGCGCCCGCCAAGGTCATGGTGGACGAAGGACTTTTGGCGCGGCGGCGGCGTGTCAATTCGGCGGTCATGCAGGAACGGAGGTCGATCGCGCGGAGGATCTTCGATCGGCTTGTCGAGCACATGGACCTCCGGCGCCTCGACATCAACAAGCTCGCGGACGACGAGCTGTGGCGCCGGACAGAAGTGTCGGTGCGCGAGATCATGGGCCAGCTCGACAAGGCGGGCGAGATCCCGGCCGCCATCGACCGGGAAGTGCTCGTCACGGACATCTTGAACGAGGCCCTCGGCCTGGGACCGCTCGAGGAGTTTCTCGCCGACGAGTCGATCTCGGAGATCATGGTCAACCACAGCAAGCAGATCTACATCGAGCGCAACGGCCTGCTGGAGCTCACCGAAAAGACCTTTTCGAGCGACCAGGCGGTGCTGGGCGTCATCGAACGCATCGTGGCACCCATAGGACGCCGAATTGATGAGTCGAGCCCGATGGTCGACGCGCGCCTGAAGGACGGGAGCCGCGTCAACGCCATCATCCCCCCGCTCGCCCTCAAAGGCCCCTCCATCACCATCCGGAAGTTCAAAAAGGACAAGATGAGCGTCGAGGACCTCATGAAGGTCTCCTCGATCTCTCCGCAGATGGTCGAGTTTTTGAAACTCTGCGTCCTTGCCCGCCGGAACTGCGTCGTGTCCGGCGGCACCGGCTCAGGGAAGACGACGTTGCTCAATGCCCTGTCGAGCTTCATCCCCGAGAGCGAGCGAATAGTCACGGTCGAGGACGCCGCCGAGATCCAGCTCAAGCAGGAGCACTGGATTGCGCTCGAGGCCCGGCCGCCGAACATCGAAGGCAAGGGACAGATCGCCATACGTGACCTGGTCAAGAACTGCCTCCGGATGCGCCCGGACCGAATAGTCGTGGGCGAGTGCCGCGGAGGCGAGGCCCTGGACATGCTCCAGGCCATGAACACCGGCCACGACGGATCGCTCACGACCGTCCACGCCAACTCCCCGCGCGATTCGCTTTCGAGACTCGAGACGATGGTCCTGATGTCTGGTATGGATCTGCCGGTGCGGGCGATCCGCGAGCAGATCGCGTCGGCCGTCAACGTGGTGGTCCAGCTCTCCCGTTCCCCGACGGCTCGCGCAAGGTCACCTACGTGACGGAGATTACCGGGATGGAGGTCGACGTCATATCGATGCAGGACATCTTCTACTTCAAGCAGGAGGGCTTCGACGACAAAGGGCACGTCCGCGGCCGCTATGTCTCGACCGGCTTCATCCCCAAGTTCTTCGACGACCTCCAGCGGCGCGGGATCAGGGTGGACATGTCCATATTCAGGGAGTGACGGAGGAGTTGTGGAGTTGAGGAGTTCCGGGTGCATTGCACAAACCCGGCCTGGGTGCCGCCCGGACGCGACCCGGTTGCGCTGTAGCGACGTTTTCGGGCAACCACTAGTGAAACAGGATGCCGCATCCGAAAACGGCGCGGAGGCGCGGCCGGGGAGCAAGACGGGCGGCCGGTCAACAAACCGTCAAACCGGCTTCGAAGATGGACTCCTGAACTGATTGTATGAACTACCTCATCGTCACATCGCCGGACGGAACCGAGAAGTCCTACTCCCTTGCGAAGGGCGAGATCTCGGTCGGCCGCGACAACGACAACGATGTCGTGCTCCCCGTCGCCGGCGTCTCGCGCAGGCACGCCAGGATCTACACGTGGGAAGAGCAGGTCTTCGTCGAGGATCTCGGTTCGAGCAACGGCATCTTCATCAACAGGAAGCGCATCACCGAAGCCGTGGTGATAAGACCCGGCGTCCCGATAACGATCGACCAGTTCACGCTGGTCGTGCGCGGGCGCGAGGATGAGGGCGACGAGGCGGCATGGGGGATGCTGGTGGGGAAAAGGGCCCCGGTCACCGGCGAAACCCACGTCCTTGACGCACCCGAGATCTTCGTCGGCCGGACCGAGGACAACCACATCGTGCTGATCCATCAATCGATCTCGCGCCGGCACGCCTCGCTCAGGTTCGACAAGGGCGGGCCCCGCGTGGTCGACCTCGACTCGAGCAACGGAACGACAATCAACGGGAAACGCATCAAGGAGGCCGCCCTGGGCGACGGGTGCCAGGTGACCTTCGGCCAGATTGAGTTTGAGTTCCGCCTGCCGGGCGCGGCCGCCGCGGGGACGTCCCCCGCGCGCGCCGGCGCGGCCCCCGGGCCCGCGGGCGCCGGGACCGCCGGATTCAGGTTCGGGAAGACGGCCATCGCGGTCGCCGTGACGGTGTTCCTTGTCCTCGCCATGGTCGTGGTCGCCGGGGCCATCAAGAAGCGCCGTACCCAGCAGAAGAGCCTGGACTCCGCCCAGATCCAGCAGAAGGCCTCCACCGCCGAGGAGTTCGCAAGAGAGAAGGTCGACCGGGCGCGCTCGCTCATCGACAAGGAGCGCTGGGACGAGGCGCTCTCCGAGGCCAAGGCGGCGCTAGACAAGGACCCCCTAAACCAGGATGCCGCAAAGCTCAAAAAGGCCGCCTTGGGCGAGCTCGACAACAAGCGCGTCTTCGAGAAAGGCGAAAAACACCTCGCGTTCGGGAAGCTCGAGGACGCAAGGGACAAGTTCGCCAGGATTCCGCGAAAGAGCGCCTACAGCGCGCGGGCCGCGCCCAGAATCAAGGAGATAGATCGCAAACGCTCGATGGCCGCGCTCGCCGAGGTCAAGGCGATGTCCCGCCGCGGCGATCCGCGGAAACTCCACGAGGCGCTCTGCAGGGCGCTCGACATCGACCCCGACAACGCCGAGGCATTGAGGATGCTGCGCAACACCGAGGCGTCCCTTCGCAAGAAAAAGATCAGATTCGTCGAGTGGAAGCCGCCGGTCAGAAGCGGCAAGGACGATCTGTACTCGCTCGGGACGGTGAAGGACCCCGACACGCTCCTTCAGTCGAAGTATCCGGACGAACGCATCAGGAAGGGAATGGTCCTTTATTACAGGGGCAAGCCCGACGAGGCCATGCGCGAGTTCACGAAGCTTTTGCAGGACAAGAAGGCCAAGGACATCGACAAGGGAAAGGTCGAGGGCCTCCAGGGGGAGATCTTTTTTGCGCAGGGCAAGTTCAAGGAGGCCCAGGGGCACATGCTTCAGAACAACGTCAAGGAGGCGGCGCGGTTCTGGAAAAACGTGCTCGAGACCGACGCCAAGCTCGTGCCCGTCAACCCCCCAAGCCACTACCGCGACGAGATCCAGCGCCAGCTTGCCGAGTCATACGTGAAGGCCGGCTCATCGCTTTACGACAAGGGCCGGTACGAAGAGGCGTTCGAGCAGATCCGTCAGGGCTTCGAGGTGGCGCCGGACAACATCGAGGTGCTGAATGCCTTAAGGAAGCTCGACCGCACGGCCGAGCGTCTTTTCGAGGACGCTTTTTTGAACCCCGCCCAGGCCCGAAAAAATCTCCAGTCGGTCACCGCCATGACCCTCCCCGCCGCCTCCATCCACAAGATGGCCCAGCAGAGGCTCAGGGAGCTGCGGTAGGACCGTCGTCCTCGCGCCTGCCGGGACGACTCAATTCGTCGAACCAATCCATCCAGCGGCGGAAGTGCGCGCACTCGCGCATCATGGCGTCAATTCCGACGGCGAGCGCGGCCACGTTCCCTCCGGTTATCTTGTCGTACCCGGCGCAGATGTCCTTGAGGCGTTTGGAGGGTGCGGTTTCCGTTCCGTCATCGATGTGTTCGGGGGACTCCGCCGACGCACGCACCTTCACGATCTCGGCTTCAAGATCGGGTCGGTAGAGCCCTTCCGCAAGACGCCGTGGATCGCTGAACAGCAGTCCCTCGAACTCGTGCATCGAGAGGTACGGGCGGAATCGATCGGCGATAAAATCCGGGCCGAGCTCCTTGCACACGTCGCCCATGATGGCGTCCTCTATTCGCGCCGATTTTCTCTCCGGAGACGCTCCCCGCGGTTCGTCGGTCGATGGAAACTTTCCCAGCCCGTAGTAGTCAAAAAACGTCGTACAACAGCACAAACGATCGTGTTTGAGCGTCCGCACGATATCCGGCTTCACCCTGTCGTATTTGATCGCGCCGCCGCGGCCGCGCCCGAAGGTCTTGCCGGGGAGAATGGCGATCAGGTGGAGTTGGGGCAACACGGGTTGAAGAACCTGGCGGACGAAGGTCTGTTCGGTCGGACCTTCGCAGATGACGTGGACACGTTTCATCGTCCGGGACCTCCTTCGAGGAGGTTTTTCCGCCAGAGCTCGCCTGTCGAGTATTCTTCGAGCCACGTCTCATACTCTTTCGCCGACAGGCGTCTCAACGTCGACACCCGTTCCGGCCGACTCAAGACGACGATTTCGTCCAGCGAAAATTCGTCGACCAACGGAACCGATTGCGTTGCAACCAGGACCTGGCAGTGAGTTGACACCTTCCGGATGAGAGACGCGACCATCATGATCGCCTGCGGATGAAGCCCCAGCTCCGGCTCGTCGAGCATGAGAATCGCTGGGAGCGTCGATTCCGGCTGGCAGAGAAGAGTCATCAACGAAAGAAGCCGCAGCATCCCGTCCGACGCCTGCGAAGCGGCAAACACCTCGTCACTCCCCCGCTCACGCCATTGAAGCATCACGTGTCCATTCTCAGGCACCAGCACAAACTCCGCGAAAAAAGGCAGGACCTGGCGCACCGAGTCCTGGATGCGCTTGAGCGCAAGCCGTTCGGCGGGGCTGCCGACGCCGAGCCGATCGAGAAACGCCGCTATGTTCGACCCGTCCCGGTGAAGGAATCGGGCATCGGCCCTCGAGGACTTCCGGCGCATCCCCGACGTGAAGGACGTGTCGTGAAACTGGTACGCGACGCACTTGCGGAGAAGCGAGCGAATCGTGTGCGCGAGCTGATCCGTACCGGAGAAGGCCCTTTCCATGAGGTTCGACTCACGGTGACCCGCGACGTGCCCGCCGGTTTGCGGAGCAGGGCGGTCTGGGCGCTGGAAACCCCAGTTTTCTTCGGTGAAGATGAGCGTGTCGTTGGCCGCAAACGACAGTCGAAACTCGTAGAAGTTGACCCCCTGGTCAGCTTGAAGCTCCAGCCGCGCCGAAACGCTTTCAGTGTTCTTCGGCCCGTCGTGCAGCAACCGTCCCGCCCCCCCCGCTTCCGAGACCGCAAGCTGGAGTTCCCCGCCTTCGGCCATCATCCGATAGAGAAGAGAGAAAAACGATACGAGATTGGACTTCCCGGCGCCGTTGCCCCCCACAAGGACGCTGAGCCGCCCCGGCTCGAACAGCGGCAGGTCCCGGTAGGTCTTGAATCCCCGCAACGACAACGACTTCAGTTCAACGGCCATCGGTGCTCTCCTCGTTCACGACGCTTCACCGCGAAGCTGACACCGGCGTTCATTTCGTCTATGGTCACTTGCCAATTCTGGACTGAACCGCAGTTTGCACCTTCCGGGCAAGTTCAAGTGCTCGGTGGGCCTCTTCGACAGTCATTGAGGGAAGGTCGCTAGGGTACCTGAAATCAACGCCGTAAGGGTTTAAAAACGTGATCGATTTCAGTTCGGCTGCGAGCCCGACGTCGACCCGCTCTACCAGATCGAGGAGGTCACCCAGGTCATGGGTTTTCGGGAACTCGAGCTGATGATGGACGAGGAAGGCCTTGAGGTACTTTTCGGCCGCCTGCTGGCAGTGGAAGCCAGTCGCCGCGATGAACAGTGTGGCCTCTCCAACGATATGCTCGGCCAGGCCCATGTCCAGGTCGGCCTTCGCGAACCACTGCCGTACGAGGTCTCTGATCATCTCTTCACGCGGCTTCATGGATGACCCTTCCATATTTGTTCGCCGGATACGCCAGTCCGCCGATGACGTCCTTGGACTCCTCGAATCGTTCCTCTTCCATCACGAACACGTCGATCGGATACCCCAGTCCGCGCAAGGCATCCCGGATGCTCACCCTCAGGTCGCGCAGGTTCCGGGCGCCGTCAGAGACGATCACCAGAATGTCGATGTCGCTGTCCCGCGTCATCGCCCCGGTGGCCGCCGAACCGAACACGATGATCCGCCGAACCCGCGCGACGTGCAGGATTCTCTCGGCGAGCACCTGGAGAACGGATTGTGAAATGGTCATTATCTCACCTCACACGACACGAGATTGGACTTCCCTGACCCGTTACCGCCAACAAGGACGCTCAACCGCCCCGGCTCGAACAGCGGCAGGTCCCGGTAGGTCTTGAATCCCCGCAACGACAACGACTTCAGTTCAACGGCCATGGGTGCTCTTCTCGTTCATGACGCTTCACCGTGCAGCTGGCACCGGCGTTCATTTAAATCGCAAGCCCGCCCCCGTCAGCATCGTATATGACGGTCCCCGTGCGCTTGATCTCGTGGCAGAAATCGGCCGGGGTGGCTTCGTCGAAGTCCTCGGGCCTGAAGGCCATCGGTTCAATGGAAGACGACACATCGGTCGCCAGGTGGACAAGCTGCACGTTTGCCGCCGTGCGGTTGGTGAAGTCGGGCGAGACCACGGCGATGTCGATGTCGCTCCATTCGTTCGGGGTCCCGCCGGAGTATGAGCCATACAGGTACACGCGCACCACGTGCCACTGCCTGCAAACCGCTTCGGTGAACCGGCGAAGGATAGGGGTCACGTACTCTGGCTTCGCAACCATGAGAATGTCCTTTCCGTCTCCGCAAAAAGTTGTCCGGCGGCCTCCACCGTCACCTGTGCGGCGAAGTCGGGGTCGAACCCGGGGTAACGCATTTCGGTGTAGTAGCTCTGAAGCTTCTCGATGTTGCCCCTGGCCTCGTCGCTGATGGCGTCGCGCAACCCGGCAAGCTCCGCAAGCTGTATCAGCCGGTGAATCTTCGGCGGCGTCGCACCCGTGCGTGCCAGGATGATCGCCTTGAGGCCCTTCTCAATCGCCTGCTGGCAATGAAACGCGACATGCCGGGGCTTTCCGGCCTGCATGGCGATCCCGGCCATCGCCAGATCGTCCGTCGCATAGTCCCACCAATGCTGCGGAGTCGTCTTCATCCTGCGGCTCCTCCTTCAACGTCCATATTTCTCCGAAGCACAATGGTCAGTTTTTGATCTCGGTCGTCTGCAACATCTATGTCGTTTAGCCGATGAATTAGCTCATCCTTGACCCGAGCAAGTATTTTAACTGCAGCCACAAACTCGATATTCACGCCAGCCACGTTAATATCGCAGCCTGATCCTGGAGACACTGCTTTTGGTTGTTTGCCGAATACCAACGGCCGGTCCCAAGTCTGAAGGGTATCGCAAAGTCGGAGCACGTAAGCGAGCGGAGTTGTTCCCAAGCCGATCTTCGGCACGGCCTTCAGATTGTGGAGCAGGATCGCGGCGCACGCCGGTACTACATCGTTCTGGATGTTCTTGTAGCTCCAGTCGATTCCGTCAGGTGTTGCTGACATCGACGACAAATGGTCGGGATTGTGGTCGTCATACAGGTCCACGATTTCGCGGAATACAATTATTGCGCCAGCGATACCGTGGTCCATGCCCGTGCTTCTGGCTTTCCTCCGCAGATACCGCCGAACGTCAAAACCAACGACTTCCCATCTCGCCAACTGCTTACACATCGCACAGATGAATTCGTCGTCGACCATTTCAAGAAGCTCTTTTAGCCTTGCTCTCGATCGCCTCTTCTCGTATTCATACCCGACATCGTGAAGCAACGATGCGATACGCCATTGGAAATCGAAGTCAGTGTTGGCCAGGCTGGCGATGACACCTTTGCCTTTCAAGAACTGCCCCAAGAAGTAGCAATTGACCTGGTGGAAATAGTGATCCCTTCCCGTAAAGTCTGAAGCTATTTGTTCAAAATTACTGAGGCCCTTTTGATGTGAGCCGAGTACGCTTTTTGAATGCAGTTTCATGATATAGTCGCATATTGAATCAACAGCCTTTCTGTAATCTTTTTCTTTCTCTTCCTCTTCCGGGAATCCCTGACTGAGAACCTTCAATGCATCTTTAGGTGCGTCTTGTATTGCACTCCAATCTGGTATTATCTTGTCGTACACGCATGGCACCATAATTCACCTCCCCCTGCATGCACGGAGGCCGACACTGGGATTGCGGTATGAGGGGGCATAACCAAAAATGATCGCGAATGCTCCAGCTTTTGTCCCGCTCGCTAGGCCTCCACCACGTTGAGCAGCGAACGGCAGACCCGTTTTATAAGTACAGTTAGCACCAGTGCGGTCACAACCTGCAGCTTCTCCATTCAAGTTCCAAGTCCCGTCACCGTCTCCACTCGTCTCAGGCGAAAACCCAGCCCACCCATTACCTGTCGTCACGTTGCCAGCATAGCCGCCTTGGGCGATGCCCATGTCTCGTCCGGCCTGACCCCACATCGCGACCCATTCCCACAAGTTGCCGATCATGTCTTCCGTTCCCCACCGCGAGACACACGAGTTCGACGCCCCTGGGACGGTCCCGGCAGACCCGCTCGCCCGCGCGTTCGCGCCGCTGGTGTGGCACGCCCCGCCCGAAGTTCCGTCATACGACCCCGGGTCGACGGTCCCTGCGGTCGCCGCCTGCCATTCTTCATTGGTGCACAGCCGCTTGCCGGAGCCCGCGGCGGCCTCCTGTGCCTGGAACCACGTCATGTATCTCGAAGGTGTAACGCCCGTCTTCGAGCAGGCGTACAGCCTGGCGGTCCAGTTCCCGGTAAAGGGAAAAGTCGACGCCACCACCGACCAGTTGTCGGACGTGGACCCGTACGCGTTCCCATCCCCGTCGCACTTCCCCCCGTTCCACGTGACCTCGTCGACTATGATGCTCTCGTACCGGTCAATCCAGAAGTCGCCGACCTTCACCATCTCGTCGAATCCGCGCCTGCAGAGAACGATGTCTGTGCGCGAGCCGTCCTTCTCGTACCCCGAGGGGCAGTCTGGCAGGGTCAGAGTGCCGGAGGCGGTGAACGAGCCCGTCACTGTCAGGTTTTTGCTCGTCGTGCAATCGTTCCCAGCGCACTCCAAGGAATCTCCCGGCGGTCCTTTTTCGCCTTGGAGGAAGAACGTCTGGGCTGAAACCAACGCGGCCCAGGAAAGAAGCAAAAACGTGAACAACCCGCACATCCTTTTCATGGTCTATCTCCTGCAACCGCGGAAGCCAACCAGATTGGTGTAATCACCCGTGCAACCCGCCGGAGAACAAGTCAAATACGTGGCAAACGCGCCGGCCTTTCCCTCGCTCATGGGACTTCCGCCGCG
>JACRCP010000342.1 GCA_016218965.1 Deltaproteobacteria bacterium | reverse complement strand
TGGAAGACTACCCCAGGACGGTGATGGAGTTGGAGAGACGGTTTTCCACGAAGGAAGCGTGCCGGAAATACTTGGCCGCCTTGCGTTGGCCGGAGGGATTTCGCTGCCGAGTGGGTACTGGCGTCAGGGAGATACCCCTGTGAATGGCAAACGGTGTGCCATCAGCCTGAGGGGATCAACCGGCAGGGGGCACGCCTGCGAAATGGACTCCTGGGCAGCCTGTCGAACCAACTTGTGGCGAACCCGCGAAACCACGACGTCCCCTCCGTCAAGTGGTGTCGGTCGGTTGAGAGCGAACGGACAATATCAGTAGACCACATTGCCCGGGCCGCGTCAATGGAAACATCCGCGGAAATAGCGCCAACGGCGTCAGCGAAGTACGAACGGAAGCCCCGTTCGGAGTTGGAACTCGTAGAGGGCGTGGTTGTAACAACGGTTTCGGCAGCCGCTTTCGCGGATTTTCCCAAGGCGGGCGCGCGTCGCCTTGTCGTGGAGGATGTCGGCGAGGGACCGCTCGAAGGCGTTTCCGAGGACCAGGTCCGCGTCGGACCAAAGACAGCACGGCAGCACGTCGCCGTTCCAGTTGACGTTCAACGAATCGTCGGAACCGAGACACCGGACGCACAGGCCGCCTTTTTCGTGGTACTCCGCCGCGGTCCGGTAGAACTCGTATCGCGGGCCCAACACCGGGTCGGTCCTGACGTGTTTCTCGACGAACGCCAGGTACGTTTCGATCTCTTCGCCCGGCCGGAGGTTCATCCCGGGCACGTTGTTGACGGGCCAGAAGTTGAACTCGGCGCCCAGGCGGCGGGCCTCGATCAACGACGCCTCGAGGTCGCGCACGTTCCCGCGCGTGACGACGAAGTTGACGTTGATGACGATCTCCCGACGCGCCTTCTTGAGCGCCTCGATCCCCGCGATCGCCGCCGCGTGCGCCCCCTGGCGGCCCCGCAGGCGATCGTGCGTCGCGGCGCAGCCGTCAATGGAAAACGAAACCGAATCCACACCGGCGGCGACCATGCGCCGGGCCTCGCGTTCGACCAGCCACCCGTTCGTCGTGACGTTGACACCCATCCCGCACGTCTTGCAGTACGCAACGACGTCGTGGACGCGCGGGTGCAGGAGCGGCTCGCCTCCGGTGAGAACCGCCGTGTCGACGCCGAGATCTCCGGCCTCGGCAACGACCCCGCAAGCCTTCTCGAACGGCATCTCACCGCCTTCCGCCCGGTAGCCGCAGAAGGCGCATGCGAAGTTGCAGCGCTCGGTGAGCATGAGAACGAGGACACGAGGACGCACGGATTTCGCGGGATCGGAATCCAGCCACTCCGGTTTCTGAGTCGCGTCCATCGAACACCCTCGCCGGGTCAAGCCCCGGCGAAACAAGGCGGTGTCAAGCCACCGCACTCCAAGACGGTCCCATCACTCAAAAGAAAGCACTCCCATCTCGAAAAGCAGGTACGGCAGCGCGAGGACGTCGCGGGTCTTGAACTTCCCGCCCTCGGTAAGCTCGCCGATGAGATCATTGAGGGTCTTCTCGCCGCTGAGCGCCCGGTACACCCTCAGCTCCCGCGCGTTGAGCGAAAGGGTCTCGACATCGAAGTCAGCCGTGAAATGGAACACCGGCTTCTTGAAGAGAAACGGGTTCATCGCCGCCTCGAGATGCTCCTGGGCCATGTGCTTGCGGATCCCCTCGGCGACGAGCGACAGCGTCCCGATGTCGAGCGGCAGGGCCTCCTCGTGGCACCGTTCGCCGTGGTGGAACGAGTACGACCCGGTCGTCCACGAGAAGGACTGGGTCACCTTGGCCTTGACCTGCCGCTGGAGCGTCGCAAGGAGCGTGTGCGGGGCGAGGACCTTGAGCGCCATGAGGGCGTCCCCGAGCTTCCCGGCGGTGTGCTTCATGTGGCGCAGGCCCAGGTTGAGCTGATCGCGCGCTATGGTCCCTTCCGCCACCATGAATTCCCCAAGCAACTCCTCCGGCAGGTTGGAAGTGCAGAAGTAGATGACCCCGTTCCGGAAGAAGAAGTTCTTGACGTCGCCATTCTCACGCTCGACGTGAAGGCGGCCCGAGGCCTTCTCGCGAATGAGATCGGCGACGACCTTCACGAGCGAACGCTCCTCGATCCGCCCGGTGTATTTTTGGCTCTCGTCGAGGGCACGCCTCTCCTCCTCGAGCTGCTCGGCAAACAGCGCCCCCATGTAGTTCTGGAGCATCTGGAAGTTGGTCCTGTACCGCCCCGCCGTGACGTACTCGTTTAAGGCCGACGCGAACTCCACCGCCTTCTGGTACCGCTTTTTCGGGTCCTTCGCGAGCGCCTTGGCGAGGATCCGGCCGAGGGCCGGAGGCAGCGGATGGCCGTTGCGCGTGACCGGCGGGATCTCCGCCTCGACCACCTTGCTTAAGACCTCGTAGTCGTCCTTCCCCGAAAACAGCCTCTTCGCGGCGAGCATCTCCCAGAGCACGATCCCTGCCGCGAAGATGTCCGTCCGCGGGTCGGCCTCGCGCGTTTCGATCTGTTCGGGGGCAAGGTATCCGAGTTTCCCCTTCATCACGCCCATCTTGTTCTTGCGCTCGACGTTGGTCTTGGCGATGCCGAAGTCCCCCAACTTCACCTCGCCCGCAAACGACACGAAGACGTTGGCCGGGTTCACGTCGCCGTGGACGATCTCGAGCGGCCTGCCGTCGTGGTCGGCGGCCGCGTGGACCGCTGCCAGCCCCTCGAGAAGCTCTGAAACGACGTAGAAGGTCACGTCCTCGGGAAGAGGCACCTTGAGCAGGGTCGCCGTCTCGATCAAGGTCGCGAGGTCCCTTCCGTGTATGAACTCCATCACGATGAACGGGAACGAATCCTGTTCGCCGAAGTCCATGACCTCGATGACGTTCGGGTGCATGAAGAGGGACATCAGGCGGGCCTCGTTCAAGAACTCGTCACGGACCGACTGGTCGTCCTTGTGCACCGCGAGCATCCTCTTGAGCACGATCCGTTTGCCGCCTTCGCCCGACGCGGTGTTGCGCGCCAGGAAGACCTCGGCCATGCCGCCGGTGCCGATGCGCGAAAGGAGCACGTATTTTCCGAACAGGACGGGGAACTGTTCTCTCACCATCGCCGCCTCCGCCTCGCCGCGCGTCTCGCCTGCCCGCCGGCCGTGACCTCAAGCGCCTGCACCTCGCCCGGCGCCCTGAGTCCCATGTCCACCTCTTCGATCTCCCTGATCCGATCGCGCAACTCGGCGGCCTTCTCGAACTCCAGGCCCCTCGCCGCCGCGAACATCTGTTTCTTGAGCTCCTCGACGAGGTCCTGCATGTCCTTCCCCGACACGTACGAGGTCCCCGCGTCCGCGGCGATCGGCACGGTGTAGTAGTCGGCCTCGTACACCCGGAACTTCGGGTCGCCGATGTTCTTGACGACGGTCCGCGGCGTGATGCCGTGCGCCTCGTTGAACTCGGCCTGGAGGCGCCTCCGACGCTCGGTTTCGGCCAGCGCCTTGTCCATGGAGGCGGTCCTCCGGTCCGCGTACATTATCACGCTCCCGTCCACATTGCGCGAAGCCCGGCCGATGGTCTGTATGAGAGATCTCGCCGACCGCAGGAACCCCTCCTTGTCGGCGTCAAGAATGGCGACGAGCGACACCTCGGGCAGGTCCAGCCCCTCCCGAAGGAGGTTGATCCCGACCAGCACGTCGAACGTCCCCAGCCGGAGGTCGCGCAGGATCTCGACGCGTTCGAGCGTGTCGATGTCCGAATGGAGGTAACGGACCTTCAGCCCCTTTTCCTGGAGGTGCTCGGCGAGGTCCTCGGCAAAACGCTTGGTTAGCGTGGTGATCAAGACCCTGTCCCCCGCCGCCACCCTGCGCCTGACCTCGCCCAGCAGGTCGTCGACCTGGTTTGCGGCGGGACGCACCTCCACCGCAGGGTCTTGGAGCCCCGTGGGCCGTATGACCTGCTCGACCAGAACGCCCCGCGCCCTTCCGACCTCGAACTCCCCGGGCGTGGCCGAGACGTAGACCGCCTGCCGGACCCGGGCATCGAATTCCTCGAACCTAAGCGGCCGGTTGTCGAGCGCCGAGGGCAGGCGGAAGCCGTACTCGACGAGGGTCTCCTTGCGCGAGCGATCGCCGTTGAACATCCCGTTGATCTGGGGAATCGTGAGGTGGCTCTCGTCGACGAACAGGAGGTAGTCCTTGGGGAAATAGTCTACGAGCGTCGGCGGCGGGTGGCCCGGCGCCCGCCCGGTCAGGTGCCTCGAGTAGTTCTCGATCCCGGTGCAGAAACCCATCTGCTCGATCATCTCGAGGTCGTACATCGTCCGCTGCTCGAGCCGCTGCGCCTCCACGAACTTCATCTGCCCCTTGAGGTCCTGCAGCCGCCCGCGGAGCTCATCCTGGATCGACACTATCGCCCTCTTCCGCTGCTCCTCGACCGTGACGTAGTGGCTGGCGGGAAAGATCGTCACCCTCCCGGGACGCGCGACCGGCTGCCCGCGCAGCGGGTCGAGCAGGTGCACGGCGTCGACGGTATCGCCGAAGAACGTGATGCGGACCGCTGTTGCCTCTTCGTACGGCGGGAATATGTCGACGACGTCGCCGCGGACGCGGAACGTCCCTCGGAAGAAATCCGTGTCGTTGCGCGTGTATTGCATCTCGACCAGCCTGGCGAGCATTCCTTGCCGCGCGAGGTCGACCCCCTCCTCGGCGTACACGATCATCCCGTTGTAGGCGTCCACGTCGCCGAGACCGTAGATGCACGAGACGCTCGCGACAATGATGACGTCAACGCGCGTGAGCAGCGAATGCGTCGCCGAGTGGCGCATCCGGTCGATCTCCTCGTTCACGCTCGTGTCCTTCTCGATGTACGTGTCGGTGTGCGGGATGTATGCCTCGGGCTGGTAGTAGTCGTAGTACGAGACGAAGAACTCGACCGCGTTGTCGGGGAAGAACTCGCGAAACTCCTGATAAAGCTGCGCGGCGAGCGTCTTGTTGGGGCTTATGACCAGCGTCGGCCGGCCTGTGCGCGCGATGACGTTGGCCATGGTGAAGGTCTTGCCGGACCCCGTGACGCCGAGAAGCACCTGTTCGCGGGCGCCGGCCTCTGCTGCACGGACGAGCTCGTCTATCGCCCGCGGCTGATCCCCCTGCGGTTCAAAAGGCGCGACGAGCCTGAACGGTTTTGCCTCACGCATGCCGGGCAGAATACCACGACAAAAAAGAGTTGGGGAGTTTTGGAGTCGAGCAGTGCGAACTCCCGGACTCGTCAGGCCGGGACCTTTTTCCAGTCGTCGAGGAACTTCTTGAGGCCGGTTTCGGTGAGCGGGTGCTGTGCCAGTTGTAGGATGACGGACCAGGGAACCGTGGCTATGTGACAGCCGCAAAGGATGGCGCGATTGACGTGGACCGGGTTCCGGACGCTGGCGGCTATGACCTCGGTGGCGAAGCCGTAGAAACGGTAGGCGTCGCAGATCTGCTCTATGACCTCCATGCCGTCGTGCCCGGCGTCGTCGAGGCGCCCGGCGAACGGGCTCACGAACGTGGCCCCCGCCTTGGCGGCGAGGACGGCCTGCGAAAGCGAGAAGACGAGCGTGACGTTGGTCTTGATGCCCTCCGAGGAGAACACCTTCACGGCCTTGAGCCCCTCGGGGATCATCGGGACCTTCACAGCCACCTGCGGACCGAGCTTCGCGAGCCTGCGCCCCTCCTCGATCATGCCCTTGGACTCGGTGGCGACAACCTCGAGACTGACCGGCCCTTTGACGACCGACAGAATCTCCTTGACGACATCGTCGAACCGCCGCCCCGTCTTCGCGATGAGAGAAGGGTTAGTCGTCACCCCGTCCACGACCCCCAGCTCCATGGCCTCGCGGATTTCCCTGATGTCGGCCGTATCTATGAAGATCTTCATGCGGTCTCCTTTACCCGTCTCTCCCCGGATGCGCGCCACAAGGCGAGGTAATGTAAACCCCGTTTTCCGTTTCGTCAAGATCGCGGCGCAGATCGCGCCGCTTCCGTCTACTGGTGGCTGACAACCCAAAGACGTTGTGGCAAGGTGTCCAAGAAACCGACCGACCCCGATGGGCCAAAGCCAGCATTAACGCCGAGCGCAGAAAGTCAGCCGTCAGCCCGGCGATGCCACGCCGCACCGACCGAGTACCGCTTTTCGGTAGGTGTTCGGCCTTCAGTAGTGCCGAACTCGGAGTCTGGAGCCGGTGTCCGAAGCCCGCCGCGGGCGGCCAACCCGCCGCCCGTCGCGCCCCACCCCTCGTTCCCCCTATGTTTCGTCCCAACCGAACCCGGCACCGTGCGACGGTCCACTCCTGTTCAATCCCCTTTACGTCCAAAGCCTCAATAGCTACTGCACCAGTAGTAGGTGTCGTTGCCTGGTAGTTTCCTGAACTGTTCCCTGCGAACCTTGTACGAAACACTGTCCCCATCGACGGTCCCATATTGGTCGTCCACACTGCCGGTGGCTAGGTCGCTCCCGGATCCTCTTATGCCTCCAGCAATCTTGAGCGTCATCTCCTGGAAAGAAGCGGACAGCCCAGTCGAGATGAAGCTGATGTCGCGACCGTCTGTCTGTTGCACCCTCGGTTCTGCAGGACGCGTCGCTCGTGCCTCGTCGGTTCTGCAGTCGTCACGCGGTTCGACGCACGCGTCGATCTTCGAATCGTCGAACAGTAGCTCCGGCGCAGGAGCGGCTACTATGTCCTCGGTTGACAGGTCCTCTGAAAACGCGAAAGTCACAACGTCTCGCCCTTCAGGGTCTTTGGTTGTGACGAGGATCTCGCTCAAAAGGGGATTCCCGTGCGTGAACAGGCCGACGGCGATCGACTCATTCGCCAACACCTCTGAATTGTCGCGTCTCCGTACGACCAACGGATCGTAAGCGCTTTGTTCCTTTCCCGACTTCAGCACGAGGTAGTATTGAGATTCCTCTTTGAACGGTTGCCCAGGGACAATTTCAGTTTTGTGCGGATGGGCGTCCAAGGCGCGAATGTCTGCGATCGGGAAGGGATGAGTCGTATCGCCTTCGTACAAGAAAACGACACCCATTACGGCCTTTTTGATTGTCTCATCCAGTTCGCCATCGTCGGGTATAGTGTCACCGTTTGGAGATAGGATGATTTTGTCAGTCACCGTCCACGCCGTTCGGGTGCATGTTGGGTTGTACAGGTTTAAGTACACGGTCTTTTTGAGCGGTGGTTCCTGCGTCCCAACGTCTTTGGTCCCGCTCGTGGATGCGGATTTGCCGTTGCACGAGCCGACTACCAGCGCCAAGAAAACTACAATCGATGCAGTCGGCAACGGTACGGAATCGGGCCGGCGGCGGTCGGTTTCTGCCTTCGCTGAATCCACACGCCTCACGTCGTTTTCTGCGGTTTCTGCTTGCCTGCCGTGAACTTTCAAGAACAGTCTACCTGTTGGCATGGGCCTTGTAAACCTCCCCGGCGCGCCTTCGGCTCGCGTCCATTGTTTGTGCCTGTTGTCTGTGCCAGGAGGTCCCAGTGCCCCGAAAGCCCCGTCCTGTTGCCCCCAACACCGTCTATCACGTCACCTTGCAGTGCAACAACAAGGAACTCCTGATCAAGACCCGCAAGGACCTCGAGTCCGTCCTCTGCGTCGTCGCCCACTACAAGCTCGAGTACAAGTTCAAGTTCTACGGCTACTACGTCACTCTTGCTACGTAGCGTGCCGCCCCTGGCAGTTGATGATCGACCCGGGCCCAAAAAGACCTCACGGTCCGAACTTGGCAAGGAAGATATCCCAGACTCCGACGGCGGGCTCGTCTCCTTTCCCGAGGTCCACCATTTCCATCAGATATCCGGTCACGAAAACGTTGCCTGAATTGTCAACGGCGGCGAACGTTGCTCGATCATCCTCGGTCGAACCGAAACGCTTGCTCCAGACGTGATTCCCACCGGCGTCATATTTCGCAATCACGACATCGCGATTTCCCGCGCTCGTCAGTTTTCCGCCCCCGAAGTCCGCACTGCCTTCGAAATGGCCGGCGGCAAGTACGCCACCATCAACGGCGGTGGCGATGGTTATTCTGGAATCGCTATTACCGTTTCCGAAATGCGTGCTCCAGAGGTGGTTGCCGGAATGATCGTACTTGGCGAGGAACATTACGCCTGGGCCAGAACTCGTCAGATCCCCGCCGCCGAAATCGACTTTTCCCTCGAACAAACCCGTGATGAACACATTGCCGACGGTGTCTGAAACTAAGGCAGTACCGAAACTGGGAGCCGTCTGACCGAAGCGTTTGGTCCATATGCAACCGCCCGAGATATCGAGCTTGGTCACGTGGATGATTCCACCGCCGGCGCTTGTCGGAATCCCGCAACCCAAATCCACCGTTTCCTCGAAATACCCCATCAGGAACAAATTGATTCGTCCGTAAAAACCCCTCCGAGAATGTATGGTCGTGATCATATGTGATCATACGTTGCCTTATGCGATTTATCACGCAGGGGGATCGACAAATCTACGTGGGATGAATACTCTTCCAGCATGTACAAACCAACG
>JACRCP010000346.1 GCA_016218965.1 Deltaproteobacteria bacterium | reverse complement strand
GTCGCGTTGTTCGGAGGTTGATCGATGAGGGCGGGACGTCACGAGCTCACCAGACAAAGCGCTTTTTCAACCCAAAAGCGCCCCCTCCATTATTCTCTCTTGACGCGGAAGCCTTCTATGGGTGGCACCTTGGCCGGTCTTCTCGTGGCGCTTCTCCACGGCTGTTCGTGCGAACAGAGGGTCGCCGCGCTTGACGAAGAGCAGCCCGACGGAGGCCGGTCGCACGCCGACGGCGGCGCTGGGCCCACCGACGCCGGTCACGCCGGGCCGCTTGATTCGGGGGCGCCCGACGCGTCCGGTTCCCTCCCCGACGTCGATCCCATCCCGCTGGTCCCCGGCGCGTTTCCGATGAGCGTTTCGATGGCGGGAAACTTCGAGTTCATGCAGTCCCTTTCCCCGGTTGACGACAACGGCGTGATCATGACGGGGCTCGGCTACAACTTCGACGTGGACCCATGGCGCTTTTTCTATTGGATCATGCGCGTGGGGCTTGACGGCCAGATCAAATGGAGCAGACGCGTCGGGACGGAGATGTTCGGCGCAATCTACGACGTGGACGACCTCTACCTTCCGTATTTCGTCAAGGCGGTTCAGGCCGAGGACGGAGGCATCTACGTCATGGTCGATGCCTTTCACGGCCAGTATTTCACGGGAAACGTCCTCGTCATGAAATTTTCGCGGGATGGGAACATCGAGTGGCAGGCAGGGCTTACGGGCGCGTACTTCAATTTTGCGACCGACATCGTACCGGCCTACGGCGGCGGAGTGGTCATTGCCGGCAACCGTGAAAAGGGTTGGTTCTGGCCCTGGTACTACACGAACACCGCATGGCTCGTGAACGTCACCCGTGACGGCGGGATAGGCTGGCAAAGGGCGATTGAAATCGAGGACAATACGGAGATCAGCGCGATCGATCGCGACCCGGGCGGAGGTTACGTTCTGGGCGGGGTGACCAACCATCGTGACGAGAACAAGACATGGATGCCGGCCAGGATGTGGTTTGCGAAAACCGATGGCGTCGGCAACGCCTCGACCGCTTCGCTGTTCGAGTCAACGGGTTGGATGAACATCGTCAAACCGATGCCGGACGGCAGCTATTTCCTCGGGGCGTTTAGCAGCGCCAAATCGAGCGGAATAATAAAGATCGCCCCCGACGGTGGAATCAAGACCATCGCCACCGACTATTACGTCTACAGCGTCGAGCCGGTTTCAGATGGAGGAAACCTGCTCGCGGGAAACGGGCATCTCATCAAGCTTGCCCCGGACGACTCGGTGGAGTGGATCACCCGCTACGGACAGTACGGGTTCTTCAACGAGCTCGTGCGCGTGGGCGGGACCCTCGTTATGTCCACCGAAACGTGGTTCGGAACGGTGCGAAGCCTGTGCAGCGACGGCGAGTCGTGCCCGTACGTCTGGTTTCTGGCGATCGGGGAGGACGGAAGACTTGAAAACGGTTGCGACTGCGTGATGCCGTTCCCGCGCGAACTCCCCGAGCCGAACGTTCCCTCCCTCCTGCCGCCGGTGGACGTGCCCCTGATCGTGACCGAGGGGGACCTCAAAGCCGGGACGACGGCGTTGCTGGTATCCGACATGGACGTGGCCGTGGGGCGCCGGTGCATGAAAGCCGACGCGATGGTCACGGCCTCGCCCGGCCGTGTCGTTTTCGCCGATACGGCCCCGGGCTGCGGCTCGAAAAGAAACGACATCGTGATCCACAATTACAGCGCCGATCCGGCCTTCCTGATGTCCGCCGCGATCGACCGGACACCGCCCTTCACGATCACCGAACCAGTCGAGCTGCCCGTCAGAATCGAACCCGGCGGGGACCTCCAACTCACAACAGAGTACATGCCCGAGGGTTACGGCGACGGCCGCGGGACGTTGAGCCTCGAAGTGTACAGCATGGGAGAAACATCGACGGCCATCGAAATCGAGCTCTCGGGCGTTTCGCGCCCCAATCCGGATCTGGTCGACTTTTTCGAGGCGCCACCCAGACCCCGCCTCGATGTCGTCGTCTGCGTCGACACGTCCCCGGGAATGAAAACCCATCAGGAAAAACTGGCGCAGCTTCTTGCCGACTTTTTGACAGTGGCCGACCTTGACTGGCAATTGTTGTTCCTCACCCCCGCCAACGACGCTCCAGTGACGACGCCCACCGGTGAAGTCAACGAACCGGGCCAACCGTTTCACAGACAAGGGTTTCCGGAGGCGATCGCAAACGAAGTCACACCAGTACATCCCACGTACTACGACCCGGTCATGGAGACGGGTGAAACGCGGCGGGCGGCGATCAACGCGAACGGGACTCCCGGAGAATATGACCTCGGAATATACCCGGGATGCCTTGAGGCCGTGGACTCGTACTACTACTGGAGGAGATGGTACGCGTCCCGGGCGGTGATCATCCTCTCGAATCGCGACGACTCGATCCTGCCGTACTACACGGACAGTTACATGAGATGGGCGGACGATGGCGTCCCTTGGGAATGGGACGGCTTCAGTGCGTCGTTTTCGGTCATCGCGGCGTTTGACCGCCACGGGACGGCCGCCGACGCCCCGAAGGCGGCGGCTTGCGCCGAAGTCCCGGGTTCCGAGCCGTCGAATACCTATCTCGCCGCGTTGACGGCCGCCGGTCTGGGCACGGCCAGGTCGATCTGCCTCGACGACTGGGACAAAGATCCCTGCCTGGTTGTCCCGTGCCATGAACTTGCAAGGCCACCCCGGGAATACATGCTCTCCCGCTTCCCGAGGGCAGGCTCGATAACCGTTTCGGCCGACGGCGTACCCATCCCCGAGGGCGGCGAGGGAGGCTATCACTGGAACCTGATGTCCAATTCGATCAATTTCGGCCCGGCCGTAGTTTTGCCGCCGCGGGCGCGTATCGAGGTGCGCTACAGCGCGCTGTGCGCCTCTGAGTGGTGACGGGAGGGAGACACGTGCGATCGGTTGCAAAGCTGATTTGGCGGGCGGCCTTCGCGGGAGCGACCGCGGCCGTCGCGATCTGTGCATGCGGCGAGGCACGGGTGCTCGTGCAGAACGCAGAAATTGACGGAGGTGACAGCGGAAGCGCCTCGACGTGGACGCCTCAAGACACCCGCGACGGAGGAAACCGCGACGCGGCCCCGGCCGACGGGCCGGGCCAGCCTACAGATTCCGGGACGAGACCCGACGCCGGCCGGGACGCGGGGCGGGACGCGGGGCGGGACGCCGGTTGGCCGGCCGACGGCGCAGACCTGACAATACCGGAGTTTCACTTCCCCTTCCGTTTGGGAATCAGGTCAGACAGCTACTACGCGGTGTCGCTCGCCGCCGTCCCCGGCGGGGGGTTCATCCTGGGAACCTTGAGGACCGAGGAAGTCGACTACAAAGCCACCGAATCCGTCTACATCATTACGAGATTGGACAACGACGGGATTGTCATCTGGGCCAGGGAGTTCCCGGCACTGCCAGCGTACTACCGTGTCCGCCTCCTCGCCGCTGCCGATGACGGTGCCGTGTTTTTCGGCGAGACTGAATACGTCGATGCAGAAGACAACTTGGGCCTGCGGGTAATGAAATTCTCGCAAGATGGGCACTTGGAGTGGGCGCGAGTCATCTCCGGCAGCCTGGACGACGAAAGAATTGTGCTTTCGGCCGTCCCGGACGGCGGGTGCGCCGTCGCGGGAAGGGCTACCGTGGGAAAGGACAAATACGGATACTCGATGTTCGCGGGTTTTGTCGCGAAGATCTCCGGAGACGGCTCGTTGGAATGGCAGTCCTCATACAAAGAAACTCCAGACGAAGAGGGCGAGTTCAGCGTCCTGCGCGCCGCCGGCGACGCGCTCATCGTTGGGGGGATTATCTACGAAAACGACTGGTACGACCGGGATGCCGTCGTCGAAGCACTCGGACCGACAGGCGAACCACTTTGGGGAGTGCGGTTCCCGGACGGCGCCCGGGTCACTTCTCTCGAAAAGCTCCAAGGCGGCGGCTACATCGTCTCGCTAAGAGGCTACGACGACTGGTACGGAACCCGCCTGGCGAGGATCGACGAGGGCGGCGGCGTTGCCTGGTATGGAGCACTGTCGGTTGCCCCCGATGACTACTTCGAAACTCACTCGCTCCGAGCGGCGCCCGACGGGGGGTTCGTCGTATTCGGCAGCAGCCCGGCGAGAGCCGTCAAGATGACCCGCGAGGGCACGGTGGAATGGCAAAGGGAATACGAAGACGAATATCACTACTATGACGAACAAGAAGAAGTCCTCGGCCCGCCGGTCGGCTTGTCGTCCGTGGCTCCCTCGCCGGGCGGCGGGTTCGTTTTTGCGGGGCCCTACGCGGCAAGGGGAACGTACTGGTACAGCCCGCGCCTGTTTGCCATCGCGGCGGACGGGAGCACCGACTGTCCATGTTCGGCGGAGCTGGCGGGGCCGCTGGACGTCGTTTTCGAGAACGTGCCTCCCGAAACGCAGTCGTGGCTTCCGGCCCGCAACGAGACAAAGCTCTCGGTCTTTGATGATACGGCGGATGTCCGCACGGTCCGCGTAACGCACGGTCCCGAATGCACACCGGGGCAGGCGGGGATGACGCTCTGGCCCGATCCGGTAGTGTTTCCCGACGCGCAACCGGGTTGTTCCTCGACGGTGGATGTCCACCTTGGAGGGTACTGTCGCACGAACTGCCCGGACGTCTCGGTGGTCGAAGTCGAGATCCGGCCCCAAGGCACGTTTGAAATCGCGGACGGACCCGCCCTGCCGATGGAGGTTCACTCAAAAGGAGAACGTACAATTGCGCTCAGGTTCACCCCGACGCGCGAGGGCGACGAAAACGGAGTGATGATCCTGACGGTCGTGGACGAGGCCATAAGCGACTTCGTGACCGTCCGCGCCCCGCTTCGCGGAAGAGGGGTGGGTTCTCTGGAAATCGTCGATCGGTTCACCAACCCCGGCGCCACGACTGCGGGTCCCGTGTCGTTCCCGCTCTCGCGGACCCCCGACTTGTCAACGCTTCGGGTGACGGTCGACGGCGCGCTGGTCCTCCAGAGCACGCTCGACGGCTACTCTTACTATGCGGCCACGAATTCGATTGTGCTCAATGGCGCGGCCCGCCCGCTCGGCGCCGAAAAGGTAGAGGTGCGCTTCAGCGTCGCGTGCGACTCCGAGCCGTGAAGTCCAGACCGTTGGGGATCAGGGATTATCACCCGCGGCGGCCGCCGCTGACCTTCGCCGCGAGATCGGTTGTGGAGTGATCCTTCGCGTCGCCGACGATGGCAACCTGTATTCCCAGGTCCCGGTCGAACCCGGCCTCGGGGACGTTCTGCGCCGTGTAGTCGGTCCCCTTGGCATGGACGTCGGGGCGCAGGCGATCGAGGACGCCGCGGGGCGTGTCGTCCGGGAAAGAAGTCACGTAGTCAACGCAATCCAGCGCGCAGAGGATCTCGGCGCGTTCGCGGGCGGGCATGAACGGCCTCCCGGCGCCTTTGAGCCGCTCGGCGGACGCGTCGTCGTTTATCGCCACGACGAGCACGTCGCCCAAGGCCCTCGCCGCGCGGAGATACCGGACGTGCCCTACGTGAAGGAGGTCGAAGACCCCGTTGCACAAGACCACCCGTCGGCCAGCCGCCTTGTGCCGGCGGACGGTTTCGGAAAGGTCTTCGATGGAAAGGAAAGTGCCGGCCATCCTTATACTTTTTCGACCCGCGTGTGGTCGAGACCGCGCATGAGCTCGGCCGCCGAGACGGTGGCCGTCCCGCGCTTGGTCACCTTGATTCCCCCGGCAACGTTCGCGATGAGCGCCGCGTCGTCCATTTCCGCGCGACTGCAGAGGGCCAGCGTGAAGGCCGCGATGACCGTGTCGCCGGCGCCGGTCACGTCGGCCACCTCGATGGACCCGTGCGGCGGGTAGGTTTTCACGCCGCGCCCGCGCCTGTAAAGCGCCATCCCCATCCCGCCCCTTTTCACGAGCACCCCCCTGCAGCCCGTCCGCCTCTGGAGCGCCGCCGCCGCGCGGGCGATCTCCTCCTCGCTCTCGACCGGCCGCTTGGCATATTGGGAAAGCTCGGGGACGTTGGGCGTGACCGCGGTGACTCCGCGGAACATGTGTATCTTGAACCTGCTGTCCGCGACGGTAATGATCCCCCTTTTTCTGGCCCGCGCGATCAGGTCGTCGCGCATGTGGTCGGGAAGCACGCCCTCACCGTAGTCCGAAAACACGACGCAGTGGGCGCCTTCCATGGCGCCCTCGAACGCCTCCACGATCTGCCGCCGAAGCCTGTTCGAGAGGTCGCCGTTGCTTCCCCGGTCGAGCCTCAGCATCTGCTGGGCCACCGTCCCCACGTCGCCCGCGAGGATGCGGGTCTTGGTGATGGTCGAGCGGTTCTTGTCGCGAATCAGGCACGCGGTGTCGGCGCCGCACTGCGAAAACAGCGACGCCACCTCGCGGCCGGCGTCGTCCACGCCGATGACGCCTATGGGCACTGCCTTTCCGCCCATCGCAATGACGTTGTTTGCGACGTTTGCCGCGCCGCCGAGCTTGATGTCGGAATGATCGAAGCGGACGATGGGGACCGGCGCCTCGCGCGAGAGCCGGTAGGTGCGCCCGTAGACGAATTCGTCGGCGACCATGTCCCCGACGACGACGATCTTGCGCCCGCGGAACGATCGGATGATCTTGTCGAGCCTTCTCAACGGCACGCCGGCACCTCTCGTTCACGGACCGGAACCGGGACGATCACCCGCACGACGTCGGCGCCCCGTCGGTCAGAAGCGATCCGATCAGCGTCCGGTACTCCCTGACTCTGTGCCGGGCGCAGTACGCCTCGATTCCGTCAAGCACGCGCACGGCTGCGCACGGGTCGGTGAAGTTCGCGGTCCCGACCTCCACACCCGATGCGCCGGCCATGACGAACTCGAGCGCGTCGTCCCCGCTCATGATGCCGCCGACCCCCACGACGGGGATTGTAACCGCCCTGGCCACATCGAAGGTCATCTTGACTGCGACCGGTCGGACCGCCGGTCCAGAAAGCCCGCCGGTCACGTTTGCGAGCCTCGGGCGCCGCGTCGCCGGGTCGATGGCCATGGCGGGGATCGTGTTCATGCACGAGACCGCGTCGGCCCCCGCGCCCGCGACGGCGCGGGCGACCGCGACGGCGTCGCAAGCCGGGCTGAGCTTGACGATGAGCGTCTTGCCGGTCCTGGCCCGGACGGCGGCGGTCACGGCCGCGGCCGACTCCGGCCGGGTCCCGAACGCCATCCCCCCCGCCTTGACGTTTGGACACGAGATGTTGAGCTCGAGGGCGTCCACGCCGCCGAGCCCGTCGAGCTCCGCGGCCATCTGCGCATACTCTTCGACCGAATCGCCGAAAAAATTTACGATGACCCTGGTCCCCGTCTTCGCGAGCGCCGGGAGGATGTCGCGAGCGAAATTCTCAAGCCCGACGTTTTCGAGGCCAATCGCATTGAGAAGCCCCGACGGGGTCTCGACTATGCGCGGCGGAGGGTTCCCGCGCCGCGGGAGGAGCGACAGCCCCTTGGTCACAATGCCGCCCAGACGCGAGAGGTCGAGATAGTCGGCGAACTCGATGCCGTACCCGAACGTCCCCGACGCCGTGAGGACGGGGTTCTTGAGCCTGAGTCCGCCGATTTCGACCGAAAGATCGACGTTCATCCTCCGGTCCCTCCCTGAACGCCGGAGCCGAAGACGACGCGCGAATCGACAACCGGCCCGTCCTTGCACACGTGCATCAACCCGCCTTCCGCCGTCTCGTGCGCGCAGCCGAGGCACACGCCGATGCCGCATGCCATACGGGACTCGAGCGATACCTCGCAGATTGCGCCAAGCGCCGCCGCCACATCGTGCACGGCCCGAAGCATCGGCATCGGTCCGCAGGCGCAAAACACCGGCGGGGGCGCCTTTTCGACCGTCGCCGCGGGCGCCGGCGGCGGGACCGGGGCCGGGTCGAACATCCCGAGCTGGGTCGCGGCGGGCTCCTTTTTCTTGTGTCGCGGGGGCCGCGTTTTGACGCCCAGCTTGTCGCGCAAAAGACCCGTCACCATACCCTTGTACCCCCGCGATCCGTCATCCGTCGCGATGTGCACCTTCACGCCGATGGCCCGGAACTCATCCACATAGTGGAGCTCGTCGGACGAACGCGCCCCGTAGAAGAGATCGATTGCCGGCCGGTCTGCGCGCGCGGCGTCAAAAAGGCGGCGGGCCAGAAACCACATCGGCGCGATTCCCCGCCCTCCCGCCACCAGCACCCGCCGCTTCGCCGCCGCGTCGGAAAAACCTTTTCCGAGGGGCCCCCAGATGCCCACGCGATCGCCGCGCCGCAGCGCCCCCAGCGCACGGGTCCCCTCGCCCGCCTCGCGCACCAAAAGATCGATTCGGGCGGCTCGCCCCACCCGGCGGCAGTCGTGGATCGAGATCGGGCGCGCCAGAAGGGGATACCGGCCCGGAGGCCGGACCATGACGAACTGGCCGGGGACCGCGGCTGAAAACGACACGGGGACATCCAGCGTCATCAGGAAGTACCCGCCGCTTAGGTGCCGCACGAGCGAGATGCCCGCTGCAGATGCCCCTCTCACCGTTTCCGCCGGCCGGTCCGGACTTGCGCGCCCTTTGCCCAAACGCCCGCCTCCGAAGGAAGAAAAGAACACCTACTTCAACTCAAGCATCATTACCAAAGCGTCCTCGTCGTTGTCCACATAATACTTGGGCCGGACCGACACCGGCGAGAACCCGAAGCCCCTGTACAGCGCAATGGCGCCCTCGTTCCCCGCCCTGACCTCGAGCCCGATCAGCCGGCAGCCCGAGTCGGCGCCGTCGCGAATGATGTGGGCCAGGAGCGCGCGGCCGACCCCCCTTCTCCGCCACTCGGGTGCCACGGCGAAGTTGATTATGTGGACTTCGTCTACGACAAGCCAGTAAATGGCAAATGCCGCAAGCGGCCCGCCCGCACCCTCGATTCGCACCCCGGTGAAACGCGAGTACCGGTTGGCGAGTTCGGCCCGAAATGCCTCCATCTTCCACGGTGCCCGGAAGCTGGCCTTTTCGATTTCCATCACGCCGTCGAGGTCGCCTTCGGTCGCCGGGGCGATGGCAAGCCCGATATCAGCCAATCTGTTTGGTGGGGATTCCAAATCCTGGTTTCTTGACAGGCTCAAGCAAAACCCATCCAACCGCGTAGTACAGCGACCCGCAAGTTAGTGACCAGATCGCCGAAGGACCGGGCGTCGAGGGCGAGGCGCGACGATTCATCCTTCGTAGTACTACGGAGAATGGACGACGCTGTAGCAGCGCTACTGCGAGGAGGAGCAACACTGCCATCGGCGGTCGGGACCGGCGAGGTGGGCACGAAATTGCGGGGAGCCGTACTTTGAACGCCGAGAAAAAACATTGTTCGGCATCTCTGCGCCCTCTGAGTCCTCTGCGGTTGGATTGCCGGTGTTTTTGCAAGTTCCTCTTGATCCGCGGACTCCCGCCCTACTTTTTCTCCAGGTGGTCCACGACGTCGTACTTGTTTCTCAGGTCCTTGATGAACTTCTCGAGGAACTCTTTCTCCGTGAGCATCGCCTTGAGCTGTCCGGCCACGTCCTCGAATTTTTTGCCCGGAAACTGGGCGGCGTTTTCATCGAAGTACTCCCTCACCTTGTCGTCAGGCACCGGCACGGCGTGCTGGATCCTCGTTTTGATGAACCGGTCCACGCGCATGTCCCGCACGAGGATCTCCTTGAGCGCGTCCTCGGACATGTCCGCCGCCGTCAGGAACTGTTGGTACGCCGCGGCGTCGGGGAAACGTGCGGCGAACTTTTTGACCTCCTCGCGCGCCTCCTCATCCGACGTCCTTTGCGACTCCCCCGGCTGTTTGCGGATCTCCTGGAGGATCAGGACCTGATTGATCAAGAGGTCTTTGATCCAACCCACGACCTTCGGGTCGGCCAGCGTGGCGAGCCCCTGAAGGCCGTACGTTTTGACCACCGTCACGCCGGCCTGACGGTCGAGGTCGGAGCGCGTGATCGCGTCCTTCTGGACCGTGGCTATGATCTCGTCGACCAGCTCGTAGTTGATCTTGAAAAGCGCATTGATGGCGGGCATGCGCGGCGGAGGAGAAACCGGCGCCGGGGCGGCCGGCTGGGGTGGTTCGACTGCGGGCGCGGCTTTCGTGGGGGCGCCCGCGCCCGTCTGGATGGCGGCAGAAAGCGCCGCCGCGACGATAAGGTCGAAGCCCGTCACGCAAGCCTCCCGAGGCCGCAGGCGGACGCGATCCACTTCGCCACGTCGGGCCTCCCTTCGCCCGTCCGGGCCGAAAATGCCACCACGCGTTCCGATCCGTCGCCGATGGCCGCGGCAAATGAATCGAGCACGGCCCTCTTCCTGTTTTTCGCGAGCTTGTCCGCCTTTGTGGCGACCGGGAGGACCGGGATGCCCAGCGTCGAGGCGAAGCGTAGCATCTCGAGGTCGAGATCGGTCGGGGGGAGCGCGGCGTCCATGATCACGATGAGACCCGAGAGGTTGTCGCGCTCCTCGAGGTACTCGTCCACGACTTCGGCCCAGCGGGTCCGCTCGGCGCGAGAGACCTTCGCGTAGCCGTACCCCGGAAGGTCCACAAGACAGAGGGCGGCGTCCACCGAAAAGAAGTTGAGAAGGCGCGTGCAGCCCGGCCGCCCCGAAACGCGCGCGACCCCCCTGCGGCCGGCAAGGCAGTTTAGGAGCGACGACTTGCCCACGTTGCTCCTGCCCGCAAGGGCTATCTCCGGAAGCGGGTGCCGCGGAAACTGGTCCGCCTCGGCGGCCGACTTGACGAACTCCACCTTCATCGCGCCACCATTCTAGCCCCGGCGGAAGAATAATCAACACCCGCGTTCTGCTTGGGGGTGATCATTCAGTCTTGGGTGGGGGACGGGTTTCCCGGAGCGGCATGTTTACGGCAACCGCCGGGCGAAGTCAGATGATGACGCATCGGAAACTGACGCGCAGGGGAAGCCGGCCCCCATCCGAGACTGAATCCTTACGCTTGGGGTGCATCCCCGCAACTGGGGTGACGCGAAGGCCGGGGCGAACAAGACGTGCGGCTCAAAAAGCAGGTTGGTTCAACGCACCGAAGGTTCACGCAAGCCTGTACTTTGCCGCAGGAAGTTGGTACGCATGTCGGCCATGAACTTCTGGCGCTTCATCGCTTTTTTTACGGTCGCGATGACAATATGGACCGGCCTGTACGTCTATGCGGGGCACAGGCTGATATCGCCCTCGGGGCTGTCTCCGTCGTATCGCCTGTTGGCGTGGCTGGTCCTTGCGGCGGTGACCTTTGCGGGTCCGCTGGTTCTTTTCTCGGGGCGGATCACGACCAAGCCCGGTTGGTTCCCAGCAGCGGCCATGATTGGTTTTGGCGCCATGGGCTTCATGGCCATAGTCGTGCCGCTTCTGTTCACCAAAGACATCGGGCTCCTTCTCGTTGCGGCAGTCTCGAAGGTCCACGCGCTGGTCGCCGGCCGTGCGGCGGCGGGATTGGACGCCGGGCGGCGCCTGTTCCTTGTGAACGCCTTGAACCTCGGCGTTCTCGGTGCTGCGGCGGCGCTCGTGGGCATTGGGTACGCGGCCGCGCGCAGGCGCCCGCTCCAAGTCGTCCGCGTTGACATCCCCATTGCGGACCTCCCGCCGGCGTTTGACGGCTTCAAGATCGCGCAGCTAAGCGATATTCACCTCGGCGCCTCGGTCATCCGGCGGGAGCACATGGAATCCATCGTCGAGGCCGCAAACGCCCTGTCACCGGACATCGTGGCCTTCACGGGCGACCTTGCCGACGGGTACGCCCGCGAGCTGCGCGCCGATGCCGCCCCGCTCTCAAGCCTCCGTGCGCCCGACGGGAAGTTCTTCGTGACGGGCAACCACGAGTACTACTGGGACCTGCACGGGTGGCTCTCCGAGGTCCGCCGATTGGGATTTGATGTCCTGACGAACGAGCACCGGCTTGTGCGCCGGGGCGATGCGGTGCTGGCGGTTGCCGGTGTCCCCGACATTTCGGCGGCCTCCATGGTGCCCGAACACGTGCCGGAACCCGAAACGGCGCTGCGCGGGGCGCCAGAAGGCGCAAGGCGGATACTTCTCGCGCACCAGCCGCGCAGTTTTCGCGCGGCCGAAGCCGCGGGCGTGGACCTTCAGCTCTCGGGGCACACGCACGGCGGCCAGTTCTGGCCGTGGACCTTTGTCATCCGGCTCGTGATGCCTTTTGTCGTGGGCCTGCACAGGTTCCAAAAGATGTGGCTCTACGTCAACCCCGGCACCGGCACCTGGGGCCCGCCCCTCCGCCTCGGCATGCCAAGCCAGATCACCCTCCTCACCCTCCGCCGCGGAAGTTGACGCATCCGTGGAATTTGCGTAGTTTGCCGGCATGGACATGAAAGGCAAAACGGCGCTGGTGACGGGGGCGTCCAGCGGTCTGGGCGTCGAGTTCGCGCGACAGCTTGCGGCGATGGGGGCGAATCTCGTCATCACGGCGCGGCGCGCGGACAGGCTCGAATCGCTTGCGGCGGAGATCAGGGAAAAGCGCGGCGTCAAAGTCACAGTCCTTGCGCTCGACCTCTCACAACCGGACGCGGCGCAGGAGATCTTTGACAAGACCGAGGCGGCGGGGACGCCAATCGACGTCCTCGTCAACAACGCCGGGTTCGCGTGCTTCGGGCCGTTTGTCGAAACACCCTGGGAATGCCTGCGCACACTCATCGAGGTCGATATCAGGGCGCTCACCGAGCTTGCGCACCTCTTCTCGCGTGCGATGGTCGCGCGCGACCGCGGGTGGATCTTGAACGTCGCCTCGCTCGTAGCGTATATGCCCATCCCGTCATACGCGGCCTACTCGGCGGCCAAATCCTACGTCCGCAACTTCACCGAGGCGCTCGCGCACGAGCTGCGCGATACAAAGGTTCGCGTGTGCAGCCTGTGCCCCGGCGGTATCGCGACGGAGTTCTGGGAGGTGGCTGGCCAGAACAACCCGAATGTCCTGATTCGTGCGACCATGGCCTCGCCCGACCGCGTCGCCCGCACGGGCCTCCGGGCGGTCTTCGGCTGGCGGCGGAACGTCGTCGCCGGTCTGCTCAACGCCCTCATCGCATGGCTCACGCGCATCTCGCCCCGGCGTTTCCTCGTCCGGATCGCGGGGTTGGTCGTCGGTCGCAAGTCGTAGGTTGGAGGTTTCCATCTCGACGACGCCAACAACCGGGTGCAGATCGACGAATCGGTCTGCCTCGGCTGCGGGCTGTGCGCCGTGCATTGCCCCGAAGGCGCCTTCCGCCTCGAAACGGTCCGCCCGCCGTCGTTCGTCACCGGGTAGGTATTTGTGGTATAAAAACGCCGCATGTGCACGCTGGCGGTCTGTTTCAAGGTCTTTGACGGGTTTTCGCTCGTGGTTGCGGCCAACCGCGACGAGTTTTCCGACCGCCCCTCGCTCGGGCCGCAGGTCTTGTGCGGGGAGCCGCGCGTCTTCGGCCCCCATGACGCCCGCGCGGGGGGCACGTGGACGGGGCTAAACGAGTTCGGCCTGTTCGCGGCACTCACCAACATCTCGGGGGTGGCGGAGAGAAACCCGGACCTCGCCTCGCGGGGGCTTTTGGTCCTTGACGCGCTCAGGTGTCAATCGGCGGCCGATGCGGCCGCGCGGATTTCGCACAGCGCGCGCCCGGGGGTGTACAACCCCTTCCAGGCGGTCTTGGCCGACAGGCATCGCCTCTTTGTCGTCAAATACATCGAAGGACCCAGGGTCGAGGAGAGGGGGTCCGGCGTCCACGCGTTCTCGAACTGGGACGAATTTGAAGACGTCGGCGCGTTCAAGGGCGAGCTTGTGCGCGCCCGCATCGGTTCCATCCCAAAAGACGACGTTGGCGCCGCCGTCCCGGCGCTCAAGGCGCTTCTTTCGGACCACTCGGGGGGCGAGTGGCACCACCGGCTCTGCGTCCACACCGACGGCTACGGCACGATGTCGGCGCAGATATTCGCCTTGGGCGACAGGTTCCGCGGCGCCCTCTATCTGTGGGCGGGGGGGCACCCTTGCGAAACGACCTTCGAAGACGTCACGCCCGCGATGAAAGGGGTGCTGGGGTGGTGAACCGTCTCAAACTGGTGGTGTCGGACCTCCACATGGGGGCGGGGCACGCGCCGGGCCAGGTGAACCCCCACGACGACTTCTTTTTGGACGAACGGTTTGCCGAGCTTGTCACGCACTACTCGACCGGCGAATACCTCGAGTCGGACATCGAGATGATCGTGAACGGCGATTTCTTTGACCTGCTCAAGGTTCCGGTGGACGGGGGGTTCCCCGACGAGATCACCGAATCGGTCTCGATGAACAAGCTCAAGGTCGCCATGGACGGCCACCCGGTCGTGATGGACGCCGTCCGCGCGTTCCTCGCCAGGCCGTACAAGACCGTCACGTTCATCCCCGGGAACCACGACATGGACCTGTACTTTTCGGGGGTGCGTCATCTGCTGTGTGCGGCGCTTACGGGCGCGGCGTCGGACACGCGCGTCAGGTTCATCATAGACAGCGACCGCTACGAGCTCCCGGAGGGGGTCGAGATCCTGCACGGACACCAGTACGAGCCGATCCACTCGTTCAACTACGAGGAGATCACGCTCACCAAGGGCCTTCCCGAGCCGGTGCTCAACCTCCCGTGGGGGTCGTTCTTCGTCATCAACGTCGTCAACCCGCTCAAGGCCGAACGGCCGTACCTCGATCAGGTGAGGCCCTTCTACCAGTTCCTCATCTTCGGCCTGCTCACCGATTTCCGGTTCACGCTGCGGCTGATGTTCCGGAGCTTCTATTATTTCATAAAGACGAGGCTTTTCAAGGTCCTGAACCGCAAGACCTACTTCAAGAAGTTCATGAAGCTTCTGCGCGAGGACCTGGTCTTCTTCCCGGACCTCGAGCGTTTTGCCGAGCGGACGCTCAAGACGTCGTTTCACACGCGGCTTGTCATCATGGGCCACGCGCACTACCCCATGGTGCGGTCGTTCGGCCCCGAGAAGTTCTACATCAACACGGGGACCTGGACGCGCATGATAAGCCTCACGATAGGCAACATGGGGAGCAGCGTGAAACCGGCGTACGCGATTATCGAATTTCAGGAGGGCGTACCGCGGGCCAGGCTGTACCACTGGATGGGGGCGCACAGACCGTACGAGCAGATCGACCTGTAACCGGGTAGCCTACAAGCCATTTGCTACTCGCTACTCGCTTCTGAAGGAATGGTGGCGGCGCCCAGAATCGAACTGGGGACGCGGGGCTTATGAGACCCCTGCTCTACCGACTGAGCTACACCGCCGCCAGAGGGGGCTAACTATTAAACGATCGCGACGGTCAAGTCAACAAAGCCGGCGACGCGGCGGGTGCGTTTGGAGTGCGCAAGCTTGCTTGCGCTTTTTGCCGGACGAGCTTGCTCGTCCGGGTTCCGGGAGCAAGCTCCCGCCAAAGACAAAGCGGTAGCAAGCTACCGCACTCCAAAGACTTTGCTCGCACCCGCCTTGACTCGTACGCGCATGCTCTGTTAGCGTGCGTCAACTCGAAGGCGGGACTCGTGAGACGAAAAACAACACTTCTCGCGTCGTTTGTCATCATCCTCGTGCTGATCTTTTCGCCCGCGTGCGGGATCAAGGCGCCGCCGAGGCCGCCGAAGGACGGAGCGGGAATCAGCCAAAAGCCATCAGCCAGAAGCCATCGGGCTTCGGACTTCAGACCGCAGACCGCAGCTTTTGGCCTTCACCCTTCGGCCTTTCCTAATGCACCTTTTTGAATACAAAAACGGCGAGATCTACTGCGAGGGCGTACGCCTTGCGAGAATAGCGGCCGAGGTCGGGACGCCAGTCTATGTGTACAGCGCGGGGACGCTTGCGCACCACTTCAACGCGTTTGACTCGCCGTTTTCGGGGGTCCCGCACATCACGTGCTACAGCGTCAAGTCGAACTCGAACGTTTCGGTGATCCGGCTCTTTGCCGGGCTCGGGAGCGGCGTCGACATCGTGTCCGGGGGCGAGCTATTCAGGGCACTCAAGGCCGGAGTGGACCCCCAAAAGATCGTCTTTTCGGGCGTTGGGAAGCAACGACCCGAGATGGACGCGGCGCTTGCGGCCGGGATCCTGATGTTCAACGTCGAGTCGCACGACGAGCTTGTGGCCCTTGACGCCGCGGCGCGCGCGGCCGGGAAACGTGCGCGGATCTCGCTTAGGGTAAACCCCGACGTCGACCCCGCCACGCACCCGTACCTTGCCACCGGGCTCAAAAAGAGCAAGTTCGGGATTCCAATCGCGAAGGCGTTTGACGGATACCTCCATGCAAAAACGCTCCCGGGCATCGAGATCGCCGGAATCGACTGCCACATCGGTTCCCAGGTCACTAGCGTCGAGCCGTTCGTGGACGCGATCCGGAAGGTCCTAGTCTTCACGCGCCGGCTCTCCGACGCGGCGATCGCGCTTCAGTACTTCGACATAGGCGGAGGTCTAGGCATCACCTACGACGAGGAAAAACCGCCGCACCCGGTCGAGTACGCCGGAGAGGTGATCCGCGAGCTTGCCGACTCGGGGTTCAAGATCATCTTTGAACCCGGGCGCGTAATCGTCGGAAACGCCGGGGTGCTCGTCACACGCGCACTCTATCCTAAGGAAAACGAGGCCAAGCGGTTCGTCGTGGTGGACGCCGCGATGAACGATCTCATCAGACCGTCGCTCTACGGCGCCTTTCACGCAATCAAACCGGTTGTCCCGCGCGACGGAGCGCAGGCGATGGTGGACGTGGTTGGGCCTGTCTGCGAGTCTGGCGACTTTTTGGCGCAGGACCGCCTGATGCCGCCGGTCGAACGCGGGGACCTCCTGGCCGTGATGAGCGCGGGGGCGTACGGTTTTTCGATGGCGAGCAACTACAACTCGAGGCCGCGGCCGGCCGAGGTGCTGGTCGAAGGGGATACGTACAGGGTGATCAGGGAGCGGGAGACGCTGGAGGATCTGGTGAGGGGCGAAACCCCTCCGCAAGTGTAGCCGACGAGATCCGGCGGCGGCTCGATGGAAGTCCGAAGACGCCGTGTGCGAAACGAAGGAGAAAGGAATGCTGTTTAAGGGTTCCATCGTCGCGGTTGTGACGCCATTCAAAAACGGCAGGCTCGATCTCGGGGCGCTTCGGGCGCTCACGCGCTGGCACCTCGATCAGGGAACTCACGGGATCGTCGTCAACGGCACCACGGGTGAATCCCCCACGACGACGGCCGATGAACAGGACGCCGCGGTGCGGACGGTGCTGGCCGCCGTGCGCGGGAGAATACCGGTGATAGCCGGGGTCGGGACCAACGACACCGAAAAGACCGTGGCGCAGGCCAGGCGGGCCGAAAAACTCGGCGCCAACGGACTGCTGGTGGTCTCTCCGTACTACAACCGCCCCGTTCAAGAGGGTCTCTACCGGCACTTCGCTGCGGTTGCCAAGGCCGTGAAGGTCCCCCTGGTCATCTACAACATCCCCGGAAGGACCGGCGTCGCGGTGGCGGCGGACACGATGGCGCGCTTGATGGCTTTCAAGAACGTCGCGGCGGTCAAGGACGCCTCAGGGGATCTCCGGTTCGCCATGGACCTTCGCGCAAAGATCGGGGCGCGGCTTGCCATCCTGTCGGGCGAGGACCCCTTGAATCTTCCGCTTGCGAGCGTCGGGTCGTGCGGGGCCATCTCGGTGGTGGCAAACGTTGTCCCCCGCAGGATGGCCGACATGTACGAGGCGGTCTTTGACAACGACTTCGCCAGGGCGGCCGGGATCCATCTTGAGATCCTGGACCTTCACAAGGGGCTTTTTGTCGAGACGAACCCCATCCCGGTCAAGGCCGCGCTTTGCATGATGGGAAAGATCGGCCCCGAGATCCGCCTGCCGCTCACGCCGCTTTCAAAAGACAAAGCCGCGGCGCTGCGGCTGATCCTCAAGAGGCACGGGCTGATCAAGAAGTGTTGAGTCCTGAGTGTGAGGCACGAGGGGCGAGGGACGAAGGGTCGATTGGAGAGCGGGGGTAACGTGAATCCGGGAGTCCTCGTTTTCGGAACATTTGCACTTTTCCTCGCAATCCTCGGCGTCCACTGGGGCGTGGGCAGGCTGTCGAGGCGGCGCGAAATCTCCAGGTCGCCAGTACTGTTCAAAAAGAAGGCCAAGATGTCCTGGGCGTTGTTCTACGCCCCCGGGACGGCTCTGTTTTTCGCGCTTGGGATCATGTTCGTTTTTGTCGCCCTCAAGGCCTTCGGGGCGGGGTTGGCCAACTTCGACGTGGGCGGGTTGATGTCGGGTCTGTTCTGTCTGGCCGTCGGCGGCTTCTTTCTTTTCATCGGGATCGGCAGTGGTCCGTGGTACTCGACGCTGATGGTTACTGAAAAGGGCATACTCTGTTACTTGCTTGCGGCCTATTGGCGAGATGTTGTCGGAGTCTCAAAAGTCGAATTTCTCTTTGGGAAAGGGTCGATCCTGAGCCTCGGAATCAGGACATGGATCTTCGAGTTCCCGGCCTACCTGAATCCGTACGAGTTCTCCCCGGAAGAGGAGGACATTTTCATCAAGCTCGTCGAGGAACGCGCGGGGGGGCGGTGACAACGGCGATCGGCGCGAATTTGGCGTTCCGTTTGCCTTTCGCCTGTGACTTTGGCTAGAATACAGGCGTTTTGGAGGGAGGAGCGCCTTATGCTCAAGATTGCGGTGTGCGGCGCCATGGGACGGATGGGCTCGCGGGTCATCGCGGCCATCATCGAGGACCCCGATGCCGAGCTCGCGGGGGCGGTCGAGTCGGTGGGTCACGCCCGCGTCGGCCGGGACGTGGGCACCGTGCTCGGACACGGTACCATTGGGATGAACGTCGTGGACGACCTCGAGAAGGTGGTCGAAGGGGCCGACTGTGTGGTGGACTTCACGAACGCCGCCTCTTCGCTTGCCCATGCGCGGATAGCGGCGGCGGCCCAGACCCCCGCGGTCATCGGCTCGACGGGGTTCGGGCGCGGCGACACGGCCGAGCTCAAGCGCCTGGCGCGCAAGGCGCCCATGGTGCTCGCCCCGAACATGAGCATCGGGATGAACGTCATGTACAGGCTCGCGGCCGACATTACGCGCTACCTGGGCGACGCATACGACATCGAGATCGTCGAGGTCCACCACAAGCACAAGGCCGACGCACCGTCGGGATCGGCACTCAAGCTCGGGCAGGCGATCGCCGCGGCCCGCGGGCGCGACTTCAGGCGGGACGCAAGGTACTCGCGCCACGGTCAGAACGTCCTGCGCCGCCAGGGCGAGATAGGCATCCAGAGCATCCGGGCGGGCGACGTGGTGGGCGAGCACACGGTGGTCTTCGGCGGCACCGGCGAGCGCCTTGAGCTCACGCACAAGGCGTCGTCGCGCGACAATTTTGCGCGGGGGGCACTGATCGCCGCCAGGTGGCTGGTCGGACAGAAACCCGGCCTGTACGACATGCAGGACGTGCTGGGACTAAAAGGTTAACCAGGGGAGGAATCCATGAACGCGAAGTTGATGGCCACGGTTCTTATTCTGGCAGGGTCGCTGTTGCTCATCCCCTCGACCGCGCCCGCGGCCGAGGCCGAGGTCAAGGTCGCAGGAGAGACCATAGAGATGCTCGACGCAAAGGGCAGGCCGACCTCGGTGACGCTTGCCAAGCCCACCGCGCCGGCGAAATTTTCGGTCGAGGGCCCCGGCGCGCTCAAGGTCCACGTACGCCAGCTCGTGGACAAGACAAACCCCTTAACGCGCGTGCCCGTCACGGTCACGGTCCTTCTGGACGGCAAGGAGGCCAAGAGCCTTTCGGTCAAGGGGAAACCCCAGCCGGGTGTCCGGGTCAAGGGGCAGGACACGCTCACGCCGTCGGCCGAACAGAAGATTGACGTGAAGATCCCGGCGGGCACGCACGAGATAGTCGTGAAGGTCTCGTCTTCAGCAGTGAAGGGGACGGCGATGAGGTTCGGGTATGACGGGCCTCCACCCAAGACGGCCGTCGCTGCCGCCCCGGCCCCCGCCCTCGAGCCGATCCCCCTCGTGCCTCTTGCCCCGGCCAAGAAAGAGCCCCCGCCCGCCCCGCCTGCCGAGCCGAGGAAAGCGGAGCCTCCGCCCGTGGCGGCGGCGCCTGCGCCGCCCCCGTGGGCGCAACCAGCGCCTCAGCCGCCAAAAAAAGAAGAAACGCCGCCGCCACCCCTGGTGCCGCTTGCGGCGCCCCAAAAAGAACCCCCGCCCGCGGTCGCCAAGGCGCCCGAGCCTCCGAAGGCCCCGCCCCCCCCTCCGCCCGAGCCCCAAAAGGCTCCCAAAAGCGAGCTTGAGCGCGCAAGGGAGTCCATGGGGCTCAAACCGAAACCGGCGCAAAAAGAAGCGGCAGTCAAAAAAGAGGCCGAGCCTCCGGCCGGCAAACGCACATGGAACGTGGCGGAGTTCACGCCCAAGATCGGCGTGATGTTTCCGCTCCAAAACGGCAACCCGGGCCCGCTCTTCGGCCTTGATGCGTACGGTTATCCGCTGCGCTGGCTGGGTGTGGGCATCGAAGGCGCCATCTATTGGTACTCGCGCGATTTCGCCATGAGCAGCGCGCTTTCGGGGGACCAGGGCGGCAGGTACGGTCTTGAGACCGTCCCGCTCACGCTCAACGTCAAGTTCGAGCCTTACCGGACCAAGGGTTTTGCGCCGTTCGGCGGCCTGGGCGGCGGAGTGTTCTTCACAAAGACGACGACCGAAAACGATTGGGGCGGACAGGCCGAGCGCAGCGGCCTGGCCCCGGCGTGGCAGATCTTCGGCGGTGTAAACGGCAAGCTCGGCTTCGGCCAGCTCATGTTTTCGCTGGCGTATGCATCCGGCCGGTTCACGACGCAAAACGCCGACAACCTCGAGGCCGGCGGCGTCACCGCGGCCGGCGGATACCAGATGGGATTTTGAGGTCGAGACATGCTTGATCGCGGCGTGATCGCGCAAAACCTTGGCAACACGCTTTCGGAAACGAAATTCGAGGGCCTGGGCGAGCGGTATGGCGGCAAGGTCCGCGACGTATATGCCCGGGGCGACCGGATCGTCATGGTGACGACCGACCGCGTGAGCGCCTTTGACGTCGTTTTGGGCACCATCCCGTTCAAGGGCCAGGTCTTAAACCAGATCGCCAACTACTGGTTCGATGTGTCCAAAGAGATCGTCGCAAACCACATCGTCGACACGCCCGACCCGAGCGTAACGGTCGTGAAGCGATGCGAGGCGCTCCCGGTCGAAGTCGTCGTCCGCGGTCACATCACAGGCTCGCTCTGGCGCGCCTATGCCGGAGGCGAGCGGGAGATCTACGGACTCAAGCTCAACGACGGTCTGCGCCGCGACCAGAAGTTCCCCGAGCCGATCATCACGCCCACGACCAAGGCGGGGGCGGGCGAGCACGACGCGCCCATCACGCCCGCCGAAGTGGTGTCGCGCGGGCTGGTCGATCGGAGACTGTGGGACGAGGTGTGCAAGAAGGCGTTGGCGTTGTTCGAAACAGGCTCGAAACTCGCGCGCGAGCGTGGGCTGGTTCTGGTGGACACGAAGTACGAATTCGGCCTTCAAGGCGGCCGGCTCGTTCTCATAGACGAGGTCCACACGCCCGACAGCAGCCGTTACTGGATGGCGGCCGGCTACGAAGAACGCTTCGCCGCCGGGAAAGACCAGGAGATGCTCGACAAGGAGAACCTGCGCCAGTGGCTGCTCGATCGCGGGTTTTCGGGGACCGGGACGCCGCCGGCGCTCACCGACGAGGTCCGCGTGATGCTTGCCGAAAAATACATTGAGCTATTCGAGCGCATGACCGGCCGCACGTTCGAAGCGCACTTCGAACCCATAAGTGACCGTATCGAAACGAATTTAAAAAAAGCCGGATACCTCTCATAAATCCCAAATCCCATACTACTCTGCGAAGCAGCGCTTCGCTGCGAAGCACGAGAATCCCAAATCCCAAATTACCTCGAAACCCTTGTCCTACTGTCGACATCATCGTCGAGGTCCGCGGGGGGATCGTGCTCATCAAACGCAGGAACCCCCCGCACGGCTGGGCCATCCCCGGCGGGTTCGTGGACTACGGCGAGAGCACGGAGCTTGCCGCCGTGCGCGAGGCACGCGAGGAAACCTCGCTACGGGTTCGTCTGGTCGAACTCCTGGGCGTCTACTCCGACCCCAAACGCGACCCGCGTTTCCACACGGTCTCGGCCGTCTACATCGCCCGCGCGCGCGGGACCCCGGTGGCCGACGACGACGCCAAAGAGATCGGCGTCTTCACAAAACAGGACCTCCCGCCCCTCGCCTTCGACCATGCAAAGATCCTGGCCGACTATTTCCGATTCCGCCGGACGGGAAGGCGCCCGGCGCTCGTGGTGAGCAACGACCTACGGGCGTTGTGAACGTCACTGTTCGCCGCCGTCGGCGCTGCCGCCGTCTTGTTCTGAGTCCCCGTCATAGAAACAATAGTACGACCCCTCGACTGCGTGGAACCTAGCCGGACACTCGCCTTCGGGCGGGCAGATCATCATGTCGCAGTATCCTTCGCCGTCACAGAACTCACCCCGTGTTCCGCATCCATACGCATCGACGCACAGCTGGCGGCAACGCCCGCCCGCACATACATCACCAGGTCCACACTGGGCATTGTTCCGGCAGATGCTAGAACTCGGGGTCGAGCATTGCCGAACGTCGTCCGAACTACCTAGCTTTCGACAAACTGCGCCCGCCATCAGATAGCCATCATGACATCGGCCGTTAGAGTAACAAGTGTTCCCTTTCGGACACTCATCGTGCGCGACGCATTCGATGCAAATGCCGCGGAGTCCGCACCCACCAGGACGCATGCGATCAGGGCATCCACCTGTCACAGGGTCGACCCATACGATGCCGTCGCCCTCGATTGTTGGCTCACCGATCAGCACGTCCCTCTCAGAACCTAAGCAGCACGGCAACGTCGATAGCATCGCTGCTACCAGACCAACATAGGGGACGGTTTTTGATGACATGCAGTCCATGAACCGACCTCCGGCAAAACGGGTTGGTCGGGATCAGTACCGCCCCTCGCGCGTCGAAACCCCTTCGTCTCTCAAAGTTTCTTGCGACGGATGGAACGTCACTGTTCGCCGCCGTCGCCCCCACCGCCGTCGCTTGCGCCCGCGCCGCCGTCCAACTCCGGATCGCCCTCATAGTAACAATAGTACGACCCTTCGATGTCGTGGAAACCCGCCGGGCACTCGCCTTCGGGCGGGCACGTCATCAATTCGCACAATCCGTCGTTGCAGAATCTGCCATTCCCCTGACAGTCGGACGCCGTGACGCAAGGGATAACGCACATGCCAGCCACACATGATTTCTCTGGCCCGCACTCCAGTGACGAACTGCATACACTGGACTCCGTACGGTACGAACCTCGGGCGGATTCGAGGCCCCGCGTCGCGGACGGTTCGGTTTCGACGCGCTCAACGACGGAGGCCGCACAGCGCCCCCCGGAGTGGCAGGCGCCGTAGTTTGGGCAATCTCGCGCCTCCATGCATTCAACGCACCTTCCTCCGAGCCCGCAACCACCAGGCCGCATGCCTTTCGGGCATTTGCCAGTGACGGGGTCAACCCAGATGATCCCGTCGCCGGCTGCGCCTCCATCAAGGTCGGCATCGACGCCGAGATCGCTCCCCAAGCCGACATCCCTTTCCGACGAAGCACAGGCCGGGGTCAAGAACGGGACAACCACCAATAAGGCGACTCCCCCAGCAACTTTCAACGATGGGAAGTCCCGGTACATGGCACGCGGTAGTCTGGCACGCGGTAGTCTCCCGGTTGTCTGACACCCCGATTGTGCGCTTTCGGGGTGAGCGCGTCAAGCGTTTTTCTGGCCGCGTTTTCTTTGGGTTTTTGCGTACTGGAAAACGACCGCGCGTTCGCGTAGAATGATCGCGAATCGACGGGAGGTGTCCGATGAAAGTTCGGAACATCATTTCGGCGTCGGCGGTCGTTTACATGACGATCGCGGGTTTCCCGGCACTTGCGGCCGACCTGCCAAAGTGGACGCGCGTTTCGATCTCGGACGACGCGGCGACGACCATGACGGTCACCTGGAACACGACCGGCAACGTCGGGGGCGAGGTCCAGTACGGCTTTAACACGCAGTACGGGCTCGACAAACAAGCCCCCGCAGCCGTCCAGACGGCGTTCGGCTGGGCGCACAGTGTCGTCCTCACAGACCTCGAACCGTCGCGCACGTACCACTACAAGGTCGGGTCGGCGGCGGACGGCTGGTCGAAAGACTTCACATTCGTCACGGCCCCGGCGGGGCAGTGCACACCGTTTGATTTCGTGGGTTTGGGCGACGGCCGGGCCTTGTCGAGCGGTGCCTCGCCCGAATGGCCCAACGTCTTTGCGCAGGCGTACAACGAGGGCGCCGGGTTCATGCTGTACGGCGGCGACTGGGTCTACGACGGCGGGCAGGCTTCGCAGTGGAACGATTTTTTGGACAAGTCGGTCGAGCACCTCCCGCTCGTCCCGCTCATGGGGGTTTTGGGCAACCACGACGACGGCCCCGGCGAGGGCGACGGCGCGCACTTCAACCAGATCTTCGCCTTCCCGCGCAACAACCCCGATAACGTCGAGGACTACCACTCGTTTGACTACGGCGCTGTGCACGTCGTGGGGATCTCGACCGAGTCGTTCAAGGGCAGTTCGTACGCTTCACAGGCCGCGTGGCTCGACGCCGATCTGGCCGCAAACGATCGGATCTGGACCGTGGTGATGTTCCACCGGCCGCTCTACTCGAGCGGAAGTCACGGGAGCGACGACGGTGGCGCAGCAGCCGCCATGCTGCCGCTTTTTGACAAGTACCACGTCGACATCGTCATCGGCGGCCACGACCACGACTACGAGCGGTTCAAGCCGATGAAGGGCGGCAGCGAGGTCTCGTCGTACGAGCAGGGGACGCTCTACATCGTTTCGGGCGGGGCCGGCGCGGCGACCGACCCCATCTTCCCGTTGCGCCCCAAACTCCCCACGAGCGCCAAGACCGACAACAAGAACCACTATGTCCTGTTCTCGGTGGACGGGCCGAAGATGCACGTCAAGGCCGTGCGCGTCCCCGGCGGGCTCCAGGGCGGGACGGGCGTGATCGAGGAGTTCGACCTTTCAAAAACGGTGAGCCCCGACCCCTGCCTGGCGCCGCCGGATGCCGGTACGCCCGACGCCGGAACGCCGGACGCGGGTACGCCCGACGCAGGCGCGGACGACACCGGCATGGCCCAGGATGCGGGAATTCCGGACACGGGGTCCGATCCGTCCGATGTGTCCAATCCGTCGGACACCTCGCATGATGCCGAACCCGACGCGGGGACCCCCGCCGACGCGGGCGAACCTGACGCCGGCTTTTCCGACAGCGGCTCCGACGCCACCGATCCGTCCGACGCGTCCGATCCGTCCGATGCGTCGGACGCCGGAACGGACACGGCGTTCGCCGACGCCACGACGCCCGACGACACTGGGAAAACCGATGCCGCGGGCGAGACGGATGCCGAAACGGGCGACGATGCAACTGTTGTCAAACCCGACGCCGGCCCCCACGCCGCCGACGCCGCAAAGCCCGCCGGCGACCGCGCCTGGCTAGGCGGCGCCGACGACGACGAGCCGCCCACCGGCGCCGACTCCGAAGGCGGCTGCTCCTGCGCGCAGATGAGGCTGTAAAAAAGTTGAGAGATCATTCCGCTGAGGTTGCGGATTGGAGTCGAGGGTGGGGGTGAGTCCAGCCGTCCTGAAGATCTTTAGGGTGCTTGCGATCATCGGCCTCGCGTTGAGCGTGGTCGTGCATGTTGCCGCTTTGTGCGGGCACATGCTGATGCCGATGGCGCGGGCGATGATCGGATTGCACCTCGGCATATTCGTGGTGTTCATTCCGGCCGTGCTCGCGACTCGCGAAGACCCGACCTTGAGACAGTGGGGGCGGCAGTCGTGGTGGCACTTGTCCGTGCCGCTCTGGGCGAAAATCGGCGTGGGAGTGCTCATGGTCGTCGCGGCAGCGAACTTCGCCTATTTCGCCGTCACGGACCGTTCCTCAAGGCATGCCACCTCGCATCGAGACTCCCAGGAACGTCCGGTTCCTTTGAACCCGGCCGTCCGTTGGGAAAAGGACCTTCGTACTCTCCGCGTATTCTCGGGAGGCTGGATGGTCTTCTACGCGGCCGCGGCGCTCCTTCTGACACATGGTCTGCGCCGGTCGAAGTCACCCCCGGGTCCGTCGCCTCGGGCGATCTTGGATTCTTTACCGCGTGCCGGAGGGGCGTTGCCCGATGTGCGCCGTTTCCCGTTTGGGATTCGAGGGAAGGTCGTGGCGGCGTCCGACGCGACAGACCCGGACGCGTGGCTGGCGGGGATTGCCACGGCGGCCGAGGGGTCCGGAGCGACGGTTGAGAGAGCGGGCCCTCGGGCGATCCGTTTCGAGATGGGACCGCTGCTTTCGCGCAAGGGTGCGCGGTTGGCGTTGGCAATGTCCGATGGAGGTTGGATAGAAATCGACAACAGCGGCCCCCGTCCAGTGGCGCGTTTCGCCCTCCGAACCGTCGAACTTCTGTGCTGGGGCAGCGTCGCGGTTGCCGCGGCGGCCGTATTCATGGCAATTCAATGGCGCGGTGAGGAGTGGCGGCTCTTGGTGGCAGTCCCTGCACTCTGGCTGTTTTTCGTCCCCGGCAACCTCATGATCGGCCGCGGCGAGATGCAGGCGCTGCTTCGGCGGACGGCGGCGGCTGCCATTGCCGCGCGCGGCCCATCGTCCTTTTGACCGATATCATGCGCGCGCAGGGGCGGTAGACTGACCTCGCATAAAGATCCCGACGCCTTGGAAAGGGGTGGGCCATGCGAAAGGTTTTGACGATCGGCGCGGTGACACTTGTCGCGGGGCTTGCTTTGGCGGTCTGGCTTTTGTACCCCGATTGGCAAAAATCCCGCGGGGACAAGGGGGCAGAACACGGCGCCGGGCGCGGGGAGGCCGGGCGCGCGCTCATGGCCGGACAGGCGGTGGCCGACATCCTGCTCACCGCGCCCACGCCCGAGCCTCAGGGCACACTCTCAATCCGTGGCATCGTGCGCGACGCGAAGGGGCCGGTCGGGGGCGTGACGGTGGTGGCCGTCAGGCCCGGCTCTACGGCGCCGCTGGCGTCGCTGAAACTGGACCGCGACGACCACGGTTCCGGAAGCCTCGTGGACTGCGGCTGCGGGCACGCCCTCCCGCAACTTCTGGGCCGCTTGGCCGAGCAGCGCGAGGCGGGCCAGCCGCTCGCCCGGGTTTCAACCGACGGAAACGGCGGTTTTGCGCTTTCGGGCCTCGAAGAGGGGACCTACACCGTGTGGGCCGAGGCCAAAGAGCGCGGGACCGCCGTCAAGGCGGGAATCAGGGCTGGCGACGAGCAGGTCGAGCTAATGCTTGGGCCCCCCACGTCGTTTGAAGGAAAAATCCTCGGCGTCAAGCAGGAGACCATTGCCGGTGCGCGCGTTTCGATGATGCACTGGCGCCACCCGCGCGTATTGGAAACCGACTCGTCGGCCGACGGCACGTTTGCGTTCGCCTCCATCCCCGAAGGGGGCTACACGCTGGTGGTCACCCGCGAAGGGTACTTCCCGGCGTACAAGCCGCTCCCCCCGCACTCGCCGCGCCGCTTCGTCGTCCGGCTTGCGCCTCCGATTTCCATTTCCGGAACGGTGGTGAGGGCGGGCGTGCCGGTCGAGGGGGCGTCGGTCGGGCTCGACGGGAACCACGTGCACCTCAAGACGACCACGGACGCAAACGGCGCTTTCAGCTTCAAAGACGTGGCGCCTTCAGGCTACGCGGTGACGGCCCGATCGGGCGCCGAGATTGCCACGGAATCCGTCTACACGGGCGGGGAGAGAGAGGTCGCGCCGCTAAAACTCGAGCTCAAGCCGGGCACGGAGTTCGTGGTCACGGTGCAAGACGAGTTCGGAAAACCAATCGAAGGCGCGCGTGTGGACATCGCGGGACGCGAAGGTCCCGACGGCCGAACGGACGAGCAGGGCCAGTACCGCGTGATGCTGGCCCAACCCTTGATGAACTCGCTCACGGTCAAGGCCGACGGGTTCCAGGACTACGGGTGGCACCCCGTTCCAGGGCCGGAGAAACCGCCTTCCGAGAAACGGGTTGTCCTCAGGCGCGCGGTGGATCTCAAGGGCATCGTGGTGGATTCCGACGGGAAGCCGGTCTCGAACGCATCCGTGGGTGCGTCGTACCTGGACCGGCGCGACGGCGAAGACAGGTTGTTCGAACGGGAAGGTCCGGGCGGCTACGGGTCTGCAAAGAGCGCCGAGGACGGGACGTTTTCGCTTGAGCACCTCGGGCCGGGCAGGTATTCGCTCAGCGTGACGCACGAGAGGCACGCGACGGCGAGGTCCGAGGCACGCGCGCCTTCGACGGGCGTCCGCGTCGTGATGGGCTCCGGGATCGCCCTAAAGGGCAGGGTGCTCAACGCCGACGGAACCGCGGCCGCCGGCGTTCAGGTCGCCACGGTGCCCGACATCGAGCTCCTCGCGCGACCGCGCAAGGACATCCGGGCCGATGATTCCCCGACCGAAAACAGGCAGGGGCGCACCGACTCAAACGGCGCATTCACACTCGAAGGGCTTTCGCGCGGGAGCTACGTCGTCATGGCGATCGACGGCGAAATGGGGTCCCGGGATCCCGAGCAGATGGCGCACAAACAGATTGAGCTCACCGAAGGGACCGTCCCCGAGATTGAGCTTCGGTTCCCGCCGGCGCTTGCCATCTCCGGGAAAGTGGTCGATTCACAGGGCAAGCCGGTCGCGTCCGCACGGATCATGGCCCAGATCTCGAAGGTCATGGACATGCGATCGATGACGAAGATGATGGAGCACCTCCCCCGGTCGGCCGAGTCGAAGGCCGACGGGAGTTTCGTCATCAAGGGCCTCACTCCGGGTGAATACGATCTCAACGCCGTCCACGGCGATTTCTCTGGGGCCTTCGGCCGCGGACCGAAGGTGAGCGCACGCGCGGGCGACTCCGGCGTCACGATAACGCTCGTCCGGCAGGCAAAGGTCCGCGGCCGTGTCGTCCGGGAGAACGGCTTGCCGTTTGTCGAGTACGATCTCAACGGCCGGACCATCAAGGACCCGGGCGGCGCCTTCGAGCAGCCGGTCCACGAGAACATCTTCGGCGACTCGGCATCTGATCTTGTCTTCAAGGCGCCGGGCATGGCCCCGGTCGTGCGGAGCGTCAAGATCCCCGAGGGACAGGATCTCACGATCCCCGACGTCGTGCTCGGCGCCGGCCGGACCGTGCGGGGCAGGGTCGTTTCGAAGGCCGACAACACGCCCGTCGCGGGCGCGGTGATCGCGCCGTTCTACGGCGACTCGGGCCGGATGGGCGCGCTCATGCGGTTTGGGCGGGCCGACGGTGAACCCGGGGCGAAGTCCGAGGCCGTGTCGGGCAAGGACGGGAGGTTCGCCATCGAGAAGGTCGAGTCGGGGCCGGTGGAGATTGAGGCGTCGCACGCGGATTTCAGCCCGGCCAGGGTCTCGGTCCCCGCCGAACGGGACGAGGTGACGGTGATGCTCGATCCCGGTGCGACCATCGGCGGCAGGGTGAGCGACGCGCAGGGCAAGCCGCTCAAGGGTATGGTAGGAGTCTCGCTCGGGAGGCCCCTCGACAGCAGGCACGCCCAGGTCGCCGAGGACGGGACATTCGAGATCCGGGGCCTTGGCCCGGGGAAGTACACCGTCCGGTTCCACGGATCCGGCGACGTCCATGACCGGAGCAATCTCGGTCTCGCCCCGAAGACCGTGGATGTCGCCGCCGGCGCCGCCGTCACCGTGGATTTTGCCGAGTCGTCCGGCGGCAGTGCGCTCGTGGTGAATGTGAAGGCGTCAGACGGCGAGCCGGCGGGGAGGCTGATGCCCATGCTCCTCGTCCCCGGCGAGGCGGCGGCGCCCGCAAAGTTCGACGAATACCGGAAACTCATGGAGCGGGGCATCCGGGGCGCGCGCGGCGACGAGGGCGAGCAAACGTTCAAAGGCCTCGCAGCGGGCCGCTACACGCTGATGACATTCGCAATGCAGGGTCAGGGCCTCGGCGTGTACATCGAAGGCATCGACGTGGACGGCAAGACCGACCGGACGGTCACGATCGAACTGCCCGACAAGCTCCCGCCGCTCGAAATGCCGTGAGCCGGCGCCACGGGCGGCTGAACGACACGGCCGGGGCGTACTATTTTTTTTCTTCTCCGGCGGGTTTCTTCTCTTCGGGCTTTTTTTGGGGCGGCGGGGATGCGAGGTTTTTGTAGAGGTCCGAAACGACGCCCTTTAACTTCACGGTGAGCTTCTCGACGCTTGGCGCCGGCTCGCTTGTGGCCGAGGCGGCACGGGCGCCGCTCTTGGTCTCGGCGACCGAAAGAGAGACGACGAACTTCCCGTCCCTGGCCTCGACGGCCGCGGTCACGTTGAAATCCGATTCCATCATCTTCCCCGTCGCATCCATGCAGTCGCCGGCGGTGCATGCCCCAAGCCCCATCTTGAGCGCCTGCTCCTTGAGCACGGCGCCCAGATCCTCTGGACACACTACGTCATACGTCTTGTTGGCCGCCAGTTCGGCGCAGATGAGGCTTTCCAGCGCGCGCCCCTGCTCGGCGGGGATCCCGCTCGTTGTGACCGCCCCGAGCATGATCTTCTTCTTCGGGGCCTTTGCCTCCTCCTCCGCGATCGCGCCGAAAGAGGAAAAGAGCGCCGCCGCGGCGACCAGCGCCGCCGCGAGGCCACGAATCGTTGCCAATGCCGCGCCATGGTTCGATCGCGCTGATGGCTGATGGCTGATGGCTGATGGCTTGTGATGCCTCATTTCTTCTTCTCCTGCTTTGCGGGCGTCGGGAGGTTCTTCCAGCGGCCTATCCCCAGAAGCACACCGAGATCCGCCTCGAGCACCTTGAGCTGGGACGACTCGTATCCGATGAGGATCCTCTTGACCGTCCCCTCGCCGTCTATGAGAACAATGTGCGGGAGCCTGCTCACGTTGTGCCTTTTCGCGACCACGTTCATCTTGTCGTTCACGACCGGCATTGTCACCTTGTTGTCGGCTATGAGCTTTTCGACCTCTTTTATGGCCTCGGGCTCGGTATCGATGCTTACCTCGACAATCACGAGTCCCTTGTCCTTGTACGAAGTGTAGAGGTTCTGGAGGAAAGGCATCTCTTTCTTGCAGGGCTCGCAGTACGTTGCGAAGAACGACACGATGATGGCCTTGGGCTGGACCGGGTTGCCCGCGAGGAGATCGTTGATGCTCACGCTCTTGAACCCCGAGGCCGTCGCGTTCATGGGCCGCAGCATCCACCGCGGCGCCTCGTCCCCCTCCTTGACCTCGGCGGCCAAGGCAGGGGCGGAAAAGAGCAGAAGCGCACAAGCGCAGAAGGGAGCAAGCCGGGCAATTTGGGATTCGGGGTTCTTATGCTTCGCAGAGTAGCACGGGATTCGGGGTTTCACACTCATGCCTCGTGCCTCACGCCTCGTGCCTCAAAACGGTTTCGATGTACGCCGCGGCGTCGGCCACGGGCACCTCGGCCTGCTTCTCCCCTCCCGGGAGCATCGCGGCCGTCATGGACTTCACCGCGCAAACCCCGCGCCTGGCCTCGTCTTCGCCCACGATGGCCGCGACCACGGCGCCGGACTTGTCGGCCCTCTTGAACTTGGCCTTGAATCCCTTGTCCGAGCCGTCGAACTCCACCGAAACTCCGCGCCGCCGGAGCCCCGACGCGAGCGCCGCGGCCGGTTCAAGCGTCCCCTCGCCCACGGCCATGACAAACACGCGCACCGCGGGCGGGAGCGGATCGGCCGCCCACGGCGAGAGCATCGCGAGCCGTTCGAGTCCGACTGCAAATCCGACGGCCGGGGTGGGCCTCCCGCCGAGAATCTCGACAAGCCCGTCGTAGCGTCCGCCGCCGGCGATTGCATTCTGCGCGCCCAGGCCGGCGCCGTCCCCGCCTTCTTCCGCCGGTGCGGCGGCCGAGAGTTCGAAGGTGGTCCGATTGTAGTAGTCAAGGCCCCGCACCATCCGGCGGTCGACCTCGTAGGTGTCGCCGAATGCGTCAAGCGCCGAGCGGAGGCGCGCGAAGTGCGCCGCGCAGTCGGCGCACAGATGGTCCGCCGACGCGGGCGCGTTTTCGGTCGCGGCCCGGCAGGGTTCCTTCTTGCAGTCGAGCACGCGCAAGGGGTTGGTCTCGATGCGGCGGCCGCAGTCTTCGCACAGCCGTTCGCGGACGCCGACTGCAAAGGACTTTAGCGCCTCGCGGTATGCCGGCCGGCAGGCGGCGCACCCCAGCGAGTTGATGCCCAGCCGCCCGCCGCTCACGCCCACGGCCGCCGCGAAATCCATGAGCATGTGCATGAGCTCCGCGTCGGCCGCGGCGTCGGAGATGCCGAAGATCTCGGCGCCAATCTGATGGAACTGGCGGTAACGGCCCTTCTGCGCCCTCTCGTGCCTGAACATGGGCCCCGCGTAGTACCAGCGCGCCACGGGGTCCGAGACGGCCATGCCGTGTTCGATGTAGGCCCGGACCGCAGAAGCGGTGTTCTCGGGCCGCAGCGAAAGCGAGGTGCCATCGCGGTCCAAAAACGTGTACATCTCCTTTGCGACGATGTCGGTCTCCTCGCCTATCCCGCGCGAAAACAACCGCGTTTCCTCGACGACGGGCGTCCGGATTTCCGAAAAACCGTATTGCGAAAAGACCCGGCGCATCTCGGCCTCGATCCTCGAAAACACGCGCGAGGAGGCGGGGAGCAAATCGTGCATTCCCTTGACCGAGCGAATGTTGGAAATCTCCGCCATCTTCGTCCTTACATCAGGGCATCAAGGCGCGTCCGGATCGCGCCGAAGACCCGTTCCTTGGGCAGCGCGCCGTCAACCACCAGGAGCCTGCCGCGCGGAACGGCGCGGACCGCCCGCGCGTACGACGCGGCAACGCGCCTTTGAAACACGATCTCTTCAAAGATGTCGCGCGACTGCCGGGACGAGCGCAGCCTTTTTTCGGCCGCGCGAGCAGGGAGGCGCAGGAACACGCACAGGTCGGGCGCCGGGGCCAGCCGGTTGAGTTCCTTCACCCACGACGGCGGGCAGTCCTGCGACTGGTATGCGAGCGACGAATACACGTACCGGTCCGAAACAACGGTGACACCGGCCGCGAGCCGCGGCCCCACCTCGGAGGTGATGTGGTCCAGGCGGTCGGCCGCAAACAGCAGCGCGAGCGATCGCCTGTCGAACGGCGGCCCTCCGGCCGAACGGAGCCGGCCGGAAAGCACGGCGCGCACGAGCATCCCCACCGGGCCGTCGCTCGGCTCGCGCGTGAGGTGCACCTGAACGCCCCGTGCGCGGAGGTGCTCTGCTGCCAGGGCGGCCTGGGTTGTCGTGCCCGAGCCGTCAATCCCCTCAAGTACAATGAACCTGCCTCGCCGGGTGCGCATCACTCCGCTGGATACTAGACGGGAAACGGGCGGGACACAAGTTCGGTCACACCGCGTTCGGGGGCGCCTTGACCTTTGAGAATATCTGCCTGACCTTCTGCGTGGACGGCGGGCGCGTGATCTCGCCCATCTCCTCGACGCTTACCTTGACGGTTTTGGCCAGGCCGCACTGGTCAAGATAGCCGTTGAAGCTCTCGAGTATCTGGCGCTCGACGTCGGCGGCGGGGTGCTTCTCGACCCTGGCGTATCGGACCCGCAGGTGGTTCTGCTCCTCGTGGATCAGCTGGTACTGCTTGAGGCCCTTGACCTGCAGAAACAGCACCTCGAAGGGGATGGGCGGGAAGGCGTGGAAATGGCCGTCCTGGTCCATCAGGAAGAAGGTGTCGTCCGAACGGCCGTGGACTTCGACGACCCGAAGCGGGCTCCCGCACGGGCAGGGCTGGCCGGTGAAAAGCACCACCGAGTCGTTGAGTTCGTAGCGGATGATCGGTTGGAACTTGTTGACGAGGTTTGTGACGAGCGTCCTGCGCGAGCGCATCCCGAACGGCACCGTGCGGTAGTTGTCGTCGACGCCCTCGAGGATCACGTAGTCGTCGTTTACGTGGAGCCTCCCGTGCGCGCACTGGTTGGCGAGCGAGAGCGCCTCGGTGGTGCCGTATGTCTCGGACATCTGCACGCCGGGGTACGCCTTCTGGAGCACCGAGCGGGCCATCTGCGTAAACGGCTCGGAACCCGATGAGATGAAATCCGGCTCTATCTTCAGGCGCCCCGCGAGCTGTTCATACGCGAGCGCCTCCAGAAACGTCGGGTAGCCGTGCAGGTAGTGCGGCTGGAACTCGTTTAACTCGGCCACCATCTTGTGCATGGGGTCCATGATTGAAAACGGCCTGATTTTCGCCAAGCGGTTCACAATCCCCGGGCTGAGCTTCATCAAGAGATACGTGATGTAGTGGCCGCCCGTCGCGACCAGCATCGCCCACTTGAGCCTGTTGAGCACCGTGTACTTGAAGATGTACTTCGGGGCGAGGCGCCCGCGCAGGAGGCGTGCGAACTCGACGCCGCGGAGGATCGACCAGGTGGTCTGCGTGCTCATGAAATGCCCGACCATTCCGGTGGTGCCCGACGTCGAGCAAAGAACGTACTTCCCGCGGAAGAACTTGCCTATCGAACCCGCGTCCTGCGAGAACCAGACGATCTCCTCCTTGGTGATCCCCCGCACCGACAGGGTGTCCGGGAGGCGTTTCATCAGATCCTTCTTGGTGACTGGAGGCAGGTCATCGAGCTTGCAGGTGTCCGGATTGATGTCCTTGAAAAGATCGGCGTAGAAGGGCACGTTCTTCTTGGCGTGCCTGACCAGCCGGCGGAGCTTGTTCCGCTGCAGACGCCGGATGCGGTCCCGCGTCGAGAGCTTCTCGCGCAGAAGCGCGACTCCCGTGACGAAGAACATGATCAGGAGTTGAAGGATGCCTCTCATCGATCCTCGACCCCGGACAGCCACGACGAACTTACCACCGCGGGGGGTGGGCGGCAAGAAAAACGCCCGAAAACAATGCGTGGATACAGAAAAACCCCTAGGCTTTCGCGGACAGGACCTTGCGGACTTCCTCGACGAGCGCCGGTTCCATCTCGCTCTCCGGGACCTTCCTCGCCGCCTTTCCCTCTCTGAACAGGAGGCCGCCGCTTCTCCCGATCGCAAGCCCGACGTCGGCCTCGCGCGCCTCTCCGGGACCGTTGACCTCGCAACCCATGACGGCAACCCGGATGTCTTCCGTCACGCCGGTGAGTCTTTTTTCGATCCTCGACGCAATCCCGAGGACGTCGCCGTGGCACCGGCCGCACGTCGGACACGACACTACGTCGGCGCCCCGCCTCCGGAGGCCCATGGCTTTGAGGATCCTGAAACCGGCGGTCACTTCCATCACCGGGTCCGCCGTGAGCGAAACGCGGATCGTGTCGGCAAGCCCCAGGTAGAGCAAGATCCCGAGACCCACCCCTGAGCGCAGCCCCCCCGAAAACGCGGTCCCGGCCTCGGTGATCCCCGCGTGGAACGGGTAGTCCAACTCGGCGGCGAGCAGCGAGTACGCGTCGATCGTCGACGGGACGTCGAACGACTTGACCGAAACCTTGATCTCCCGGTATCCGGCGTCCTCGATAATCCTCACGTGCCGCAGGGCGCTTTGCGCCATCGCGCGGGGCGTCGGGCCGCCGTGGCGGGCGGCAAGGTCCTTTTCGACCGAACCTGCGTTGACGCCGACCCGGATCGGGACCTTGCGTTCACGCGCCGCGGCGACGACCTCCCGTACGCGCGCGGGGCCGCCTATGTTGCCCGGGTTGAGCCGCAGACCGTCGAACCCGGCGTCAACCGCCGCAAGCGCCAGCTTGTGGTCGAAGTGGATGTCGGCGACCAGCGGGACGCCCGGGAGAGCCCGACGGATGCGCGGGAGCGCCCGCGCCGCCTCATCGTCGGGCACGGCGATGCGGATCACCTCGCAGCCGGCAGCGCGGAGCCTGCGCGCCTGGCGCACGGTCGCTCGCACGTTGCGCGTGTCGGTCGAGCACATCGACTGGACGGATATCGGCGCTCCGCCCCCGACCGGCAGCGCCCCCAAGTGGACCTGCCGTGTCTTTCTCCTGAGGATCTTCAACTACCGCCCACCGCCTGCTAAGGGCCTTTCTTGACGTCCTTTTCGAGCTCTTTGACGCGTTTTTCGGCGTCGTCCTTCTTCTTTTTGATGTCCTCGACCTTCTGCTCTATGTGCTCGACCTTTTCGCGTTCCTTCTCGGGGTCGAGCCCGGGCGCGCCCTGCACGGCCCCCTCGTCCGGTTCCCCGGAGATGGTCTTGCACCCGAAACCGCCGGCAGCGAGCAGGACCGCAACAACGATACAGAACAGGTATTTCATGCCCCAACCCTCCGTCGGGGCATTTATAGCACGTTTTGAGGTGGTAGACCTCGGCGCTGTTTTTGCTCATCGCCGTCTTCACAACAGAAGGCGGCAGCCATGTTTCCTCACGGCGCCATCGTACACCCGTCGTACACCCGTCGGGGTTCACCGAGCCCGAAAGTTTCGTCCAACGGGCAGGGGGCCTGGCACCTTTGGGACGTCGCCCCTTCTTTGGGATGTCCCGGGCGGCCACATCGAGATCCCCCAGCTCCCCCAGCTCTCTTGACAACGCTTTCCGCGGCAAGGTAAAGGGTCCCTGTCACAGAGGAGGAGATCATGGCGGCGGCAATGAAGGTCGGCTTTTACGGGCACGTGCAGCAGTACAAAAACATCCAGGCCGAGATCGACGCCAACATAAAGGCCGTGCTCGAGAGCGGCGAGTACGTGCAGGGGCCGATGCTCAAGAGGTTCGAGAAGGAATTGGCGGAGTTTTGCGGCACAAAGTTCGCGGCCGGCGTCGGGAACGGCACCGACGCGATCTGGCTGACGCTCATGGCGATGGGGATCGGCCCGGGCGACGAGGTCGTCACCCACGCCAACACCTTCTTCGCCACCGCCGAGGCGATCTGGATCGCCGGGGCCACGGCGGTGCTGGTCGACTGCTGCCCCGCGACCAAGAACATCTGCCCGAAGAAGATCGAGGCCGCGATCACGCCGAAGACGAAGGCGATCATCCCAGTGCACCTCTATGGCCAGTGCGCCGACATGAAGGCCATAAAAAAGATCGCCGATGCGCGCGGGCTCAAGATCATCGAGGACAACGCGCAGGCGTTCGACGCGCACGGCGACGGCTTCGCGATCGGCGAGCTGGGCGCCGCGGCCACCACGAGCTTCATCATCCAGAAGAACCTCGGGACGTTCGGCGACGGCGGCGCGGTGGTGACCAACGACGCCGCGATCGACGCCCGGGTGCGCGTTTTGCGCAACCACGGGTCGGGGAAGCGCAACGTCCACAGCTTCGGCTTCAACAGCCGGCTCGACGACCTCCACGCAGGGATCCTGAGCGCCAAGATGAGGCACATCCGCGAGTGGAACGACCTCCGGCGGAAGTGGGCCGCCCGCTACACCGAGGGGCTTTTTGGCTGCCGGTCGATCGACCTCCCGTACGAGAAGCCCGGCTACCGCCACGTCTTTCACCTCTACGTCATCGAGACCAAGCGGCCGCAGGACCGCGACCCGCTGCTCGCCTTCCTCAACGAGCGCGGGGTCGACGCCAAGACCCACTACTCGATCCCCATCCACAGGCAGGATGGCTACCCGTGGGGGAAGGGCGCCCGAATCGCCGGCGGGCTTGACAACGCCGAGGCGAACGCGGCGTGCTGCATCAGCATGCCAATGTACCCCGAGCTCACCGCCGAGCAGGTCGACTACTGCGTGGCGGCGGTCAGGGAGTGGGAGAAGGAGAACCCCGGGGCGTGCATGGAAGGCCCAGGGCTCGCCCGCAAGGACACCTGCTGCGACTGACGGAAACGGAGGGGTGCGCGCCATGGCCGAAAGGACATACCGGGTCGTCGTCGTCGGGATGGGAAAGCGGGGGATGCACCACGCCGCGGCGTTTGCGGCAAACCCGCGCTTTGCGGTCGCGGGGGTCTGCGACATCGACGCCGCCCGCCTCGAGGCGGCCGCGGCGAAGCTCGGGGGCCCGCGCACGGGGACCGACGCCGCGGCGCTCGCCCGTGAGCTCAAGCCCGACGTCTTCTGCTTCACGACTATGCCGACGGTCCGGTACGACCTCGTCAAGGCCGGCGTCGATTGCGGCGCGAAGCTCATCGCGTACGAGAAGCCGATGGCCCTCGGCTCGGCCGAGGCGCACCGGATCATGGACCTCGTGCGGAAGCATGGCGTCAAGACGGTCGTCTCCCACCAGCACCGCTACGGCGCCCACTATCAGAAGGTGCACCAGATCATCGCGAGCGGCGCCCTCGGTCGGGTGCACACGGTCTACGGCCACGCGACCGGCTGGATGCTGCACATGATGACCCACATGGTCGACTACTGCCGCTGGTTCAACGGCAACTGCGACGCCGAGTGGGCGATGGCGCAGGCGGCTGGGCGCGGCAAGATGGGCGACGCACACCCGTCCCCCGACCACATCGCGGGCTTCATCCATTTTGCCAACGGGGTGCGCGGGATCGTCGAGACCGGCGCGGGCGCGCCGGACGTCCCCGAGGTCGACTACTGGTGGCGCAAGTGCCGGATCGGCGCGCAGGGGACGCACGGCTTCGCCGAGGTCCTCACGGGCGGCGGCTGGCGCGCGGTGACGAGGGACGGCGTGCAGGGCGGCGAGGGGTGCATGAGCTACGACCTCGACATGCCGCCGTACATCGCCGACATGGCCGCGTGGCTCGACGACGACCGCGCGGCGCACCCCTGCAGCGGCGAGGAGGCGTTCAAGGGGTTCGAGATTATGATGGCGATGGCGCGATCGGTCGTGGACGGCGGCCAGGTCGCCCTGCCGCTCGACGGCGGCCGCAACGAGATCGAGGAGATCACAAAGGCCGTCCCTGACCGCCCTGTGCTCCTTTCCATGCCGGCGAACAAGAAGGAATACCCGCAGGGGATCGCCTATTTCCGCTGAATCCCGTGGGCCTTCATTTTCTTGTGCAGGTTCGTCCGTTCGATCCCCAGCGCCGCGGCCGCCTTCGAGACGTTCCAGTCGCTCTCCTCGATGGCCTTGAGGATCATGTCGCGCTCAACCTCGTCCTTCATCTCGCGCAGGCCCCGCGCCCGGGCCGATCCCGCCGGGGTCGCCGACTGTGCCGGCTGGGGAGGCGGCGCGCGGAAGATCTCATCGGGGATGTCGTCGGTTTCGATCTCGGTCTTCTGCGGCCCGGTCATTATGACCAGCCGCTCGATCAAGTTCTTGAGCTCGCGGACGTTTCCCGGCCAGGGGTACCGCATGAGCACTTCGAGCGCCTCCGACGATATGGTCTTCTGCCTCACGCCGTTCTGGGCGCAGAAGTAGGCTATGAAGTGCGCGGTGAGCGCCGGGATGTCCTCGGCGCGGTCCCGAAGCGGCGGGACGTTGATGGGGACCACGTTGAGCCGGTAGTAGAGGTCCTCGCGGAAGCGGTTCGAGGCGATCTCGGCCAAGATGTCCTTGTTGGTGGCCGCGAGCACGCGCACGTCTACGGACAGGACGGCCTCGCTTCCGAGCCTTGAGAGCTCGCCGGTCTGCAGCACGCGCAGGACCTTGGCCTGCGCCGCGGGGCCCATGTCACCCACCTCGTCCAGGAATATTGTCCCCTTGTCGGCGAGCTCGACCATGCCCTTCTTGCGGCCCGCCGCCCCCGAAAACGCCCCCTTTTCGTAGCCGAAAAGCTCGCTCTCGATGAGATCCGAAGGGATGGCCGCGCAGTTGACCTTGATGAACGGCAGCTGCGCGCGCGCCGACCGCAGGTGGATGCCGCGCGCCACGAGCTCCTTGCCGGTGCCGGACTCCCCGGTGATGAACACCCGGCCGCTCGTGGGCCCGACCTTGGCCATCTCCTCGCGGAGCCTCTGCATCGCCGGCCCGGCGCCCACCATCTCGGTGTCGGTGAGGTTCCTGACCTGACGCTCGAGCAAGGTCTTCTCGATGCAGTGCCGAAGCGAGATGATGACGCGGTCGCGGTCGAGCGGTTTTTCGAGGAAGTCGTACGCCCCTATTTTGACCGCCTCGACGGCGTCGCGGATGGTCGCGTGCCCCGAGATCATGATCACCGGCGCCGGGTTTTCCGACGCGGTTATCCTCTGGAGGGCGCTCAAGCCGTCCATCCCCGGGAGCTTCACGTCCATCAGGACGACATGGTGGACCCCGCGCGACCTTTCGAGCAGCAAAAGCGCCTCCTCGGCCGACTCCGCTTCGTCGACCGCGCAGTCCTCGCCCTCGATGATCATGCGGAGCGTGCGCCGGATGTTGCGCTCGTCGTCGACGACGAGCACGCGGACGGTGTCGTTGAGAATGGGCATGGAACCCCCGTCAGGCCTCCATGAACCAGTTGACGTACGTCCGGTTGACGTAGTTGTCGATCCCCGCGTCGCGGACCCTGATGAAGTCCTCGTCGCCGTTTAGGATGTCCGAAAGCCGGGTGTTCTCGCGGTGCATCTCCATCCGCACTCTTCCGTTGAGGGTGCGCCCGTCCTCGAGGCGGATGCCGGCGGAAACGTCGCTCACGATGCCGAGTGCCAGTGCGTCGGTCTCGTCGTCTTCGGCCCGGCAGCACCCGGTGACGATCCGCCGGCGGTTCAGGAGCACGGTCCTCCCGTCCTTTAGCACAAGCGGGACGAATTCCGCCCCCGCGTTCAAGACGTCGCTTATGCGCTCGGGACCCCCATGGGTCCGCGAGTGCATGTCGAGGAAAATGGTGCCGGTGAGCTCCTCGCCCCCTCGCATGATCATCGTCACGTCGACCGGGATCTTCTCGACCTTGAGCGGGTTGCTATTGCCTTCCATGCGCCCCTCCCTCGGGTTCGCGGTTAGAACTCGACCTTGAAGCCCTCTTTTTCGAGCGTCTTGATGAACTGCATCTTGTCCTGCGCCTTCTCGAGCGCGGCGTCGGGCGTTACCTTGCGCACCCGGACGAACTCGAGAAGGCAGGTGTCCATCGACTGCATGCCCTCTTTCTGGCCGGTCTGGATGAGCGACGGGATCTGGAACGTCTTGCCCTCGCGGATCAGGTTCGAAAGCGCAGGCGAGCCTATCAGCACCTCGTTCGCGGCGCAGCGGCCGTGCCCGTCGGCGGTTTTGAGAAGCTGCTGCGCGACGATCCCCTTGAGCGAGTCGGCGAGCAGCGTGCGCACCTGCGGCTGCTCCTCGTGCGGGTAGGAGTCGATGATCCGATCCACCGTGCCGGCCGCCGAGTTTGTGTGGAGCGTCGCGTACACCACCACCCCGAACGTCGAGGTGCTGATGGCCAAGGATATCGTTTCGAGGTCCCGCATCTCGCCCACGAGAATCACGTCGGGGTCCTCGCGTCCGGCCGCCTTGATGGCGTCGGCAAACGAGGTGGCGTGGGTCCCGACTTCGCGCTGCGTAATGACCGCGCGCTTGTTTTCGTGGACGAACTCTATGGGGTCCTCGATGGTAATGACGTGGGCCTCGCGCGTGTTGTTGATGTGGTCGATCATCGCCGCGAGCGTCGTGGATTTCCCGGACCCCGTCGGGCCGGTCACGAGCACCAGCCCCTGCCGGAGCTCCGAGAGCTGGCGCAAGGCGTCGGGCATCCCGAGCTCGGGGAGGGTCTTGATGCGGGTCGGGATGATCCTGAACACCGCCTGGACCCCCTTGCGTGTGTTGAGGATGTTGCACCTGAACCGGCACACCCCGGCAAACTCGTACGCCATGTCGAAGTCGAGGTTCTGGACGAACAGTTCGCGCTGCTTGTCCGTCATGACCTCGAAGAGAAGTTCCCGGCTCGACTCGGGCGTGAGCGGAGGCAGGCCTTCAAGAGGGTAGAGGTCGCCGTGGAGGCGGATCATCGGGGGGAGGCCCACCACCATGTGGAGGTCCGATGCCCCCTTGTCGACCATCATCTTGAAAAGCGCGTCAATCTTCGGCATCGATGGCTCACTGTTTCGGTGCGGCGGGCCGGACGCCGGAGGTCTGGAGCGCCGCCTGAAGGGTCTTGTTGTCGGTGCAGTACTGGTACGCCTGTTCGGTCGTGATCTTCCTTTGCTTGACCAGGTCCACCAGCGAATCGTCGAGGCGCACCATCCCCTGCGACTTCCCGGTGATCATGATGTGGGGGATCTGGTAGACCTTCCCCTCGCGAATCAGGCTGGCGATCGGGATCGTGCAGAGGAGCACCTCGACCGCGGCAGCCATGCCGGGCTGATCGGCGCGCTTGATGAGGCGCTGCGAGATGATCCCCCGCAGGGCGTCCGAAAGCGATGTGCGGACCTGCGCCTGCTGCGAGGCGGGGAACGAGTCGATGATGCGGTCGATGGTCCGCACCGCGTTCGAGGTCATCATCGTCCCGATGACCAGGTGGCCGGTCTCGGCGGCCTGGAGGGCGAGCTGGATCGATTCGAGGTCGCGCATCTCGCCGATGACTATGACATCGGGGTCCTCCCGAAGCGCCGCTCGCAGGGCGTTCCCGAAGCTCTTGGTGTGCGTCCCCACCTCGCGCTGGTTGACGACGGCGAGCCGCGAATCGAACAGGTACTCAATCGGGTCCTCGATGGTGATGATGTGGTGGCGGCGGCTGGCTGCCACGACGTCCACCATGGCCGCCATGGTCGTCGTCTTCCCGTGCCCGGTGGGCCCCGTGACGAGCACTATTCCCTGGTGGTGTTTCGTCAGGCGCTCGACGACGGGGGGCATCCCCAGCTCGGCGAGGGCCGGGACCTTGTAGGGGATGGCGCGGAACTCGGCGTCAAGCCCCTTGCGCGACCGGAGGACGTTGGCCCTGAACCGGGCCACTCCCGGCACGTCGTACGAGAAGTCGACGTGGCCGAACCTGGTGAAACGGTCGCGGCGGTAGTCGGTGAGGATCTCGCCCAGGATCTGCCGGGCGAGGTCGAAGCCGAGGGCCTGGTACGGGAGCTGCTTTAGCTCGCCGTTGATCCGGTAAATGGGCGGCGACCCGGTGATGATGTGGAAGTCGCTCGCCTTGAGCTCGACGGCCTTTTTCAGGAACTGGTCAATGAGGGGCATCACGTCTCCAAGAAAGCGCGGCGGGTCAAGAGTTCAGGAGTCAAGGATATGGAGGAGTTCGGGAGTTGCCTAGAGGTCCTTGATGAGGCTCACCGCGATGACGCATGGCACGCTCGGTTGGCCGAGCGAGTCATAGACGGTGAGCTGGATCTTGTACTGGCCGAACTTGTCGGCCATGAAGTACGCCGCCGCCAGGTTGGAGTCCTGCATCACGGCGGCGCTGTCTTTCGGGACGAAAACGAGCTTCCAATCGTAGCCGGCGACCGTCCCGTCCTCCGTGTCGGAACTCTGCGATCCGTCGAGATCGATTTGCTTCGGCAGGTCGGTGTCTTTGCTCTTTTGCACGTCCCCGCCGGGCGCCACGGCCTTGCAGGTCGGCGGCATGTCGCTTGAAGTGTCGTCCGACGTGAGCGTGAGGATGTAGTACGGGTGGTCCGGCTCCGAAGGGTTGTAGTAGATGTCGTTGCTGACGATGTGGATCTCGGCCGTGTCGCCGGAGATTTGCGGATTGTTCGTGAATTCCACATCGAAGTCGAACGACTCGCCGGGACCGAGGATCGTCGGCCACTGCGTCGGCAGGTTTTTGACCCCAAACGACTGGGGCGTCCCCACCGTCTGGTCGATGGCGACGGACTCGACCTGAAGATTTGCATAACCGCGGTTCAACACAGTCGCCTGTTGCGTCTCGGTCTGGCCTATGGGCGTCTTGAAGACTATCATGCCCTCGGGAATCACCCAGATTTCCGGCTGGGAGGCGCCGTTCAGGTTCACCTCGACCTCGACGGCGTTGCCGGCGTTGCTCTCTATTACAACGGTGTCTGACCCGACCGACGCACTGGTCGGGGCGTACGTGACGTTGACCACGAGCTTGTCCGCTCCGCCGGCGTCACCGGACTTTTCGAGCGTCACCTCGGGCGGCACCTCGGGGGAAAGCGAGAAATCCGGGTTCTCGTCCCGCAGATAGACCTTGCTCAGCTTGAACTTGTAGTCGCCGATGTTGGCGATCTCGATCTTCTTGGTCGCCTGCTCGCCCTGGTTCACGTCGCCGAAGAGGATGGTGATCGAGTAGTTGCCCTCTTCGGTGCAGATGCACGACGGGTTTTCGGGCGGGCACGTCTCGGACTCGCCGCAGACCTGGATGAACGGCAGCACGCCCCTGCCCGTGAGCGAAATGGTATTCGGCGGGTCCTTGCAGTTGATGTCGTTGGTTGCAAGCTCGATCTTGGCGAACCTGACGCCGGAGGCAGGCGGGTCAAACTCGACCACCATGTCTTTTGAGGCGTCCGGCTCGACGGTGAAGGTTTCCCCGGTCGGCGAGGCGATCGCGAACGCCGGATCGACCGGCGCCGCGAACGTCGGCGTCACGTTCATGGTCGAGACGCCCGTGTTCCCGACCCTGACCGTGAGCATCTTCTTGCTCCCCACCGGCACCTCGCCAAAATCCACCGTGACAGTGATCCCCTTGTCGTCGTCGCAGGTGTGCCTCTTGTCGTCGGGGGTGACGACCTCGAGCAGGGCCTCGGATTTGGTGCCCTCGCCGAAGACGTTCAACTCGGCGTGCTTGATGTTCGTGTCCTTGGTCTCGACCACGACCGTCGCCTTGTCCACGGACCCGTCAACCGTCGGCTTGTAAACGACCCTGAACTCGACCGAGGCGCCCTTCCCGATGGTCGCAGGAACTTCCTCGAGCGAGAACGGCCCGGCGTCGCCCTTGAACGTGATGCCGGAGACCTCGATCTCGAGATCGGTCGCCTTGTTGGTCATCCGCACGGACTCCTTCCACGTGCGGTTGATGGTCTTTCTGCCGAAGTTTAGCGAAAACTTGGTCTCGTCGGAGGTGTAGAAGGAGTCGAGGAGCTTTTCGTTGACCGGCGCGAATTCGATCTTGCGCTGGATGGTCGCGATCGGCTCCTCCTCACACTGGCACCCGCCGGCGACCATGACAAGAGACACGAGGGCGGCGCACGCAAACGTGAACGCGATGCGGTATTTCATGCAGGCATCCTCCTCGCCCGCCCCTCGGCCCGGGGGCGCGGCCGAGGTTTGATCATATGCTCCGGAAGACGGATGTCAAACCAATTTAGGCGGTCATCCCCACCGGAACGAGAGCATGAACGGAATGGCGGTGCTCAGGCGGAAATACGTGGTCGACTCGGACACGACCTTTCCGGTGTCGGCCTCGGTGAGCGTCCCGTAGCAGGTCGTGTGCGTCTTGTGCAGGTTCCAGGGGCGCAGATCCCGCTTTTCGCCGACGTAGTGATAGCGTTTCCCGCCGGCGTCAAAGTCAAAGATGTACCTGATTTTGGCCTCCTCGACGTACCGGAACTCCAGCCTGCCCTCGCACGAGGCGTCGTCGCACAGGCCGCCCACGGTCACGGTCCCCGCAAGATCGCTTAACATGAAGTCCGCGTCCAGCGGGTTGAGAAACTTCCCGAGGCGCCGCGGTCCCCACGTCACCTTGAACTCGAACGGCAGCTCGCCCACCGGGCCGGCCCCGCCGACGAACCGGTGCGTGCCCGACATGACCTCGTCGGCCTTGAACCCGACGCGCTTTTCCATCAGCATGATCAAAAGGTCTTCCTTGCGTCCCATGTCGCCCTCCTCGTGGGTTGCCCGCGGTGTCCCTCAACCGCTTTGACGCGACGCGGCATCCTACACCCGCCGCCGCGGCGGAGGCAAGTGAATTTCCGTCCTCTGAATTTCCGTCCTCTGTGAATTTCCGCCCTCGCAATCGGTCGGGGGGTGTGTTATAAGCGCGGCACGTCGAGTTCGCAGTCGCGGGGGCTGACTCAAAGGGGTCGCGCGAAATGATGGACAGGGACCAGGCGATCGAGTTCCTCAAGAAAACCGGCGACCTCGTCAAGGCCGACGGCTGGTGCGTTTCGCTTGGCGGGTCGAGGTCCGTCCGCACGCGGTTTGCCAACAACGGGATCCGGCAGTCCGAGTCCGGTGCGGACGAGGTTCTGAGAGTTGCCGCGTACGACGGCAAACGCTCGGGAGAGACGTCGACCAACGACCTGAGCGACTCCGGCGCCGCGGCGGCCGTCAGGACCGCGCTCGACCTCATGAAGGCGGGGGCCGAGGACCCCGAGTACGTCGGCCCGCCGCCGGCCGCCGAGGTCCCTGCGGTCGAAGCGGCGTTTGAATCGGTCGAAAAGTTCTCGGCCGACGACGGCGCCGCAATGGCCGGCGCGGCCATCAAGGCGTTTCGAGGGGCGGGTGTGACAGGGGCAGGGGCGGTCGAGGCCGAGACATCGAGCAAGGCGATGCTTTCGAACCTCGGGTTTGCCGCTTTCCACAAGGGGACATTGATCTCTTTTTCGGCGTCGGCGCGCTCGGAGAAAGGCGGCGCCGGCTGGGCGGGCAGGGCCTCGAACCAGGCCGAGACCGTGAAGGCCGGCGCGCTCGCCGCGACGGCGGCCGAGAAGGCCGTGTCAAGCGGTGCTCCCAAGCCCCTCGTGCCCGGCGACTACACGGTGGTGCTCGAGCCGCAGGCGACCGCCGAGCTTTTGGCGTTTGTGCTCTTCATGCTCGATGCCCGCTCTGCCGACGAGGGCCGGTCGTTCTTCTCCAAAAAGAAGGGCGGCAACCGGGCAGGCGAGAAGATCTTCGCGCCCGGGCTCACCGTGAACTCGGACGCCCAAAGCGTGGTGTTTCTGGGCCGGCCGTTCGACGACGAGGGGGTGGTCCAGGCCAAGACGCCGTGGATTGACAAGGGCGTGCTCTCGAACCTGTACTACACCCGTTTCTGGGCCAAGAAATCCGGCAGGAAACCCACCGCCCGCCCCGAAAACGTTCTCATGAAAGGCGGCGGGGCGCTCCTCGAGGACATCGTCAAGGCCACCGATCGCGGCATCCTGGTGACTCGCTTCTGGTACACCAACATCACCGACCCGCGGACGCTTTCCGTAACCGGTGTCACGCGCGACGGGACGTTTTTCATCTCGGGAGGGAAGCTCTCGAACGCCGTCGCCAACATGCGGTTCAACGTCTCGATCCCCGAGGTGCTCTCGCAGATTGACATGATGTCCGGACCGCAGCGCGTACCCGCGATGGGCGGGACCATCGCGTGCCCGTCCGTGCGCGTCAAGGAGTTCCGGTTCACGAGCGTGAGCGAGGCGATATGACCCATGACCTACGACTTCCGACTTTCGACAAACGACGGACGGACGGCCGCAGTTCGTGCGGCGTGAGCCGCAAGTCGTGAGTCGTCAGTCGTGAGTCATCCGGCGAGGCAGGCGGGATGTTTCGTGACGCAGCCGACGTGAAGTCGCGTTTCGAGGCGCTCGGGTACATCACCCCGGACGGCGCCGCGGCGGCGGTTTTCATGGCCGACCGGCTCGAAAAGCCCCTGCTCGTCGAGGGACCCGTCGGCGCCGGGAAGACCGAGCTCGCGAGGACTTGGGCGGCCACCGCGGGCATGGAGTTCATCCGCCTTCAATGCTATGAGGGGCTCGACGAGGCCAAGGCGCTCTACGAGTGGGAATACGCCAAGCAGCTCCTCTATACGCAGATCCTGAAGGACAAGCTTGCGCAGACGCTGGGGGACGCCTCGACGCTCCGCGAGGCTGCGGCCCGGCTCGCCGGCGAAGAGGACCTCTTTTTTTCGATGGATTTCATCGCGCCGCGTCCGGTCCTTCGGGCCCTCATGTCCGAGAAACCCGCGCTCCTCCTCGTTGACGAGGTGGACCGCGCCGATGCCGAATTCGAGGCGTTCCTGCTCGAGGTCTTAAGCGACTTCGCGATATCGATTCCCGAGATCGGCACCGTGAAGGCAGTGCGGGTCCCGCGGGTGGTGCTCACGAGCAACGCAAGCCGCGAGATCTCCGATGCCCTGCGGCGCCGCTGCCTACACCTGGACCTTGCAGTCCCGTCGCGCGAGGACGAAGCCCGAATCGTGGCATCGCGCGTGCCGGGCATCGCGGCGGCGCTCTGTGCAAAGGTCGCCGCGTTTGCCGAAAACGTGCGGCGGATGAACGTCGCAAGACCGCCGAGCGTGAGCGAGACCATCGATTGGGCGCGGGCGCTCGTGGTGCTTGCCGCGCCGGACCTTGACCGCGAGACCGTCCGGCGGACGCTGGGCCTTTTGGTCAAAAACGCGGACGACGCCGCGCGGGTGCTTGCCGACCTCGACAAGCTGTCCGGGAAACCGGTTTCCTGACCATGGGGCGGACACTGGGGAAATACGAGCTGGGCGCACAGATAGCCTGCGGGGGGATGGCGGAGATCTTCCACGCCACACTGCGGGGCGCAGGCGGGTTCGCCAAGGAGGTCTGCGTCAAGCTGATCCAGCCGCAGTACTCAGCCGACCCGGAATTTCGGCGGATGTTCGAGAACGAGGCGCTCATTGCCGGAAGGCTCCAGAATGCCAACGTGGTCCAGGTGCTCGACTACGACCGCGACGGGGACCTCTGTTATATCGCCATGGAGTACGTCTTCGGGAAGGACCTGCGCGCCGTGATGACGCGGGCGGCCGAGCGCGGCGAACGTCTGCCGCTCGCGCTCGCCGCCCGTGTGGCGCTGGACGCAGCCAGGGGGCTTTCGGCCGCGCACCGCCTGACCGGGCCCGACGGGGCCCCGACGCCCGTAGTACATCGCGATGTGAGCCCCCACAACATACTCGTGTCGTTTGCGGGAGAAGTGAAGATCACCGATTTCGGGATCGCGCGCCTGCGGGCCGCGGCGTCTTTCACCCGCGAGGGCGCGCTCAAGGGAAAGGTCAACTACATGTCCCCCGAGCAGGCCGCGGGGGCGGCGCTCGACGTCCGCTCGGACGTCTTCTCGCTGGGGATAGTGCTATGGGAGATGCTCGCCGGTGCGCGGCTCTTTGACGCCGACAGCGAGGTCACGGTGCTCGAAAAGGTGCGGCACTCGCCGATCCCAAAACCTTCGGAGTTGTCGCGTTACGTGCCCCCGGACCTCGACACCCTGGTGATGCAGGCGCTCGAACGTGACCCCGCGGGCCGGTTTTCGGACGCCGGTGCCATGGCCGACGCCCTCCAGAAGTTCCTGTACGCCTGGACGCATGATCTTGACGAGGAGTCCCCGGCCGTTTTTCTCTTGCGGATCTATCCCGAGGAGAAACGGCCGGCCGCGCGGCCGGGGACCGAGGTGCTCGTGTACGCGGAAGGCGGCCCTTCGGCGCCCGCGGCGTCCCAACCGGTCGCGGCGGCGCCCGGCGAGCCGACTGCGGCGCGAAAAGGGAAGCGAGCGGGCCGTCCGGCAATCGTTCTCGGCGCGGCCGCGCTTCTTGTCGCGGCGGCGGCGGGGGCAGTCTGGTTCTTTTTCGGAAGGCCTTTCGCCCCCGCGCCTGCGCCGGTCCAAACGACTGCGCCCGCCGCGGAAGTCGGAAGAAAAGCCGAAGCGCCGCCCGGAGGCCCAAAGGCCGCGGCCCCGGCGACTACCGAGGTGGAGTGCAGCCCCGGCACACCCTCGCGCGCGTGCGGTTCGTCGGAAGCCGCGGCGGAGCCCGCCGCTGCCGGCCCGCAGGACGAAACCGAACCCAGGGCCGCAGCGAAGAAACCGGCGAAGGCCGTCCCGAAGGCCCCCAAGACCGGCACGCTCACGATCAACGCGAGGCCCTGGGCCCACGTGTACTTCAAGGGGAGCAAACTCGGCACGACCCCGCTATCTGGCGTCGCCCTGCCCGAGGGCGAGCAGAAGATAATCCTCAAGAACCCCGAGATCGGCGTCCAAAAAGAGGTCCGCGTCCGGATCGTCGCCGGCGAGGACCACAAAACGTCCGAAAACATGACCCCCGGGGAGTGACTCGAGGGAAGGTCAGAAGCCCCGGGCGTCATCGGGTGCATCCCCGCAACTGGGGTGACGCGAAGGCCGGGGCGACGCCTGCCCGGCGCACGTTCTGCCTGTCCGGCGCGCGCCGCCGGGAGTAGGCCAAGTTGCCTCCCGCGTGGTTCAGAACGGGCGCCGGGCAGGCGTCGCCCCGGCCGACCCGGGAGTCAGTTCCGTGTTTCCCAAAATCAGGGATGCACCCAGCGTCATCGCGGCACTTGCGCGGCGCGTCAAGACGGGCCCGGGGACGCCGGCGGCGGTGGGGGTGGCGACGCGGGGGCGCCGGACGAGGAGATCCCCGACGCCGGGTACGACGACGGCGGCTCCGGCTGTGAGTTGACGGGCTGCCCGTGCGGCTCGTTCTGCGACCAGAGCATACTTGTCTGCATCAGCGGGTGCGCGAACCCGGGCGACTGCTGCACGGGGACGGTGTGCCTGGGCGACGAGTGCATCATCCCCGAGTGCCAGCTCGACGCGGATTGTACGACTGCCCCCCGCAACCGCTGCGAAAAGGGGAGCTACACGTGCGTGGAATGCACCGCCGACTACCAGTGTTCGGGGAGCACCTGCAACGAGTACACCTACACCTGCGACCCCAAGGAGCGAGGGGACACGGGCGACCGATGCGAGTCCGACGCTGACTGCCCGATCGAAGGCTTTTGCATCACCGAGAAAGACGGGGACGGAAACGACACCGGGTACGCCGGCCAGCAGTATCATTGCTACAAGGAGTGCGACCCGAGCTGGGACCCGTTCTGTGCCGGCGGCGAGGTCTGCGCCCCGGTCGGTACGACGGGGGTTTGCGATTTTGGCGGCACAGTGGGCGCCGGTGGCGACTGCCGGGTCGAGGACTGCATCCTCGGACACATCTGCACCGGCGACGAGACGACGGGGTTCAAGTGCATGAAGGGGTGCGACAAGGACGACAATGACCCCGGTTGCCCGTTCGGCGAGCGGTGCAACCTCTTGGGCGGCGAGTCGCGACTGGGGGTCTGCCGTCGCGGCACCTGAGCGGGGAACCGGGTTTTGGTCCACGGCCCGTCACGCGTCGGGGGAAGCCAGGTACCGCCGATAGGCGTCTATCAGATTCCGCTCGATGGCACGGTGCATTTCGGTCTTCCCGAAATGGGCTTTCAAAACGTCCATTACGCTCGCGGCAAAACCGTCATCGCCTCTCCAGGTGAACGTTCTGGGGGCCGCGAGGCGCGCTTGCGCGCGCGGGAACTATGTGGTATTAGGCAGTCGTTCCCTGACCACGGAGGAAGGGGGGAGGTTTCTGATGGGCGAGAGTCGAAGCATCCTCGTTGTTGATGACGAGGACGACAGCTTGGAGGTTCTGGGCCGCGTGCTGCACGCGACCGGGTGCACGGTGATCACGGCCAAGAGCGGGGCGGAGGCGCTGCGGATGCTGGAGGGCCGCGCCGTTGACCTGATAATCGCCGACATGGTGATGGCCGGGGTCAACGGCGTCGATCTCCTCCGCGAGATCCGCCGCCGCAAGATCGGCACCAAGTTCATCATGGTCACCGCGTACGGCGAGATGGAATCGTACATAGAAGTCATGAACCTCGGCGCCGTCGAGTACCTGAGCAAGCCGATCAACCAGGAGCACCTGGTCCAGCTCGTCAACAAGACCATAGGTCCATCGAAATCTCTTACGGCCTAGGACGCAAGACACATGGACGGCGAAACCGGACGCGGGCGGGCGCCGAAGGAGACCTCACGCCTCGTTGCGGCGGTCACACACGAGGTCGTTTCACCCGTGTCGAACATCGCCGGGCTTTCGCGCCTGCTCACCGGCGATCCGCAGGCGGCCCTCGACGACAAGACAAGAGATCTGCTGCTCAGAATCCGCCGGAACTCGGTGCGGCTCGTGCACCTCGTCGAGGAGGCCAGCACGCTGGCTCGGCATCACTGGGAGCTTGACGCCCCGCAGCGCGAGAAGGTCGACCTTCGGGACATCGTGGACGGGGCGCTTCTGGACGTGGTCGAGGTTGTCGGGACCGGCGCCAACGGTCCCGATGTCCGTCTTCCGGAAGGCGATCTTGCCGCCGAGGGGGACCCCAAACGCCTGAGGCTGGCGATCGGCGGGCTGTTCCTCAACCTTGCAAAGGACCTCAACAATCGCCGGCTCACGCTTGCGCTCGAGCGCGCCGGGTCCGGCTGGCGGATAACCGTGTGGCACGCCGCAATCGAGGGCGAAAACGGCCCGTTCGCGGAGGTCGAGGGCGAGGGGGGCGGCCCCTCTGCCGTGGTCGTCCTCGAGCTGTTCAAATCGCTGGGCTGCGCGGGAAAGGTGTTCGTAAGCCCCGAGGGCGCGCGCCGGATCGAGGTCGAGATCCCTCAGTAGCCGTCCGCCTCGATCGACTCGACGATCCCCCGGTAAAACCTCAGGTGGTCGAAGCTTCCGGTCATGCCGGCGATCTGCCCGACCTCGTCAAAGTGGTCCGCCGCGATGACCGACTCGAAACCCGTCCATTTCGCGCTCTCTGTGGGGAGGATGCCGTCGTTGTCCCCGGCTTTTGCCCTGAGGATCTCGAACGTCGGCACAAGGTAGCTGTTCACGGCCGTCCCGCAGTTTTCCCACGCGTAGCACGTCTTCCCCGCCCACGATTTGTAGACGACGCGCGGGTCGTCCGGGTTCTTCGGATTGAACTCGCCGCGCATGTATTTGGTCGAAAGCGACACGAACGAGGCGTGGGCGTTCTGCTCGGCCTCCGGGCCGTCGAGCACGACGCCGAGCACCGTGAACATCGCCTCCATGAGGCCCTTGCCGATCCCGGTCGGATCGTCGAGGATCAGGTCGCAAATCTCGGTCCCCTGGTGCGGCGAGGCAACCATGCAAAGCGTCGACACCCGGTCGCCGTATCCCAGCGTCGAGACGGCGTAGCGCGCGTCTATGCAGCCCTGGCTGTGCGCGATGACGTTCACCTTCGATGCGAAGGTCTTCGCGAGGACCGAATCGATGAACGCGGCGAGCTGCGGGCCGCGGACCTCGGTGTGGTTGTACGCGTCGAGCACCGCGATGTGGAGGTCGTACCCAATCGGGGTCAGGGTGTCGACGACCTTGTAGAAGTACTCGATGGGACCGATGTTCAAAAACCCCGAGAACCCGTGCACCATGACAATCGGATACCGCGTGGCCCGGAGGTCGCATTTGTCCAGGCATTCGTACCCTATCTCGAACTGCGCGGTGCCGTGCCGGTCGGCCTGGTCGACGACGGCGAAGTACTCGCCCGCGAGGTCGGCGGTGAATTCGACGGTCACGACCGCCCCCTGAAGCGGCGAAATGCTCTCGGCCACGGCCCCGCGGCTCCCGGGCCCGAAAATGTGAAGACCCGGCCGGAGGTATTGGCCCCAAAGGGTCGCCTTTACGGTGACGCCGGCCGGAAGAATTATCGAGTAACGGGGCGCGTCGCAGTCATGGAGGACCTCGCCGTTTTGCTTTTGCCCGGCCTTGAGATCACCGGCCGGCCGTGAGGAAAGAAACAGGTCGGGGGGGCAGGGTTTGAAACCCGCGTCTTCGGTTTCGGCTCCTCCGTCGGCGGGTTCCGACCCGTCTGAGGCACCGTCAAACGACGCGTCAGACAGGTCGGACGAGTCAGACGGGTCCGACCCGCCGTCGGCGGGGCCGTCCGAGGTTTCCCCGTCTCCGGTCCCCGATGCCCCGTCGGCCCTCGGACCGCCGTCGTACGGATCGCCGCGAACCGTCCCGTCGAGTCCCGAAAGCGTGACGCCCGAATCGGAAAGAAACGCCGCGTCGGAGCAACCCGCCGTGACCGCCATGACGACAAAGATTGAAAAACCCCGGGCCATGATGCACCGGAATCCTACCACAGAAAAGTCACCTCGGCCTCCCCGGATTGTGGGCGCGGAGGTTTTGTTCGACGATCTCGAACACGCGCGCGTCGTGCAGGAGGCCGAAGTGGCCGAGGTCAAAACCCGGGTCGAGGTTCAAGGGGTGGGAGCAGTCCGCCTTGCTTTTCTGGTTTAGGCACGCCGTGTCGTGAGGCACCGCGAACGTGTCCTTTCCGTCCCGGATAGTCGTGTAGAACAACTCCCCCGTGCCGTGCTCGGCGCAAAACGGGGTTTCGTCGATGTCTTCGGTGTCCGGGTCGCCATTTAGGTCCCATTGGACCGAATTGACCGACTTGTCCTGCGCGGCATAGTCGGGGCACATCTCCTTGGCGCCCTCGCCCATCCACGTGACAAGGCACGCCTCGGTCCCGCCGTGGTTCGTGGGCGCAAGGAGGAACACGTCGCGCACCGTGTCTTTGCCGCCGTACTTGAGAATGTAGAGCCGAACCGAGAGCCCCGCCATGCTGTGCCCCACAATGTCCACCCGCTGCCGCCCGGTCTTTTGAAGCACGGCGTCGACAAACGGCGCCAGCTCGTCGCGGGCGTTTTTGACGTTGGACCCGGCTGTGTCCGAGAACTGAATGGCCGCGAGGAAATCCTCGGGGTATCCGACGCCCTTGAAATAGTCGATGAAGTCCTGCCAGTCCTTCGCGTTCCAGAGCCAGCCGTGGACAAAGACGATGGGGTCCTCGTCCTGCGCGCCCGCGTCGAAGGCCGGATCATCGCCGCCGGCCGAATCCGCGAGATCTGCGTCGCCTTGTGTGCCCGCGTCGGATTCGCCCGAGTCAGCAGACCCCGCATCCGTCCCGCCCGAGTCAGACGGCAAGGCGTCTTCAGTCCCGCCGTCATCGTTCGCCAAGACGTCCGTTTCCCCGGCGTCGGGTGGAAGCCCGTCGAAAGATCCGTCGGACTGATCGGACACGTCGAACCATTCCGACGAGTCGGAAGAGGCATCACCCGACTCAAATCCACCATCCTCCCATTCCGCCCCTTCCCTCGTCTCCGGTCTCCCGTCGGCTCCGCCGTCCCGATGCGCCCCTCCCGACGCGTCCCGCTCGACCACGAGCGATCCGGTGTCATACGGCGCAGACGCATCCGCGCAGGCGACGGCAAGGGCCGCCAGAACCCCCGGAAAGGCGAAGTGAAGCTGTGGCCGAACCATCGAGCGCATGATACCACAACGCGGCCGGGCAGGTGAACAGCGATCCGGCCAACAACAGCGATCCGGCCCCGAGGATCCCCCGGTTCCTGCGTCGCCATCGCCCGAGAACCGTGCGACCGTGGAGCCATTGCCTTGACTTTTCACCAAAAACGGCGTTCAATTGCCTTGACTTTTAACGGTCTTCGTGAGTTTCAGGTTTGACAAATGTGGCGCAGGATCGAAGAGAAGCTCATTTCATGGAAGCGGGATCGAGCACGCAAAGCGTTGCTCCTGAGAGGGGCGAGGCAGGTCGGGAAGACGTGGTCCATCCGCGAGCTGGGCAGGACGTTTCCGCACCTCCTCGAAGTCAACTTCGAGGAAAACCGCGACGTTCACGCCTTTTTCAAAGGATCGCTCAGCCCCGGGCCGCTCTGTGAGAAGCTCTCCGCGTTCTACTCGATCCCCGTCGTCCCCGGGCGGACGCTCGTCTTCTTCGACGAGATCCAGGCATGCCCCGACGCCCTGAGTTCCCTTCGCTTCTTCCACGAGAAGATGCCCGATCTGCACGTCGTTGGGGCCGGGTCGCTGCTCGAACTCGCGCTCGAGGAAGTCCCCTCGCTGGGCGTGGGCAGGTTGAGTTCCCTGTTCATGTACCCGCTCACGTTCGACGAGTTCCTCGTTGCCGTCGGCCAGAACGCACTGCCGGGAATCGTCGAGAACGCCGACCCGGCCCATCCCGTGGATGAGCCGTTCCATCGGCGGCTGGTCGATCTTGTGAGGACCTACTTCGTGGTCGGCGGAATGCCCGCGGTCGTCCGGACGTACACGGAGAAGCGGGACCTGCCGGCGTGCTTCAAAACGCTCGACGATCTCGTCATCGGCATCGAGGACGATTTCGCCAAGTACAGGAAGCGATCGCCGGTTGCCCGGCTCGCCGAGGTGTTCCGGTCCGTCACCTTCCAAACGGGCGGCAAGTTCAAGTACTCCAACGTCGATTCGCCGGCCGGCGGCCAGCCTCTGAAGGAAGCCCTCGATCTCCTGGTGAAGGCGGGGCTTGCCCACCGCGTCGTTCACACCGATGCGCGAGGCCTTCCGCTCGGTGCGCAGGCGGACGAGAGGAAGTTCAAGGTCCTCTTGTTCGACATCGGCGTCCATCAGCGCCTGATGGGACTGGACATCCCGGGCCACCTGACGGCCGGAGAGGTGGAACTCGTCAACAGGGGCGGTCTTGCGGAAGCGTTCACCGGGCTCGAGCTGATCGGCAATCACCCTTCGCACGTGAAGCCCGCCGTTTACTACTGGCACCGGGAGACCAGGGGCGCTCATGCGGAGGTGGACTACGTCATCCGGCAGGGGACCGCGATCGTGCCGGTCGAGGTCAAGGCAGGCACCCGCGGCCAGATGCAGAGCATGCGCCTGTTCATGGAAGAGCGCGGGCTTGAAAAGGGCATCCGTGTCTCGATGGAAAACTTCTCCAAGTACGACCGCATCGAAACGGTACCCCTTTACGCCGCCGGCAGGCTGGCACAAACGGGAGCATAGATACTCTACTTCAAGTCCATCCGCTTGACGGGAATGAGGCGGTGCCCGAGCATGTCGACGGCTGCTTGTGACTGTTCCAGGATGACGTAGCCGATCAGCGGCTCGTACTCGCCGTTGCTGGGTTTCATGTCGAGGAAAAGCACCTCGTTGTAGATGGGCCTGAAGCCCTCGATCTGGATGCGCACAGGGCCGCAGATCTTGCCCTCGACCGTGTCCTGAGTGGCGGTTTCCAACTGAACAGTCGCGATCTCCTCGAGATTACCCAACCGCTCGCGCCACGCGCTTGGGAGCACCATGTACGACGAGCCGGTGTCCACGAGCGCGTCACAGCGGAGCTTCGACCCGGTATCCTTGATATTCTCGACCCTGACCGACGCGACTATCCTTCCCATGGTCACCACCCCTTTTCTTCTCTGCCCCGGCCGAATGATAACCCAATCAACCTATCCCGATCAACCTCGGTCCATAGGAGCTTTCATCGCGGTTCCCGTTTACGAAGGATGAATTTCCCCTCCGGAGCGAGCATGCGGGGAGGATAGAGGAAGCGGCGGGGGATTGCAAATCCGGTTTCGGGCGTCCGGGGCCGGGTACTTGCGATGCGCTCAGCCCGCCTGCGGGTTGAATCGGCGTGGTGTTCCGTGTTACAGGGAACGCTCCGGGAGGACGGAGGCGCGGGTCGGCTCGCCCGGTTCGCAAGCCGATACCTGTCTATGCCGCGTTATCCATCTGACGAGGTGCCGCCGATAGTAAGAGAAGAACCGGTACGCCGAACGCTCCCCCTTGCGTATGCCGACGACCCCATCGATGGGAATAATGAACACAGCGGGCACCCACCGCATCACGCGAAAGTGATTACCGCGAGCGAGCAAATGGCGAGCATATCTCGGC
>JACRCP010000042.1 GCA_016218965.1 Deltaproteobacteria bacterium | reverse complement strand
GACGTTCCCCGGACGGCGGAAGCTCAGGCAACGGCGGAATCGGTGGAAGCTCGTTCATCTCGGATATCATCTATTCAGCCACCGAATGCCCAAGTCAAGAAATCTGCAAGCGCTTCGCCACCACTTTTTGAGAAGTTACGACGCCGACGCTCAGGTTCGTGTATTCATTCATGTTGCTGCTCTGGTACTGCCACGACAGAGCATTGTCCGTCGACCGCTCGTGATAGATTGGTTGATTGGCCCGTTGCCCATATGAATATGCCGGGCCGTTCTTCAACGCGTTGATGTCATCGGCCCAGATGTGGCGCTCCCACAGGTAGTTGCCTTGAGCCATGGTCGTGTAGACATCGCCGGCGTTATTGTCCGTCAGCCCAAGGACATGGCCAAACTCGTGTGACACGACCTGCTGGTAGTTCCATTCGTTTGAACTCGGCCAACCGGTGGTCCACGCGTAGTACGTATTGAGTTTGACCCTACAGTGTGTGATGTTCGGCTTGTTGCAATCGGCTTGACCGACGGCGCCGTTGATTTGATAGAAGGTCGTCAAGATCACAACGCCTTCAACGTACTGGTTGCCGTTGGTGCAGGCTGTACTGGTCGTCGTGCCGTCGTAGTTGAGCCTCACGTTCGCGCCCCCATGTGTGTTCCAGGTCTCCGCCGCGCTGGCAATGTTGCTGATCAACTCCGGAGTACACGCGCCGCCCGGAAACTGGCCGCAACAGATCCTGTACGGGATCTCGGGTGCTGTTCCACCCCACTTGCCGTTCATGTAGCCCCCTTCAGCGGGGACACAGTAGAGCGTAGCTGCCGCAAGGATCACGGCCGCGAATCTCGCCCGTTTTGTTTTCATGGTCACCCTCTCACTCGGTTTGCCATCGGCGTTTGGATCTCATGCCCGTTGTTCCTTCCGCCGTCCACCCGCTACGCGGAGGCGCGCGCGTGTTTCGGAGGCCGTACATCATCTCGCGAACGCCTCGATTCGCGCGGCCAGAACTTTCGTCGGGCCGGGCGCGCCGCGGGGATGAGATCCCCCATCCGAGTGACGGCCCAATCCGCTGGGATATTGACCGTTGGAGAAAACAACTACGCGAAGAGTCTGGAAGAACTGCCTGACTGCCTGACTGCCTGACTGCCTGAGCAAACGTTGTGCCGAGACGTTCCCACGGTCACAAAACCACAACCGAGGCATGGTCGAATCTGATCTTCATGGGCCTGTCGAACCACGGGCGTCCCCTTGCGCATATGGCTTCGATCAGTGCTGAAGCGGCAACCGCAGATACTATCGCACAACTACCTTGCGGGCGTCAAGCAAGAAAACTGCCGTCAGGGCATGTGTTCTGTCGGGGCGAGTATGGGCCAAAAACGACACCAGCAAGAAGGCCCCCGGCGGTCGAGCCGGGGGCCTTGGTTCGTGTGGGCGAGGGGAAGAGCGGGGCCGTCACCTCACCGAGTCGAGCCAGCCCGAGCGTTCGGCGACGAGGCCGAAGCCGGGGTTGTTGCCCGACGCGGGAACGAACGTGATGGCCTCGGGGCCGGCGGATAGCGTGACCGTCGCGACGTACGTGTTCTTCTCGGTATTGATAACGCCCACGCGGCCCGTCGCGCTGTTCCAGTACTCGGCAAGGTACGCGAGGTTCCCGTTCGTCGTGAACGTGACGCCCCTTATCACGTAGTTGGCGCTCGTCGTGACCGCCTGCACCACCGCATAGGTCGCGGCATCGAGTATGAGGAGCTTGTTCGTCCCGCCGCAGCCTATGAAGAGCTGGGTGCCGGCGGGGTTGAGCGCAACGGCCGTCGGGTTCAGGCATTGGTTGAGGCCCGTGGTCGGGAGATCGACGTTCTTGACGACCGTGTTGTTGCCGTAGTTGATGACGGCTAGCGCAGAGCCGCCCACGTCGAGCACGTACAGCAGTTGGCCCGTCGCGTTGACCGCCATCGCCCCGAGATAGCTCGTCGTCTTTTTGCCCACCGGCCGTATCGGCGTGCCGGCCGTGTTGTTGCTGGGATCTATCAGGTACACGGCATCGCGGCTCGGCTCGTTTGCACCCGTCGCGCCGTTGCTCACGTACACGCGCGTGCCGGCGTAGATGGCGGCCAGCGGCGCGGGGGAGTTGGGGTTGCCGCCGATCTGCGGCAGGCTCAGCGCCTGGACGCCGCCGGCGACCGCATCCATGTCCACTTGCGTGAACGTGGCGGGGTTCACGGCGTTGTCGTAAAGCACACCGGCCACTTTCCCGCTTCCGTTGCAGGCCACGTACACCTTCTTGCCGTCCGTGGTCGCGATGCCCTGCGGGCTGTTGCAGTCCTGGAGGGCTACCGTGAGCGGCGCGGTTGGCGCGGCGTTGACGAGGGTGGGTACATCCTGGGCCACCACACTGGTGGCGCTCGTCGTCATGAATGCCATGTTGGTAGTCGAGGAAAATGCAAGCGCCCTAAAGTCGGCGCCGGTGATGAAGTCCTGTTCCCTGGTGCCGGGGAATGCCGTGAACTGCGAGGCGAAATCCGTCGCCGTCCCCGAGGCCCCGCACGCCATCTGCGTTGGGTCCTGCGAGAACGGGATGTCGTTCGCCCCCACGATCCCCGCCGTTCCGGCCTTGGCCGTCATCCGGTACCTGTTCCCGGCCTTGAGCGTGAGCGTCGTGAGCGGCGTGGCCCCCGCCGGGAAGAGGAGGTCGAGAGTCCCGGTCACTGGACGTTTCGTGCCGAAATCCGACACCTCGACCTTCTGGAGCGTGACCGGCTGCGCGCCGCCGGTCACGTCGTCGAGGAGGATGGTCTGCGGCGTGATGGAGTTCGAGTTGACGGGGAGCGAGAACGTGAGCCCGAACGCCGCCGCGTCCGAGCGCAGGACGCCCCCGCCCGTGGGTGTGGTCGACGACACGTGGAGGGATTCCAGCTCGTTGAATCCGGTGTAGTAGCCGGGCGTGTTCTGCGCGGAGTACATGAACGTCATGGCCCTGCCCCCGGGCGCCAGCCCCGGCTGGACGGTCTTGAAGATCCCGGTGCCCGAGAGCACGCCGTTGAAATCGGCGATGCCCTGAAGACCAATCACCGCGTCCGAGCCGCCGCCGAACGTGCCGCCGTACGTGTTGAGGTACTGGAACTTGATGTCGTTGCTGCTCTCGTACAGGATCGCCTCGAACGCGTATTTCTCGTCGAGGAACTTCCCGTCGGCGCCGCGGCGCACCATGTCCCGCCAAGCTATCACAAGCGTCCGGTTGGGCGCGGTTCCGCGCGTCTCGGAATAGACCTGACCCGCCGTGCCGGTGTTCATGTCCATGAAGAACGGCGCGATGAGCGTGTCCGGGTAGCTCCAGCTCGGGAGCGCGGCGGTATTGGAGTAGCCGTAGCCCGTGCTCGTAAACGACATCCAGCCGTTGGTCGCAACCGAGATCTTGGTCCCCTCGGGATAGACCTGGCCGTAGTACTCGAACCCGAACGGCATGGCGACCTCGACCGACACGTCGTCCTCGTTCTGCTTGAAGCCCAGAGAAGTCCCGCCGGTCGTCAAAAGCGCGGGGCAGAACGGCGTCGTCGCGCGGTTGGTCTGCGCCGAGAGCGGCTCGTACGTGAACGCGTTTTCGAGAAACGCGAAGTCGCCGAAGCAGTTGCTGAGCCACAGGTCCACGGTCCGCCCCGCGATCTCGGTGGGCTGCGCGGGGGCGACGGCCTTGACATTGGTCGCGTCAATGAACGTCGCCGCCACGGCCGAGGTCCATCCGTTCCACTCCCGTGACCTGAACTCGACCGAACCGGCGGTGCACGCGTCGAACCCCGTCCCGGTGATCGTGAAGATCGCCCCGCCTTCAATGGAACCGGTGTTCGGCGCCACATCCACGATGGCAATGGTCCTGTCTACGACGTTGATCTGGGCGCTCATTGAGTTGGTGAGTACGGTCGTCCCGTCGGCCTGTGTGGACGACACGGTGAGCTTCACTGTGTAGACCCCCGCGGCCCCGAATGTGTGGTGCGCGATCGCCCCCGTCGCGGTCCCCTGATCGCCGAAGTCCCAGTCGTACGCCGAGATCTTGCCGCTCCCCGGGGTCGAAGGCGTCCCGTCGAACTGCACGGAGGCGTTCACGAACGCGGTCGTCGGGTAAGTGAACACCGCGGTGGGCGGCGTCCCGGCCGCCGCGACCGTGCTGACCGTGATCTGCCGCGTGACCGTCCCCTCGGCGCCGTCGTTGTCCTTGACCGTGAGCTTGACGTCGTACTTTCCGGGCGCGGTGTACGTGTGGTCGGCCACGACCGCGTTCGCGGTGACCGCGCCGCCGTCGATCAGCTCGCCGAAGTCGAACGTATACGATACGACCTGCCCGTCGGCATCGGTCGAGCCGTTCGCGTCGAACGTCGCCACCTCGCCCACGACCGCCGTCGTGGGACCGGTGAACGAAGCCACGGGGACCGCGTTTGCGGTCACGGCAATCAACACCGAAGCCGTCGCCTTGGCCCCGTCGTTGTCCGTGACCTCGACCTTGACCGTGTACGGGCCGGCCGAGGCGAATGCGTGCGAGGCCGAGGAGACGCCGGCCACAGCCGTCCCGTCCCCGAAATCGAAGGCGAAAGAAGCGATCGATCCGTCCGAGTCCGCGCTCAGCGACGCGTCGAACGTGACGACCTGGTTGATCCGGGCGACCGCCGGGCCGGTCAGCAAGGCCGCCGGCGGGACGTTTTCAGTCACAAGAACCTGCAGTGACACGCTTCCGGTCGAGCCGTCGTTGTCCGTGACTTCCACCGTGACCGTGTACGAACCGGCCGCCGTGTACACGTGCGACATGACGGCGCCGGCCTTGACCGCGGGGGTCTTGCCCTCGAAGTCAAACGAGTACTCTGTGATGTAGCCGTCCCCGTCCTCGGAGGCGCTCGCGTCGAAACGGGCCTCCAGACCCTTTCGGACCGCGGAGGGACCGGAAAGCACTGCGCGCGGCGCCGAGTTCGCGACGACGGACACCACCTTGGACACCTTGCTCTCCGCCCCGTCGTCGTCCTTGACCGAAACGGTCACGGGGAACTCGCCCGCCTTGGTGAACACGTGCGAGGCGCTGTTGGCCCCGGTGAGCGGCTCGGAGCCGTCGCCGAAGTCGAAGCTCCACGAAGCCAGGTCGACGTACCCGTCCTCGTCCTCGGTCTCGGACGCGTCAAACGTCGCGGCCACGTTCACCCGCGCGACGTTGGGGCCCGTGAGCACGATTGCCGGCGGCTGGTTCGGTTTGGACTCGGTGCACCCCGCCGCGAGCGCCGCGACGCAGACAGCCACGATCAGGAACTCGATTCCACTGGAATTTCGCATTGTCTCCCTCCTTCTCCTTATTTGTTGCTCAAAAGTAGTAGTTGAAACCCAGCGTGAAATGCGACCGCACGCCGTTGCCGAGCGCGGCGGCCTTGTACGAATAGTACGTGACCCCGCCCGCGACGTCGAGCGCCGCGCCGGAGTCCTTGATGAGCAGCGTCTCGATCCCGAGGTCCAGGCCGGCCTGGAGACCCGCGCCCAGGTCTTCGCCGGCAGGTTTGACCAGCAGGGGCCCGCCGTTTGCCGCCACGTACATGCGCGAGGCCGCGGTTCGGAGGAACGCCAACATGATCCGTATGGCCGGGGAGATCTCGGCAGTCGAGGTCTGCTCGCCGGCAGCGCCGGTTTCGTACGCCCACGCATTGACGCCGAAGCTCGCCTGAAGCCCCAGCATCTCGTGGGGCCAGCCCCTGAACACCAATCCCGTTTCGGGACCGGCGCCCTTCATGACCGACAGAAAGGCCCCGGCCGCGAGCTTCCCCGGAAAGCCCGATGCCTGTGGCGCCCCTGCGCCGCCCTGCTCGGCCGCGGGCTGAGTCCCCGCGGGCGCGGGACCCTGGTAGGCATCGATGGTCCTTGCCTCGGGCGCCGCAGGTCGGGCCGGAGGAGGCGGCGGCTGGTAAACCGGTTGGGGTTGCGCCGGCGGTTGGTATACAGGCTGTGGTTGGGCCGGCGGCGGCGACGGAACGGTCTGTACCGATGCAGGCGCCGCGGCTCCGGAGTCAAACGGGTTCTCCTGACCGGCGGCACTGCCAGGAACCGCCGCCGTGACCGCCAGCAGTATTGCCAGAATCAACGCCCTTTTCATTCCTCGATCCTCCTTGCACACACGCCGGAAAACACTTTGCGTTGCCGTCACTGGCAAGGCACGCCGCTCCCGCCCCCGCAAACCTCGTAGTCGAACCGAATCATCTCGACGTCAGCGGTCCCGCCGATCGGTTGTTTCCCCGTCTTCCCCGCGGCGGTGAAGTTGATGGATCCGCTCTCGCCCAAACCGCGAATCCAGTAGTCCGTCAAGTTCGAGCCGGAATACGTCAACTGGTCATGCTCGACCATGACTTTCCCGTCACCAAGATTCATCGTGCCGATCGCCAGGTCGGCGGTCACCGCACCCATTGCTATCCAATCGGGACACGCCTGCATGCCGCAGACTTTGACTCCCTGGACCAAAACGAGATCCAGCGAGCCATCGGCCGACAGGTAGTGGCAGGCGATGAACAGGTTCCACGAGTAGCTCTTGCCCGCAATGGCGTACGACATGTTGCCGGACCCGATGTCGGTCTGTGCGGGCTGGTCGTTGCACGAGTTGAGGGTCTTGGCCGCGAAGTTCCCCGAGAGCGTCCCGGCGTCGAAACACGCGGAATTGAGACAGGTGTTTCCCGCCTTCTGCCAGCAGTGGCAGACCTGGCCCGGACCGCAGGTTCCGGGATCGGCGGTGCAATCGTCAAGACACTCCCCGCGCGCAAGGGGGTCGTTGATCCACATCGGAACACAGCCGTCCTCGCACCGGACGCAGTCCAGACCGCACCGGCACCCGTCGCCGTCTTCACAAACCGAGTAGACGTCGGGTCCCGTCGGGTCGCAGGCGATGCACTGCCATGTCGCCGGGTCGCACCATTCGTTCGGGCCGGGGCACCCGCCGCAAAGACCTCCGCAGCCGTCGGCCTGCCCGCACGTGCGCCCCGCGCAATCCGGAGTGCAGCACGTCCACGACGCCGTGTCGCACACCTGCCCGGCGCCCGGGCAGCCGTCGCACCGCCCGCCGCAGCCGTCGTCGTCCCCGCAGAAGCGGCCCGCGCAGTCGGGCGCACAGCAGCCGAGGCCGGGGATGCAGACCTCGCCGGGCCCGGGACACGCCGTGCATTCCCCGCCGCAGCCGTCGTCCTCGGCGCAGAACTTGCCGGTGCAGTCGGCGTCGCAGACGCACTGCGCGGCGACCAGGTCGCAGCGCTCGCGCGGGTCGGGACACCCAGTGCACACCCCGCCGCAGCCGTCGTCGCGGCCGCAGAACTTCTGAGCGCAGTTCGGAAGGCAACCGCAGAACCCCGTCGCGACGTCACACGTGTCGCGCGGGTCGGGGCATCTCGTGCACTTGCCCCCGCATCCGTCATCCCAGCCGCACCACGCGGCCGAGCAGTCCGGCTCGCACCCGCAGACGCCGCCGGGGCAAAGACCCTCGCAGCGCCATGAAACCGTGTCGCACGCCGCCTCGGGGTTGACGCAACCGGTGCACCGGCCGCCGCAACCGTCGTCGTCGCCGCAGTACTTTCCCGTGCAGTCGCCGACGCAGACGCACGTGTACGTCACCGTGTCGCAGATTTCATTCGCGCCCGAACAGCCGAGGCAGCGCCCGCCGGCCCCGTCGTCGTCACCGCAGGATTTGCGGTTGCAGTCGGCAGACGTCCCGGCGTCGGCCCTGCCCACGTCCGCGGGGCCCGTGTCCGAGACTCCGCCGTCGGTCGCAGGCGCCTGACCGGCATCTTTTTCTCCGGAGTCGCCGGCGCCGCCGGCGTCCGGGGCAACGACCGTTCCCGCGTCCCCGCCCCTCACGACGCATTTCCCCTTTGAACATGCGCGGCCCGAAGCGCACGTTCCGCACCAGCCGCCCATCGGGCCGTAGCCGCACTCGAGCCCTTCGCACTCGCCGGGTTTGGAAACCGCACCGCCGTCCAGTCCGCCCCCGCCCGACGCCGCCTGCCGCACCGAACCGGAAGCGCCGCACCCTGCCGCGGCCAGAGCAACCACAACGACAAAAACACCGTGTTTCAAAAACATCCCGCCCCTCCTGAATTCGCGACGAAACCCTCAAACGGCGGCACATGCTATCAGCGGATTTTGCGCAAGTCAAAGCTCGTGACCCTGGAATCCGGAGTACGTGCGGGAACGCCCCACCCCGGCACGCCCTTCCTCCCCGGCTCGCGCATGCTCCGCCGGGCGTTTCGTCGCTTCTGGCCCAGGTTCGGGGCGAGCCGGGGCTCCAGGGCGCGCCGGGGCGGGGCTGTGGGTGTCGACTACGAGCGTACTCCGAATGCCAGGGTGACCGAACACCAGGGACGGGGGACCGCGAGTGACAGGCTCGGAATCCAGCCCGGGGTTGACGCGAAGCGGCCACCCCGGGTCAAAGATTGCGCGATGTGATCCAACTCTGAAAAGAGTTGCCGCCCCGGGCGCGGGAACCAGGCCGGCTCGGACGTGTCGGCATGGAAATCGATTCGGGACGCCGCCGGACGGACCATCTCCGAAGAGGAATTCGACAATAGGACGGCCAAATGTACGCGGAAGACTTTTTGTCGGTGTGCCAACTCTTGGAGGTCAACCACCCGTACCAATTCCACGGACGCTGAAATGGCCCGGTTGCCGACCGGGCCAGTGCGCCCTACTTGAGCCTCGCTCCAGCAGCGACGCCCGCCGCCTTCGCGAGCAATTCGCCCAAAGCCTTGAGGCGATCATCCTCTGGTAGCGAAGGCGTCGGCGAGAACGGGTCGACCGCGTGAGCGTTCGGGTTGCGACGGGCGAGACGGTCCAGGACGGTGCGCACGGCATCCGGGTCGGGGCAGTCGCGGGAGGTTTCGAGGGCTATCTGGAGGGAGGCAAGACTCGTGAGCTCGTTCTGGTAGAACTTGATCTCGATGAGACTTGCCCGGTAGAGCTTCAGGAAGAAGAAGGCGAAAACCTCGATAAAGGTGACGGTGGTGATCCGCGGGACGTAGTGCGAGAGGGCGGCGGCGAACGAATCGGGGGAAGTGGATTCGTCGAAGATCATGTAGGCGAGAAGGCCGAGGGCGAAGCCGGTGGTGATGACGCCGATAGAAAGATTGAGGTTCCCCCGCCGCGAGAGCGCGGCGATCTCCCGGCGGAGACGGAGAGAGGTTGCGGCAAACACGGCAGCCGGATTTTCTGCCACAGAGGACACAGAGTTCACCGAGTTTGCGGCTTCGGACACCGGGCTTGCAACCGCAGAGGGCGCAGAGACCGCAGAGAGAGAACTTGTTTCGAGCGACGGGGTGCCACGGACAAACTTTGTTTGTCCGTGTGCGACGGACCCCTCTGTGTTCTCTGTGGTCTCTGTGGCAAGAAATGCCGGATGACCGTTTCCGTTGCCGAGATACCTCATAAAGATCATCGCCGTCCCCGCCGCGACGCTGGCGGATACGATCATCAGGATCAATCCAGGCGGCACGCCGAGCGCGTGACGGATCTCCCCGCGCAAGAGGAACATGAGGACCGCGAACCCGGCGAATCCCACGACCGCCGCCGTCTGCCCCATGATGATCTTCTTCTGTGTCGTTGTTTTCATGTCAAACCTCTCTGTGCTCTCTGTGGTCTCTGTGGCAAAACATGCGCTCAGTCCTTCCGGTCCAGGCGTTTCCAAACTCTCTTCCAGTACATCGCGACGTTCAGCACCGCGTCGTGCATGATCGCCGCCGTCGCGCGCTCGAACTTTTCCCACGCCGCCGGGTCGGCTTTCAGGTCTTTGACCGAGAGCGACGCGGTCTTGTCCCCGTCGTAGGGGAACTCCGCGGGCGGCGCGACGATGCTTGCCACTGCAAAGCTCCCCCGGCAGACCGCCACGGCGTCTTTCCACATGTCCCCGCCCTTCGGTTCGGGAATCGGGAGATCGAACTCGATCCCCGCCCGCTCGTCCACTTTCCGGGCGGCGTCCAAAAGCTCCCGCGGCCTGTCGTGGCAACGCTCGACGCGGTCGCCGTCGAAACCGTCTCCCACCATCTTCTCGATCATCAACTCCCATTGGGGGTGGAGCTTGCCGACGTAGCTCGAAATCGCCCGCTTGTCGCAGTGGCACGGCATGCACGCATCGGCCACGAAGTGGCTCTGCATGAAGAAGAACAGCGCCAGTTGCTCGGCCCGAGTCCGCTCGTCGGGAGACACCATAGATGAGAGCGCAAACTTGCGTGGAATGCGGTTGGTGACCGGCCGTTCCCCGAGG
>JACRCP010000343.1 GCA_016218965.1 Deltaproteobacteria bacterium | reverse complement strand
GCGGCGTGATGCCGGGTTGAGCGTGTCATCCCGTGTCAAATCTTCGGCTCCAAATTGGCGAAACTGGAGTCTGAGGAGCCCCGTTCCACCGTTTGGTGAGACACCGCTCCTCGACGGAGTTTCCTTAGAGCGGAGTTATGGTTGGGCGGAGGTTGGGCATTGGCGGCGGGACCTGGAAGATCGCGAAATGAGGGCCGAGGATTGTTTGCTCATGCCCTCGGCTTGGGGTAGGATACGGACGGGCAGGCGGAGATGAAGGTTTCGAGCAAGACGCAGTACGCAATCCTGGCGATGATTCACCTCGCAATGAAGTACGACGCCGGGCGGCCGGTGACGGCGGGCGAGATTGCGCGCGTCCAGGAAGTCCCACTGAAGTTCCTGACGCAGATCATGCTGGTCCTCCAGAAAGGGGGACTGGTCAACGCCCTACGCGGCAAGGAGGGCGGGTACAAGCTGGCGCGCATCCCGTCCAAGATAACTCTCGGCGACATCGTACGGGCGGTCGAGGGGCCGGTGATGCGGTTCGCGCCGGCGTCGCCGGGCCTCACGGCGCGCCTTCTCGCCGGCGTCTGGGCCGATATTGGCGAGCACCTCGAAAAGCGCCTCGACTCGATAGATCTCTACACCATCACCGAAAAGGCACAGGGGCTCAACGCACCGATGTTCTATATTTGACGCAGTCCGGGGGTTTTAGGCCATGTCGACGCGGCAGATCTGGGCGCTCTATCTCACGGGGGAATGCAACCTCGCGTGTGCGTACTGCTACTACCGTCCGGAGTCCCCGCAGGGGACCATGGATCTCCGCACGGCCGAGCGCGCGCTCGACTTCATCGCCGGGTACGCGGGCGAACGCGGCGCGCCGTCGACCGACATAGGCTTCTTCGGCCGCGAGCCGCTCACGCGCTTTGATCTCATCGAGTCGGTGGCGTCAAGCGCCAAAAAAAGGATCCCCGGCGCGACGTTTTCGCTCAATACCAATGGGACGCTCCTCGACAACACCCGGCTTGCCTTCTTCCGCGACCTCGGCGCACGGATAACGCTCTCGCTCGACGGGGCGCCCGATCACCACGACACCGTCCGCCCCACTACCGGCGGCGGCCCCTCATACGGGCTGGTCGAGCCGATGATCGGGGATCTGACCTTGTACGAGCCCGCGGTGTACGTGCGGATGACCGTGACCGCCGCCTCGGCCAGGCATTTCTTCGACAACGCCGTCCACATTGCGGGCCTGGGGTTTAGGAAACTCGGCTTTGCATTCGATCTGACCGACCCGCATTGGGACCAGCTCGCGTACGCGGCGCTCCGGCGCGAGCTCGAACGCTTTGCCGATTGGTATTCGGCGGGCGTGGCCGCGGGGCGGAAGCTCGCGGTCCCGGCGTTCGATTCCCTGGCGCGGGGCCGGTCGGTGCCCGACGCCGGGCTTTTCTGCGGCGCCGCGAGCCATCTGTTTGCGGTGGACTGCGAAGGAACGATCTACCCGTGCTGGCGGTTCGTCGGGTCCGGCCCGGACGCCATGGGAAACGTTTTTTCGGGGTGGAGCCGGCCGCCGGACGGACACGCGTTCAACGCCGTGCGGCAGGCCGCGGCGGCCGACTGCGCCGGGTGCGGGCACGCAGGCTACTGCGGACGCTGCGCCTGGGCGAGCATCAGGCACACCGGGGTGCACGACCGCGTGAGCCGGGTGCAGTGCGAAACGGCCCGGGCGGCCATCGAGGCCGGGATCCGCGCGTGCGAATCGATGGCGACCTCGCAGAGCCCGCACTTCATTGCGCGGCTTTCGTCGCTTGAGGCCGAGCGCACCCTGGATGGGACGCTCATGCTCTCGGACGAGTCGGGGTGCGTCTATTCGCTCCCGCCCGAAGAGCTTGAGCGGTACCGCGTTTGACCGCGGTGACAAGCATGTGCGCCCTGCGGGTGGGCTCGGGGACGCGCGTCAACGCGCAGGCAAGCGTCAAGCGCACCGCGCCCGCAAGGTCAATCAAGTGTCCCGCAGAGACGTAGACGGGTGACACGCCGTCGCGCGTCCGGACCACAGCGCCGACGGTTTCGTTTCCAATCAAAAGGGCTGTGCTCGATCCCCGGCTGATCCCCGGCTCGTCGTGCTCTCCAATCAACCGGCTCTTGGCGCACCCGAGCGTCGGAACGCCCAGCACCATGCCAAGGTGCGAGGCAAGGCCGAACCTGCGCGGGTGGGCGATCCCCTGCCCGTCGGCCATGACGCAGTCCACGGGACTTCCGATCTTTTCCAGCGCCGCGCAGAGCGCGGGGATCTCCCTGAACGAAAGATACCCGGGCACGTAAGGAAAAGTGAGCCTCCGTTCGGCCCACGCCTCCTCGACGGCGTCGAGTGAAGGGACCGAAAGCACCACCACGCCGGCGACGGCAAAACCGCGATCGTCGTCGAACGAGACATCGGTCCCGGCAATGAGAAACGACCTTTTTCCGAACGGCCGCAGGACAACCCGGGGCGCAAGTCGTTCCTGAAGCGCCCGGGCTTCGGGCACGCTCAGATCCCAGGGATGAGCAAGGACCGGGCGCACGATTCAACCCCCGGCCGTTCGTCTCCCGCAATCGCACCATCTTCTTGTTCCGCACTTCGGGCAGTCGGGCCGCCCCGCCTTGCACACCGCCCTGCCGTGGTCTATGAGCATGTTCGAGAAATCTATCCACTCGTCCCTCGGCACCTGACGTACGAGGTCCTGCTCGACCTTTTCGGGGTCCTTCTGCCTGGAAAACCCCATGAGCCCCGAGATCCGCAGAACGTGTGTGTCGACCACGATCCCCTCGGCCTTCCCGAAGAAGTTCCCCAAAACGCAGTTGGCGGTCTTCCGCCCGACGCCCGGGAGCGTCAAGAGCTCGTCCATCGTCTCGGGCACCTTCCCGCCGAAGTCCCGAAGCAGCGTCTCGCACGCGCCGCGGATCGAGCGCGCCTTGTTCCTGAAAAACCCCGCGGACCTGATGTCGGACTCCAGCTCCTCCTGCGGGACCTTGAGGTAGTCCCCCGCCCCTCGGTACTTTTTGAAAAGCGTCGTGGTGACCTCGTTCACGCGCACGTCGGTGCACTGCGCCGAGAGGATCGTTGCGACCAGGAGCTCAAGAGGGTCGCCGTGCCGGAGCGCCGTGCGCGACTGCGGATACAAACGGTGGAGAGTCTTGAGGATAGATCTGACTTCTGACGGCGTCTTCGGCATCAGTTCCTCTTCATCCTCTCCAACGCCTCTTTTGCGCTCCGGGTGTTCAGGACGTCTTTTGCCGAAAGCCAGCCCTTCCGCGCGATCCCGACGCCCAGAAACGTGTCCGAGAGCCCCTCGACCTCGTGCGCGTCGGGGTTGATGGAAACCAACACACCCAGGCCCGCGGCCTGGCGCAGAATCCTCCAATCGAGGTCGAGGCGATTCGGGTTGGCATTGAGCTCCATCACCACGCCGAAGCGGGCGGCCGCGTGCAGGACGACCTCCTGATCGACCTCGTACGGCTCGCGCGCGAGCAGGAGCCTGCCCGTGAGATGGCCGACCATCGAAAGGTGCGGGTCCTCCATCGCCTTGAGGATGCGCCTGGTCATCTCGCCGCGTTCCATGTTGAATTTCGAGTGGACCGACCCGATCACGAAGTCGAAGAGGTCGAGCGTCTTCTTGTCGTAGTCGAGCGATCCGTCCGGCAGGATGTCGCTCTCGATTCCGAAAAGCACACGCACCCCAATCCTGTCTTCGGCGGCACGCACCTCCTTGCGCTGCTCGCGCACCCGCTCGGGCGAAAGCCCTCCGGCGTACGCGGCGCTCCTGCTGTGGTCCGCGATCCCGACGTACGAGAACCCAAGGTCCTTCGCGGCGCGCACCATCTCGTCGAGCGGGTTGCGGCCGTCGCTCCACGACGTGTGGACGTGCATGACGCCCAAAAGATCGTCTTTCTGGAGAAGCGCCGGAATGGCATCGGACTCGGCGGCCTCTATCTCGCCCATGTTCTCCCGGAGCTCCGGCGGTATGTACTGGAGCTTGAGCGCCGCGAAGATCTCATCCTCGCTCGCGCACGGCACCAGCCGCTCCCCCTTGTACAGCCCGTACTCGTTCATCTTGAACCCGAGTTTTTGGGCCCGCCCGCGCATGGCGGCGTTGTGGTCCTTGCTCCCGGTCAGGTGATGGAGCGTGTAGGGGTACTCGGCGCGGGTGATCATGCGCACGTCGCAGCCTAGGCCGTGCGGCGTGCGGAACGACACCTTCGTGTCCCCGCTTCCGATGACCGAGGCCGCAAGCTTCGACCCGGTGAGCGCCGCGGCGACCCTTGCGCGGTCCTTCGGCTCGACGGCGGCCAGGACGTCGATGTCGCCGACCGTCTCGCGGCAGCGCCTGAGACTCCCGGCGGCCTGCGGGTCCGAAACCCCCCGCACCCCGCCCAAAAGCGTTATGACCTGCTCGGCGGCATGGTGGGCCTCGACCCAGAGGTGCCGGTCCTTGTATTTCTTGAGGTCCTCGATCCCCCGGAGCACGTTTTCCTGGAGCTTTTCGCCGAAGCCTTCGAGGAGCTTTAACCTGTTTTCCTTGCAGGCGTACTCGAGCTCTCCGAGCGTGGTGATTCCCAGTGTCTCGCGGATGAGCCTTATGCGTTTGGGGCCCAAGCCATGGATCTTGAGCATCTCCAAAAGCCCCGGCTCGATCTTGGCGCGAAGCTCGTCGAGGTATCCGAGCGAACCGGTCGCGTGGAGCTCGGCGATCTTTTGCGAAATGCCTTCGCCGATCCCCTTGACCTCGCGGAGCTTCCCCGAGACGACCGCGTCGTCGAGGTTCCCCGGAATCTGCTCGATGGCCCGGGCGGCGTTCTGGTACGCACGCACCTTGAAAGGGTTTTCCCCCGCAAGGTCGAGAAGCGTCCCGATCTCTTCGAGCGCCGCCGCGATGTCCTTCTTGTCCATCCGCCGCCCCGTGTCTGGTTCGCGAAAACGCCGAGAGCCTACGCCCAAATCCCAAAGCTTTCAAGGCGGAGATGTTGCAAAACGGCGCGACGTTTTGCTATCATCCGGCTGTCCGGGAAATCCATGTCGCCAGGAGGCGGAAAATGCGGGTTTGGTTCATTGTCTTTGTTTTGGTCGCGGCGGCCCCGGTTCCGGCGGTTGCCGCTGACTCGGGTTGCGAGTACCCGAACGTGATGTTCGTGGTGGACAAGTCGGGCTCGATGTCGGACCCGACCGACTTGAACCCCTCGGGAGACTCCAAATACGAGATCGCCCTTGCGACGATCGAAAGGGCACTTTCGTTGTACGGCGGCAAGGTCCGCTTCGGGCTGACCATGTTTCCTTGGGGGGATGACGACTGCGGGCCGGGGGAGATTCTGGTGGCGATGGACTACGACACGTCCGGTTCGATAACCGGGAAGATGCGGGCGGAGGAGTCACAGCCGCAAGGGTCCACCCCGATCGCCGCGACGCTCTTCGCGCTTGCCGCCGAGCCTTCGTTCCTCGACGCGAGCAGAAGGAGCTTCGTCCTCTTGCTCACCGACGGCGAGGATACCTGCGCCTCCGACGCGGACTCCCCCGTCAAAGCGGCCGGCGACGTCTTTTCGAAGGGCACGGCCGTCTTCGTCATTGGTTTCGGTTCCGGCGTGGACCCGGTCACGCTCGAGGCAATGGCGTCGGCCGGCGGCACGGCCAACGCCGCGCAGGCCGACGGCTATTTCAAGGCCGACGACGCGGCAACGCTCGACGTCGCGTTGACCACCATCATGGAGTCCGCCACCGCCGAGGTATGCGACGGCCGGGACAACGATTGCAACGGCATTGCCGACGACGTGCCCCCGAAGAGGTGCTCGAAATGCGGCATTGTGGGAGAGCAGGTGTGCGAGGCCGGCGAATGGACAGGATGCCTTGACGAAATGGGCGTCGAGATCACCATTGACAATCCCGGGTGCCGCAACGACAGCGGAGGGGGGTTCGGAGACAAAGGGTGCGCGTGCTCCTCGATAGTCCTTGAGTGAACCGGGAAACAACGGGCGCGCCCCGCAGCGGGAAACCGTTTGGGGCAAAAGGCAAGGCCCGATTTCTATGGGTGGCACCGTTGCCCGTTCGTCCGTCGCGGCCGGCGGCGCAAAGGGGGGCGGGGAGGCGGGCAACTTGAGGTGGTCGAGGATTCTGCCTCTTCTATTCCATATTGAGCTCCAATTGATTTCGGCGGCTCTGAAGTCGAGCCACGGCGGGGCGTGGGTGCTTGGCTGGAAGTGCGACCCCCTCCTGTGGAAGGCGGTGTTCTGCCGATGACAACAAGGTGAGCATCGAGTCCTCAATCTCGATTCTCGCGATCCCAAGCCGTTCCTCTGCAATGCGAGTGTACTCCTCCGAGATATCACAGAGGATAGCGAACCTCTCGTTTGCCATACATGCCTCACCGGTTGTGCCTGATCCACTCATGAGGTCAATCGCGAGCTCGCCACGCGAAGTGGCCATGAGAAGTGTCTTCTCGATCACCGAAAGGGGCTTCTGCGACGGATGTCCGGTTTGTTCATTTCTCCCGACGAAGCCGCACAGTAGAGACTCTTCTATCACGCTGGGCGGCCCAGGAATGTACAATAGTTTGCCGTGCTGCATCTTTTCCCGTTGCACGTCATTGAGGAAGTTCTCAACGTGCATCACTGCGTTGGGGATCGTAAGGTGAAGACACGTCATCTGCGCCGACCTCCAGCCGCGAATGCGAGATGGAGAGTTTTTGTAGAACCACGTCAACCAGCATCTAAGCGTCAATGGTTCAGGAAGCATCCGAACAAATCGTGCGACGATTTCGGGAAAGCCCCACAAAAAAACGTGATCCGACAGTGGCGCGACGCACCGCAGGAGTTGCGGGAGATAGTCGTCGTAGTCGTCACGCACGCCGCCGACCCCTTTGTTGTACCAAGGGTCAAGAACGCAACATTGCGCGTGGAATCCCAGGGCCAAGAGAAGTTGCGATGACAACTCTATGTCCATCGGGGGGAGAATGACAACGCCCTGCTTTCCCAGTTGAGACGCGATGGTGTCCCTTAACTCAAGAAGTTCCGCATGGCGCGTAGTGTCGTGTGTTTTCATTTTCGTTCGATCTCGCCCTTCTCGTTCATCTCGTACCCAAAGTAGTCCAGCAGGAACTTGAACACAATTTCCTTCTCCTGCCGTGTCGAGAACTGAACGATGGCGTATGTGTTCAGTTTTCCGGTCGTCGAGTCCCAGTAGTTTTTCTTCGTGACTTGATGTCGGCCACACAGAGCTGTCCACTGAGCGGGATCGGATGGGTCGGCATCGGGGTTCAAGGAATGGGGATTCTTGTGGTCAGGGGTCAGTTGCACACGCCCACCCCCGACAGGGTCAACGTCACCTTCATGGAGTCCGCATACGTGTCCTCCTTCGGACCATTGGCAACAGTGCTTGGCCCGATCTAGGATGGCAATCCATGTTTCGTCGTTGGGTCTGACTCGCTTGCCGGCCTTCTTCCGCTTGATTGCACTGGGCATCAGATACTCTTGAACCTTGAGATCGCCACGATTCCGCCAGGACAGAATCGTGTAGCCATCGTCGGTGCGCAGTTCCGACAAGCGCTGGTGCCAGTTCTCCGGCTCCTTCTTCGTTTTCGGGTCGCGTGCCGCACGCAGGATCACGTCGCGCCCGACCACTTTGCCAAGATTGTCCAAGAAGAGTGCCTCGATCCGTTCCTTGACGCTCTTCTGGCGATACGGCCCTTTGAACTCACCGTAGACCTTAGCGTCAGTCATGTGCTTCCTTTCTCAATTCTTTGCCCTGCCGAACGTTCGGCATCAACTGCGGCGCGTACCCCTGTCAGCTGCATGCCGTTGCACGAACACTCTACGCCAACTTCCCATGTTTGTCTCGTGTTCGGCGGCGCTTGGCCGGCCGTTCGGTGCACGACGCTCTGAACCCGTTCCGAGTCGATAGGAAGTTCCATCGGGTATTTTTGGGGGAGTTCTGACAAAACAAACGTCATGTTGCCTATTCTCGCCACCAACCCGCCTCTCCCGTTTGCCTCTCTTCCGGAGCATACTCCTAGACACAAACGCTGGCAAACCATGTCTTTGGCGGTGTGAAAGGGACCTTGGGGGCAAGGCTCGGCCGCCCTCGGCGGCATCGGGTGTCAGGCCGGGTTCATGCCGGAAGCCGGCGCGGGGGGGTGGAGAGTGAGAGCCAAGATGCGGCGATTCGGCCGACGGAACGCAGGGCGGAATAGCTTCAAGAGGTCCGTGGCTGCGCATCAAGCGGTCTTGATCCCCTCGCGTGCGAGCGTTCGGCGCGCGGTGCCGAGTTCTTTTCGCGTCACGGGTCTTGCCCCTGCATACGGATACGCGCAGTCGAAGATGGCCTGTTTGGAAACCGCCAGGCGGTGGAACGGCTGGAGCGTGACGGGCGGCATGCGGGGCATGCACTTCAGGAACTTTGCAATGGCCTTCAGATCGGCCGCCGAGTCGTTGAAGCCGGGGATGAGTGTCAGGCGGAGTTCGACGGGCAGGTCTGACGCGAGGGTCGTTTCGAGGTTTTTGAGAACCGGGGAGACGTCTTTCCCCGTCGCTTTGCGGAATGCCCGGGCGTCGACATGTTTGATGTCGAAGAGTATCAGGTCCACTCCGTCCACGAGCTTTCGGACGAGCTGCACCGGCCAGAACCCCGCCGTCTCGACCGCAACGTGAATCCCGCGCGCCCGAAGCATCTTCGCGCACTCGAAGACGAAATCGGGCCGCGCCATCGGCTCTCCCCCGGAAAACGTCACGCCGCCGCCGGTGCCCGAAAAAAACGGTAAATCGGCCGTGACCTCGTCCACCAACGCGCCGACCGTGTACTCTTCCCCCGCCAACCGTCTCGCCCCCGATGGGCACGCGACCGCGCACTTCCCGCACGCGGTGCAACCCAGGCGCCACTGATGACTGACGCCTGACGACCGACGACTGACGACCGAGTCCGGAGTCCGAAGTCCGTAGCCCGGAGCCGGGGGCTTCGAGTCCCGAGGCCCGAGTCCCATGTCGTGAGTCGGAGGTCGTAGGTCGTGAGCCCGCTGGCGCGGGCACGCGGCTTGGCAGGCGCCGCAGGACAGGCATTTCGCGGGGTCGAAGGCGATCTCGGGTTGAAACGATTTCCCCTCCGGGTTGTGGCACCACGGGCAGTCGAGCGCGCAGCCCTTGAGGAAAACGACCGTCCGGTACCCCGGCCCGTCGTCCACGCACCCGCGCGACACGTCAAAAATCAGCCCATTCACGCGCCGAACTCCGCCCTGGCGATTATGTCCTCCTGGATCGATCGGCCCAGGTCGCAAAAATATGCCGAGTAACCGGAGACTTTGACAACGAGGTCCTTGTGCCTGTCGGGGTGCGCCTGGGCGTCGCGGAGGACCTCGGTCGAGACGACGTTGGGCTGCAGGTGCATCCCGCCCATCGAGAAATACGTCCTGATGAGGCCCGTGTAGGTGTCCAGCCCGCGCTCGGTTTCGATAAACGACGGGTGGAAACGCATGTTGAGCGAGACCCCCGAGCTCACCTTCTCGGGCGGGAGATTCGCAACCGCGCGCATCGGGCCGGCGGGGCCGGCGGCCGGGACGAACAGGTTCGACGGCGATACGCCGTTCGAGATCGGCTCGCCCCGCCTGCGCCCATCGGGCGTGGCCGAGAGCATCAGGCCGTCAATGACGTGATTGCCGTACGAGTAAAAACAGACCCTGAACCTCCCGCCGCGGGCGTTTCTGTGTTTTTCGGCCTCGGCGTTCACCCAATCGACGACCGAAAACGCCATCGCGTCCGCCTCGGCGTTTCCGTTGCCGTACTTGGGCGCCTCGCGCACGAGCCGGAGCCGCAGGGCCTCAGATCCATCGAAGTTCAAAAGAAGAACCTTGATGAGATCCGGAAGCGAGAGCGCCCGCCGGTCGTACACGAACAACTTGATAGCCATGAGCGAGTCGCAGTGCGTCGCGAGCCCGCGGACGTCTATCGAGGTGAAATCGTATTTCGCCCCGCCCGCCGTGATGTCCGTTGCACTCCTGATGCAGCCGTCCATGAGCGCCGAGACGTACGGCGCGGGAAGCATGCGGCGGTACGCCAGGTCCTTGCCGGCCGTGGCCGAAACGAGCACCGATACCTGGTGGGAAAGCTGGTCCCTGAACGCGGCCGCAAGGTCCTCAAAAGTCCTCCACGCCGCCGGGTCGCCGCTGTCGTGCCCTTTCATCTGGCCAGGCGCCGGCGGGGGGAGCCTTCCGCGCGTCAAGGCGAGCGAGAGGACCGCGGGAAGGACTATCTCGTGGCCCCCCGGACAGCCGTGCGTGTCGGACTGGCCCGAGGTTTCGATGCACCCCACCACGCAGTAATCGCGGGCGTCGCGCGCCGAGTAGCCGTCCGAGAGCAGCGCCTTCACAATCACGTCGTCGTTGTAGAACGCAATCCCGTTGGCGCGCCTGAAGACCTCGGCCGAGCGGCGGGCGAACGCGGGCGGAGACCCCGAATGCAGGCGGACCGAGAGCTGATTGATGGCCCCCTTCATCACGTCGTGCGCCTCGAGCATGAGGTGCGAGAGCTCGTTCGTCCCGTCGCGCCCGTCGGGCGCAAGTCCGCCGATCGTCACGCACCGCTGGCTGTTGCCGAGCACGGCGTTGGTTTCCATCCCGACCTCGGGGATGGGCTCGACGCTTGTCGAGAGCTTGAGATAGAACTCCTGCAGAAGAGCCAGCGCCTCGGCGCGCGATAGAATGCCCCGCTCGATGTCGCGCTTGAAGAACGGGTACAGGTACTGGTCGCACCTGCCGACCGCGAACACCTCGTGCGTGCCGTACTGGATCTGTCCGACGACGAGCGCGATCCACACCGCCTGAAGGGCCTCGTGGAACGTCCGCGGCCGCCCGCCCGGGACACGCCTGAGGTGCTCCGCGATGAGCCCAAGCCGGCGCCTCTCGGCCCCCGCTGTCTCCTTTTTCACGAGTTCGTCCGCGAGGTCGGCGTGGCGTGCGGCAAAGTCAATCGCCGCTTCGAGGCTTAGGATGACCGCCTCCAAAAAGTTCCGCTTGCCCGAAACATCGGGGCCGGCCGGCAGTAGTTGCTCCATCCTTTTCCGAGCATCGCCGATGAGCGCCCGCATCCCGCGGGCGACGACCTTGTCAACCCCGAGCGACAGGTGCCCCTGGACGTCGAAGCAGAACGCGGCGGGCGTGGGGTTGTTGCGCGCCAGCTCGAACCTCAGACGGTGGATGGTCTTGAGCCTGTCAATGGTCAGGGGCGCGCGGCGGATAGCGCCGGCCATCGTCTTGAGCCCGGTCCGGCCGACGTAACGCGCGTACCGGGCGGCGTCCACCACTCCGTCGACTGCGATCTTGAGCCCCGGCGCGGTGCGTATCAGCCCGCGCCTCTCCCACTCCCGCGCCTTCTCGTCGCGGACGGTCCTGCCGTCCCAGTACGGGAGGACCTCCTGGACAAACGCCCGCCGATCGTCATCCGAGATCGCAAAAGGCCGTTGTTTGAGATGCAGGACATCGAGCTCGAGCTCCAGTGTCCGCAAAAAATCCCCGCGCTCGACTGAGAGCGGGCACGAAAGGAACTTTTCGGTCGCGTTGCCCGCAAGCCTCTCGTCGGGCAAGATGAAGACCCTCTGGCGTTCGAGGGTGCGCTTGAGCGCCGCGGCGTTCCGGAGGTTCGGGTCCATGCCCTCGGTCTCGCGGTAGGCGCGCGTGAAATGCAGCGCCCGCGCCATGCAGATCTCGTACGGCGCCGAAAGCAGGCGTTTTTTCATTCTGGCGATGCGCGGATTGAGTCTTTCCATGATATGTTTCCCCCGGGTTCTGCGGCCGATTATACCGAAGTCCCGCGCTTTACGCACGCGCGGCCGTCGGCTATCATCTGCGTGCATTGCGCAACTCGCGCGGAGGGTCCCATGCGCCGAACGAACAAGATCGCTGCAACTCTTTGCGTCGTTGGCGTCCTCGGCTGCAGCGAGGTCACTGTGGAAAAACGAGGGGCGAGGGACGAAGGAACAAAAGACGACGTGTCCGACGTGTCTGATGCGTCCGATACGTCCGATACGTCCGATGTGTCCAACATGTCCGACGCCGCCCATTCCGACGCGGGCGACGACACCGGGGCGCGCGACATTGGGTCAGTGACCGACGGCGGCGCGCTCGATGCCGGGCAGGACGGCGGGCAGGATGCCGGGCAGGATGGCGGGCAGGATGCGGGGCAGGACGGCGGGCAGGATGCCGGGCAGGACGGCGGGCAGGATGCCGGGCAGGACGGCGGGCAGGATGCGGGACAGGACGGCGGGCAGGCTTTTGCCGGAATGCTCCTTTCGGCCGCGGGTGGGACGCTGACACTCCCGGGCGGAGCACCGGTCGAATTCTCGGGCGCGATCTCCTGCTGCGGAGGCGCGTACGGCTGGCCCGTCTTTGACGAGGCATGGGTCGACTACGTCGACGGCTACGGCGTCAAGTTCCTGCACGCGAGACTCGGACCCTTCCTCACGGGAGAGGGGGGCGAGTCCGACTGGACGTCAACCGGCGGCGGCTATGTCGAAACAGGCGGCAAGGCGGACCTCTCGAGGTTCAACACGGCCTTCTGGGCGCGCGTGCGCGCGCTCATCGAATACGCCGGCGGCAAGGGGATCTGGGTCGAGGTGGACATCGCCGACGGCTGGGGGATGAAGCACTGTCGCTGGGGGGACACGCCGGGATACTCGGCGTGGGACCCGGCGGGCAATATCCAGGGCGAGGACTGGTGCGACGACGCCGGAAGCCGCGAGATCATCGGCGCCGACGTCCACGAACAGTGGGTGCGGAAAGCGGTTTTCGAGACCGGGCGGTACGGCAACGTCATCTACCAGGACGGAAACGAGATCGGGATCGTCGGCGGCTACGCGCCCGAGTGGACGCTCTCGATCCGCAACATCGTCCGCGACGAGGAATCCCGAAACGGCTATGCGAGGCACCTTCTGGGCACCAACTCGGGCGATGAAGGCGTCATCAAAGCCGTTGGAATCGATTTCGCCGAGTTCCACCAGGACGGCGCGGCCGACCCCGGGCAGTGCCACGGCAAGCCGTGTCTCGTAAACGAATACAACCCCGACCCGCCGCTCACGCCCGAAGAACTGCACGCCGAGTTCTGCGCGGCGAGGTCGATGGGAACCTATTTCTGGTACTGGCGCCACGGGCAGACGAAACAGCAGATGGACCAGACGCTCGGACTGATCGCCGGCGGGTGCGATTGAACGGGCGCGGGCTCGAATTCGAACTTCGAGGGCCGGTGACGCCCGGGGCCGCCCGTCTTGCTCCCTGGTCGCGCCCGTTCTCCGTAGTACTACGAAGGGTGAATCCGGACGGCACGCCACCCGGGGTTTGCGTAACGCACACTCCAGCAACAGGCGTCTTCTCACCGACCGTCGTCCGCCGTGACGCCGTCGAAGAAGACGGGGTCAAAAAATGAAACCTGCGGGCCGAAATCGGTATGGCCGCCGGGGAGCTTGGCGATCGCGCGCGGGCCGACGGGGAGCCAGTTCTCGGGGTGGAACATCATCCCCGTGTTCAGGATGTGCTGGTTGTCGCTTTTGATGATGTGCGTGTCGCGCTTTCCGGGCATCGGCGGATAGCCGTTTGCCTCGTACTCGTCGGTTGCGAAGATGGCGTAGCGGTAGTCGAGGCCGCCGTCGCCGGGGTCCGCGCCGCCCTGAGATGAGAAGTACCTGAAGCCGATGACGTTTGCGTTCCACGTCGTGTACTCGGCACCGGTTTCGTCAATGAAGGACAGGAAGACGACCGCATGCCCGGTGCCCGTCGTCCGGTTGACGTTTATGAACGAGCCGGGCATGAGCTCCTCGAACGGGACGTTCTCGCCCATCCCGAAGTGCGAAAGGGCATCGGCGGTCCCGTAGGAATCGAGGTCCGAGTTCACCCAGATGTGTGCCTTGATGTCGGTGGCCGCAAGGTACTCCCAGCTCCGCTTGGGAAGGAAGTCCCAGACGGTCTGATCGTCCGTCCCTTCGGCGTAGAGATGCATAGCGGTAAGGATGGTCTCCATCGCCGCCGAGACGCACATGCACTTCCCGCCGCCGGTCATGGGTATGATCCCGTACGGGCCGTACTGGATGTCGTGTGTCAAGACCTTGTCGGCGTACCCGAGCAGGCGGTAGTTCGCGTAGAGATAGTCCACGGCCGCAAGGACGTAGTCGTTGAAGTACTGAGAGGCACCGGTGTCCTTTGCCCGCGCCGAGACGCGCAGCGTGTACGGGCCTCTGAGCTGGGTGCCGCTGCTGTTCACGTACGTGTCGAGGCTCAAAAAGTATTTTCCGGGCGCGAGCACCGCGTAGAGGCCGAGGTTGTCGCGGTCGATGAGGACCGGCGGGCGAATGGCGCTCAAGAGGTGGATGTCGATATCGGTCCCCGAAGGCTCCGGCGAGTCGATGTTGGCGCCGAGGCGTACCTCGCGGTCCACGGTGAAAGCGTAGATGAACTCGGGACCCGATTCGTTGACGGTGTTCGGCGGGTAAGTGTCGAACTCGTCCGAGACGGCGTTTTTGGTGTCGCGCGCGTCGGTGCACGAAAACGGGAGCGGCAGAGGCGAGTCCACGGGGCTTCCGCAAAGCGAAAGCGGGTCGTCGGCGGTGCCTTTCGCCGGCTGTGTTCCGGCGTCAACGCCGGCATCATGAAGACCGGCATCGGGCGGGAGGGACACGTCGGACGCGTCGGATGGATCTGAGGCGTCCAGGCCTTGTCCGGTGTCGGCGGCACCGCTGCCGTCCGTTTCCCCGCTGTCGCCGGTCACCGGTCCTCCGTCGTCGGTCCCGCCGTCCGGCTGTAACGGGATGTCGTCCATCTCGCAACCGCCGTTGGCGCAATACAGCCGGCCCTTGCTCAAACCGGACTCGGGTCTGTACTCGCACCCGTTGAGGTACGGCTGGACGCACCACTTGTCGGCGATGGCGTCCTTGGCCTTTTCGAAATCAGCCGTCTTGTCTGCACGGATAGCCGTTGTCCAGCCGCCGAGACACTCAGTTCCCGTCTTGACGGCACTGCAATCGGTGTCCGCCTTGCACGTCTTGAAGCCATCTGCCAGTGCGCTGAGTTCCGCCGCCTGTCCATCGCGCCACGCTTCGCAGTCCACGACGCGGCCGGCGTCGTGGTCGGATCCCTTGTCGGCCGTTTCGCCCGAATCCGCCGCGCCTGACGTATCGCCGCCGCTGAGGTCGCCCCCGCCGCAGGCGAGGCAGAACGAAATCGAGCAGGCCGCGAGTATTCCGAAACGTTTCATCGTCCCTCCATCCGGACCGCGCACGCGGCGTCAAGCCGCCGCGAATTCAAGGCGGTGTCAAGTCCCGACGCGCCATAGCCTCCGGCGACGGCGCGCCACCGCGCTCCAAGACGCCCGCGAACTACTTCTGCATCTTCACCGAGTACTCCGCCGACTGCGGAGGGTTGTCGAGTTGCGAGGGGAAGTGCTCGGTCACGCCAAAAGCGCGCTCGAAGAGCGGGAGCACGAACGACGTGACTATCCTGAACTGCTGGGTGCGCGTGATCGTCGGGAGCTCGTCCGAGAGCGGCCCGAGCCAAACCTTGTGGTCCGAATACAGGCTGTGGTTCCCGCCGTTGATGACGACCTTCCACTTCGGGGGCAATTGGCGGTTGAACGTCTCGTCGGCCTTCCCCTCGGTTGACTGCCCGTCGCCCGTTGCGTGGAAGACCATGAACATCCCCGACGGGACTTCCATGCCATTGTCGACGGGTCCCAGAAACACCGAGGCCACGGTATTCGTTGAGAACACGCCGGTGTGCGTGATGTCCTCGAGCCTGCCGGTCCCGCGCGAGTGGCCCACGTGGGCGATCTTGTCCATCGTTTTTAGGCCGGAGAGGACCGGAGCGATCGCGCCCAGGTCCTTGTCGAAAAAGCCCAGGACGAACTGCTGGAGCTTGACGTTACCGGACTCCTCGGCCTCCTCGGGCATCACCGTTACAAATCCCCATGTCGCGAGGAATTGGCCGAGGTACTCGTAGTTGAGATACCCGGCGCCGTTTCCGTGAAGGAGTGTGACGAGCGGCCACGTGCCCTTGACCGGCGGCCTGCGCAAAGAGCCGCACTCGGACGGGTAGTGGATCCGGATGTTCGCGAGCGGGTCGTCGACGTACCCGGCGGCGTACGGCCCCGAGTCCGAAAGCGAAAGACCGGGCGAACCGGACGCTTCGGGAGTCTTCCCGTCGCAGGGAATGATCCCGTCGGGCGCCGGGACGAACTTGTTCCCGGCGACGGTCTGCCCGCCCTCGGCCGTGATCGAAACCACCCCGGTGTCTCCGGCCGCCACGTGGACGAGGATCCGGTTTTCGTCCACGCCTGCGGTCGACTTGGACACGCTCCCGATCTTCGCCTTGACCTGGAACATCCCCAGAAGGCTCTTGTAGAAACGGCCGCCGTCAATGACGAGGACGTCCTTTGCCCCGCCCGCGGGCGGCTTGAAGTTGTAGATGGCGGGGGCGTCGGCCGGCTTCACGTCGCGCTGTTCGCAGCGCCCCAGCGAAAAGTCGCAGACCTTGTCGCCAGCGCAGTCGTTCCACGAGCGGCAGAATGTGTCGGCCTGACCGGCGTCGGCAGGCCCGGCGTCATCAGGCCCGGTGTCGGGCCGGGATGCGTCTGGAATGCCGGCGTCGGGCCAGTCGGATGCGTCGGACACGTCTGTGAGGCCAGACGCGTCGTCGGCCGCCGGAGCGTCCGCGGCGGCGGCATCCGCGAAGGGGGATCCAGCGTCATTTTCTCCCGCGTCGTCAAGACCGACATCGGACGGTTCGGACAGGTCGGACCGGTCCGAAGCGTCGGACCCGCCGGCGTCGAAGGTGGCGTCCGCGCCGTGACCGACTTCGACGGCCAAAACGTCCTCGGTCGCTTCGCCGCAAGAGATTGCGGCGAGCGCCGCGATGCACGCGGCGGCGACTGGAACCAGAGTGCGCGGCGAAAGACCCACTTCAACCCTTTCGCGTTTTCGCTGAACCAATGTTACGCCCCGACGTGCGTTGGCGTCAACCGCTTCAGGTCTCGAGCGTGGTTTCGAGCGCTCCCGTTTCGACCACCCGGCACGCGCGCCGGAGCGCCTCGCCCGAGCCTACGAGGTACAAAAGGTCGCCTGCGGCGAGCGGGGCGGAGGGGTCCGGGTGGTCAAGGAGCGCGCCGCCGCGCTTGATGGCGACGACCAGCGCGCCGGTCCTCGATCGCAGGGTCATCCCGGCAAGGGAGCGGCCGGCGGCGTGGGCGCCCTCCCGGACGGCGATTGTTTCGATCTTCAGATCCACGAGGTCCGCGACGTCGCCCAGCCTCCGCCGCGGCACTGTGGAGGCGCGCGCAGAATCGAGCGTCGCGTCACGCGCGTCGCGCACACGGTCCATGATGGCGTTGCGGGGTGTACCCGTCAGTTGCAGGACTCGGGCGAGCATTTCGAGGCCGGCCTCGACCTCGTCGACGACGGCATCGGCCGCTCCCAGACGAGCGAGCAGGGGCGCGGTGGCGAGATATCGTGTGCGGACGAGCAGGGTCGTCGCGGGCGCGTGACGCCGCGCGGTGTCTATCGCCCGCTCGGCGGCGCGCGGGTCGTTGATCAGCATGACAAGCGCCCGGGCGCGCGCGACGCCGGCGTGCCGCATCGTCTCCTCCGAGCAGATGTCGCCATAGTAGGCCGGTTCGCCTGCCTCCTGCGCGGCGCGGACGGAGTCCGCGTTCATCTCGATCACGATGTACGGGACGCCGGAATCCTTGAGCGCCCGGGCCACAACCCTGCCGGCGACGCCGTAGCCGACGACCACGACGTGGCCGCTCAACGTCGCGTGTGCCGGTGCCGGCTCGTCCATCCCGCGCACCCCGAGAAGGCGCTCGAGCGGGCGGAGTATCGCCGCGCCCGCGGCGGCGGCAGGCCCCAGCCGTCCGACAAGCGGCGTGACGAAGATCGTCAGAACCCCCGCCGAGATGATGAGCGCCGCTTCGGTCCCGTCCACGAGGCCGGCCTTGTTCCCCTCGCGAAGAAGCACGAACCCGAACTCGCCGAACTGCGCCAGCCACGCCCCGGCGACCACCGCGGTGCGAAGCGGAAAGCGCATCGCGAGCGCCGAGAGCGAGGCCACGACCCACTTGCCGCCCAGAATCAGCGCGACGGCCGCGGCGGCAGCCGCGGGCCGCGATGCCAGCGCGCGCAGGTCAAACATCATGCCCAGCGAAATGAAGAAAAGGCTCGTGAACGCGTCCCTAAGCGGCAGGACCTCGCCGAACGCGCGGCGCGCGTACGCCGACTCGGCGAGCATCAGCCCGCCGAGAAAGGCGCCGAGCGCAAGGGAGAGCCCCGAGAGCGAGGTCAGGAAAGCCGTGCCCATGCCCACTATCAGCACCGAAAGCACAAAAAGCTCGCGGCTCCGCGTGCGGTCGATTACGTCAAAGAGGCGCGGGACCAGATACCGCGCGGCGGCGAGCGTCACGGCGACCAGGGCAACCGCCTTGACGAGCGCGAGGGAGAGCGGCCCGGCGATCCCGCCGTCCTGCGTACCCGCGAGCATGGGGATCATGAGCATCATCGGCACGACGCACAGGTCCTGAAACAGGAGCGCGCCCACGATGAACCGCCCGTGCGGCGCGTCGACCTCGTCGCGTTCCTGAAGGATCCGCAAGACGACCGCGGTGCTCGAAAGCGCAATGACGAATCCGAGGAACACGCCCCGCGTCGCGCCGCCCCCGGCGAGCATCGACAGACCCGCCACGAGCGCGATGGTAAGTCCCACCTGCAGGGTGCCGCCGGCGGCGACAAGGCTTCCGATGCGCCGGAGGCGCGGGAGCGAGAACTCAAGGCCGATGGTGAAGAGCAGAAGGACGACGCCCGTCTCGGCGAGCAGCTCGAGATGGGCCGACTCGGGGACAAGACCCAGCCCACGCGGCCCCGCAATCGCCCCGGCGGCCACCAGTCCCGCCACGACCGGCAGGCGAAGGCGCCGAAGCACCACCGCCACGGCCAGCCCCGCGGCGGCGATGACGAGAAAATCGCGAAGGTAGGGCGCCATCACCGCCGTTGTTCGGCAAGCGTGCCGTCGAAGATGTGGGCCGCCGGGCCTTTCATGTAGACGGCGGCGAGGTCCTCGCGCACGACGACACCAAGAGACCCGCCGGGGAGGCGGACCGTCACCTCGCGGCCGAACGGGACCTTGCCGGCAATCGCGAAGGCTACCGCCGTGGCGCAGGCGCCGGTGCCGCAGGCCTGCGTGATTCCGACGCCCCGCTCCCAAACCACGGCTCGAATCTCGCGCGACGACATGGCGCGCGCGAACTCGACGTTCGTTTTCCTGGGGAACAACGGGGAGGTCTCCAGCGCAGGGCCGTACGCGCGGGCGTCGTCGATATCGTCGCGGTGGAAAAGCACGAGGTGCGGGTTCCCCATGCTCACCGCGGTGCCCGTGAACTTGCGGCCGTTCGCGCGGACCGTCCGCTCCACGAACACCCCGCGCCCGCGCATGGGAATCCCAGGGCGGTCGAGAATGGGCGCACCCATGTCCACCGCCACTGAGGCGACAGCGCCGCCCTGGATCTCGGCCGCGCACGAGAGGACCCCGCGCCCGGTCTCCACATCGTACACTCGAAACGACGATGCGCGGTGCGAATCAAACCCCATGGCTTGGAAGAAACTCCGGGCCCTCGGTCCCATCATGCGCGGTTTCGCCCGCCCCTGCTCGGCGGCGTGCTTGACCGCGCAACGGATGCCGTTGCCGCACATCTCGGGGACCGAGCCGTCGGCGTTGAAGATGTGCATCCTGAAAGACGCGCGCCGCGACGGGAGGAGGGTCAACACCCCGTCCCCGCCCGCACCGGAATGCCGGTCGCATATGGCCGCGGCCCCGGCGGGGGAAATCCGCCGCCCGCCCGAGAGGGCGTCGATGACGACGAAGTCGTTCCCGAGACCGTGGTATTTCTTGAACGCAAGCCCCGTCACGGCGCCGCCTTTCGTCTGGCGCAGGCAGGCACAACCCTATGAGGCCCTCGGGCAAAAGTCAATCGGCGGAGGGGGTGGGGGCAGGTTGTCTTCGGCCACGCGCTTTGCGGCTGTTGCGCGGATCTCGGCGACGATCTCGGGATGCTCCCTGGTCATGTCGTCGAAGCCGTGCCGGTCGATCTCGAGAAGCTCCGACGCGACAACTGGTGTCACGGTGGCGTTCCTGGGGCTTCCGAACAAAAGCGACAGCTCGCCGAAAAAATCGCCGGCAAAAAGGCGCGGTTTGTGTTCGGCTTCCCGAAGGCGGCTTCCGGACACCTCGATGACCCCAGCCGTCACCAGAAAGAATGAACTCCCCGGTTCGCCCTCGGAAACCACCGGCCTGCCGGGGTCGGCCGGCACGCGGCGCGCATTGGCGGCGAGCCGCTCACGGACGGCGCCGGGCAGGCGCAAAAAAAGCGGCACGCGCGAAAGCAGGTGGAGCGTCGTGGGATTGAGGTATGCACGCGCCTCCTCGACCGCGCGATCGTGCCCGGCCTCGATGTGCTCGCGCGCCCGGGCACATACTGCCGCGCTGATGATCCCCGCGTCAAACAGACGTTGGGCGGCCTTTTCGGCGCCGGCGTTCATCGTGTTTGCCAGGAACAGCGACTGCACCGCGGTGGCGTGGTCGGGATACATGCGATGAAAGTCCGAAAGCTGTGCGATCGTCCTCGAAAGTTCCTCCTTCCCGATCGCCTTGACCTCCGGGTCATCCACTCCCTTGAGCGCCTCTTCCACCGCCAGCCTTCGGTGCAAAAGGACCTCGAGCCCGACGGTAAGGCGCGCGATGCGGGCATGGTGCCCAGCAGGCAGCAGGCGAGAGATGATTCGCGCCCAATAAGACTCGTGCCTTCGCTCGAGGCGCCAGCCCCGGAGCCCCCCGATGCCGCGGCGATCGAACGCCTCGAGCCGATCCGCGACCGACTCGACAAGTTGCACGTATGCCTTGCGGGAGAGGATGCCGTCTTCGATTTTGTCGTCGTAGTAGCCGCGTTCGGTCAATAGAAACGAGTTGACGGCGAAATGGACGTCCCTCTCTCCCCCGCCGTCGTGCCCCTCCGACTCGGCGCCGCGGTGGTGCTCGACGATCGCCCCGGAGATGCCGCCGGTTTCGGACGCGCGCACCATCGGGGCGAGCAAAGACTCGCGCAGGAGACGGATCGTCCTTCCGTAGAAACGCTCGTCGTCGGGGTCGAGCCGATCGAGTTTCAGCAGGCGCATGACCCCGCGAATGGTGAGGGCGTTGATGAACAGCGTCGAGAGCACCACCGCGGTCGCGACCGCCAGGAACGTCTGCTTGTGGGGAAAGCCGTCGGGCAAAAGGAGCACCAACCCTAGCGCCAGCCCGCCGCGCAGGCCGCCCCAGAGCAGGATTGTCTGGTACGCGAATCCCACCGGCGCTGCGAGGCGCAGTGCGTTTACGGGTGGGATCGTCGTGAAGACCGAGACCGCCCGCGCGAGGTACGCGATGGCGACCGTGGCCGGGATGTACTTGAGACTCCCCGCCATGACGGCGGGGTCGACGGTGACGCCTACGGCGAAAAACACCAGGGTGTTCGCGGCGAGCGACAGGAACTCCCAGATGTGGTGCATCCCGTGGAGCGCCTCTTTGTTAAGCTCCAGGCGGGCGCGCGTCCCCAGGTGGAGGCCCACGGTCAGCGTCGATATGACGCCGCTCACGTGCAGAAAGTGGTCGGCAATCAGGAAGCTTCCGTACGCGGCTGCGACGGTGAGCCCGAGCTGCGCCGAGGTCGAGCGGGACGTTGCATTCAGCAGGACCTCCATCAACCACGCGGTCACGAGGCCCACCACGACCCCGCCAAGCGACACCTCGACGAACTCGATCGCCCCACGCGCAAAGAGGCCGGCGTCGAGAGCGGGCGCGGCCGCGGCGGCCACCAGCACCCGGAAGAGAACTATCGCAGTGCCGTCGTTTAACAGACTCTCCCCCTCGACGATCGTCGAGAGGCGCTTCGGCGCACCGATTTCCCTGAAGAGCGCGACGACTGCCACGGGGTCGGTGGCGGAGATCAACGCGCCGAACGTCAGGCTGGGGACGAGCGGGAGCCCCAGCGCCAGGTGCATGAGGATGCCCACGACGGCCGTGGACGTGATCAGGGCCAGCACCGCGAGCGCGCCGATCGGGGCAAAATCCTTCTTGAGATCCGAAAGCGGCAGGTTGTACGCCGACTCGAATACCAGCGGCGGCAGAAGCACGTACAAAATGATGTCAGGAAACTGCGCGGCAAGACGGTCCATCTGGCCCCAGCCGGCGTGGCGGAAGACCAGCCCCGCGACGACGCCGGTCATCACCAGGAATACGCTGTGCGGGAGCCGCACAATCCGCGCGACGCGGGTCCCCAGAAAACCCGTGGCGAGCAACGCCATGATAATCAGGACCGTCTCTGCCATTTGGGGACACCTTACCAGAGACGCTCGACGACAGGCAACCGGATTCGCGCTTGACCGCCCCCCACTTTCTTTTGCCGGTCCGGTCCGCGCGACCCTTTCTTGTGAGGGCTTCGCGGGGCGACCCTGAGCCGGCGTTTGTCCTTCGGCAAGCTCAGGACGGTGAACTCGTCGAACCGCCGGTGACGGAGCGCCCGGCTCCCGCGAAGAAGGCAGTTGCCTGAAAAGCGAAAGGCGATCAAAAGTCGCATCGGCTGCAGCGATTCTTTTGGTTTCTCCGGTTCTTTCGGTCGAGTCACTCGGTACGCCGCCGGGCCGGTCGCCCACCGGGATCATGGCCTGCCTGTCCGGCGCGCCATCGGCGTCTTTTTGACGCGAACGCGCTCACTACGACGCCCTGCCGCCCGGTGCGCCCGTGAGGTCCCCTTCGACCTCGGCGACGAGCGCGGTGAGGAGCGTCACGAGGTCGCGATTCGCCTTCCGCAGGCGCTGCGAAAGGATCACGGCTATGGCGCGGGTTATGAGCAGGCCGATGCGCGTGTGCTCGTCTCCGAGGCGCACAAAGTCGTCCCGGCTCATGACGAAGCACTCTACGTCTGTTTCGGCCAGCACCGTCGCGCTGCGTCTTTCGGCCTCCAGAAGCCCTGCCTCGCCAAAAAAGGCGTCCTGCCCCTCGTCGAGCAGAATCACCGTGTAGTTGTCCCCGTGCGGCGTCTTCTTGTTTATCCGGACCCGCCCACGGTGGAGGATGTAGAGTTCGTGTCCCTCGTCGCCCTCGTTGAAAACCACGGTTCTGGCGGGGAAGGTGCGCGGTTTGAGCAGGCCGAGCAGGAGATCGAGCGCGCCCGGCTCGCGGACGGCCGCCGCGAATATCCCGATGCGGGGGAGGCGATCCTTGAGTGTAAGTTCCACGGTGTCAGCCCTCCCCCCGCTCGATGACAACCGCGAGCGTGTATGGCTGAATGACGTGCGAGCCGGGCGGGTTGAGCCGCGGGAGGTGGTTCTCGAACATCTTGACCTGCTGGAGGTTGGCGACGAGTCTTTCCATGTCGGGGGTGCGTTGCGCCTCGCGGATGGCTTCTGTCTTGCGCTCGTAGTACTTGCTGGCGTTTTCAACAAGGCCTATCAGCAGGGCGCCCGGTTTCTCCCGCGCCAGAAGATCGCGGACATCGTCCACGGTCTTCCCCACCGTCTCGTCCGGGAGGCGGTACGTGGCCACACGGGCGCCGCCCCGCCCTTCGACGAGGGCGTTGAACGCGTTCACGATCCCCGTTGCTCCGGCCGACATCCTGAGGAAGCCCCGGCCGTATCGCCTGGGAAACACAATCTCATCGACCACCTTGGTGTTTCGCAGATACGGCTCGAATGACGGGTCGAGGATCTCGGCCACTACGTGCCCGGTGCGAACGTACTTGGAGAGGACCATCGCCGTCATGACCGTCTTCGAGTCTATTTCGGATTCCCCCGAGTAGACCGACGATTCGTCGGCAAGGATGATGATGGCGGCCGCCGCCGCGGGGTTCACGAGTTTCAAAAAATCCTCCGAATAGTGCTGGCCGCGGATGATCCGGATGCCTGCGAGCGCGGGGTGCGCCCCGAGGTCCTCGGCGATCTCCGCCGCCACATCGGCGACCACGACCACGCCATGCGGGTCGATCTCGCCGTACGAGAGGACGTCTTCGAGGAGGCCGGCCATGTCCTTCTTCCAGCCGAGGATGAGCAGGTGGTCGCTGTAGTCCTTTGCGTGGGTCAATCCGCGTCCCTCCCGTATCTTTTTTGCGGTGAGTGCCGAGGTGAGCGTCGCCGTGAACATCGCCACGGCACCTATCGAGGCGAGTATGAACACAATTGTCATGAGCCTGCCGGCAAGCGTCTGCGGCGTGATGTCGCCGAAACCGACCGAGGCGAGCGTCACGACCGACCAGTAGTTGCCTTTCACCAGCCGATCGATCAGGGAAAGGCCTTCCTGCTGCTTCGATTCGATGGCAAGGAAGAGGGCGGCGCCGGCCACCACGAGCACCATCATCATGAACAGGTAGAAGAACACTCCCTCGCGAGAGAACAGCCGTGCCATGTCCCTCATGCTTCGCAGCGGCGCGACGGCCCGCTCGATCGCGCGAACGGTGCGGCCTCCGAACTCGGTGCGGGCGGGTTCGAAAAGGGACACGGGAAACCTCACTGGATACGTTGCGCGGGCCGACTGCACGGTCGCACGGCGCTCCTTTGTTGTATAATATCATCCGCTGGCGTTTTCAAGCGGATAGGCGCAAGGATGGGCGCGGGGCGGACCGCCGACAGATGACCGGTGACCGAGATGAAAAACGGGAAAAAGAAAGACCGGGCAAAAAAGAAGGCCGAGGCGCCGTTCAACCCGGCGTTCGCGGAGCTTCGGGACCTTGCAAGGGAGATGAAGAAGTCCCAACCATCGACGAAGGCGGTGCTGTCAACCCCGCAGCCCGCCAATCCGGCCTCGCATCGGGAGATGAGCGACGAGGAGATGTTCGCGGCGGAGGTGGCGGACGCAAAGCCCATGGACCCCGTGCCGCTCCCGCCCTCGCGCCCTGCGCAACCCCGGGCGTTCGCGACCGAAGACGACGAGGTCCTCGCGCACCTCGACGCGCTCGTCGCCGGGGAGTGCCCGTTTGATTTTTCAGAATCGGACGAATACATCGAGGGATGGGTTCATGACCTTGACCCCCGGATCATCAAAAAGCTCCGGAAGGGCGAGTACACCGTCGAGGCGAACCTTGACCTTCACGGCCGGGTGAAGGAAGAGGCAAAACCGCTCACGCGCGAGTTCATCCGCTCAAGCCGCCGCCAGGGACTCCGCTGCGTGCGAATAGTCCACGGCCGCGGCCTTCACAGCAAGGACCGCTCGCCGGTCCTCAAAGAGGCGCTCAAGGCGTGGCTGTCGTGCGGGTGGATCGGTTCGCAGGTCCTTGCGTTCACCTCCGCCCCTCCGGCTGACGGGGGGGCCGGGGCGGTGTATGTGCTGCTGCGCAAGTAGAGGCGAGTTCTACGGACCGGACTCGCCCGCGGCGCCGGTAGCCCCGGGGTTTCCGGCGCTCGTTCCGCCGCTACCGCCGCCGCCGATTGAGTAGGTGATGCCTGAAAGCGTCGGGCTCGACGCCCCGGCCTTGTAGACGCCGTACGACACGCCACCGCCACCGCCACCGCCGTGGCCCCCGCGCCCGCCCGCCGCGCCCGCGCCGCCATTCCCGCCGCAGCCGATCTCGCCACAGCAGTTCGTCGCTCCCGCACCGGCGCCCTTGCCGGGACCGCCGTTTCCGCCGGTCCCGCCGCGGCCGCCATTCCCGCCACCCGCCGTCGCGACAGAAGAATTCCTGATGACCGGCGAGGAGTCATACACGAAGACGCCGAACGACCCGCCCCCGCCCGTGCCCTTCGTGGCCTTCTTGCCCCCGCATCCGGCGCCGCCGCCGCCGCCGCCGCCATTGCCGGCGCCGGAATTGCTCGGCCAGCACCCAGTGCCATCAGGATTTCGCCCCGATCCTCCAGCGCCTCCTCCTCCTCCTCCTCCTCCTCCTCCGTCGTTACCGTCCGCGCCGTTTGACGGCGTCCAGTTGGCGCCAGAAACCGAGCCTGCGCCGTTTCCGGCCGCGCCGTCGGTCCCGGCTCCGCCCGGACTCCCGGGGCATCCGTTGCCGCCGCTATCCCCGTTGCAATCGCTGTTGTGCACGCCGGTCCCGCCACACGCTCCCGTCGCGCCGGGCGCGCCGTTTTCGCCGGTTTTGTTCGTTGCTTGCGTCCCGCCGTTCCCTCCTCTGCCCCCGTTGGCAGACGGACACGAGGCGTTCGTTCCTCCCGCGCCTCCCGCCCCCGGCTTGCTGTCGTCGGTGCAGTTGCCGTTCGTTCCGTTTGAGCCGCCGGTCGCGGTGTCGGCCGCCGCCGCACCGTTGCTTCCGTCGGCGCCGCTCCCGCCCTTTCCGGCCGAGATGTTGCAAGCGTTGATGGTGAGGTTCGCCGCGGCGGCGTTGACGTAGATTCCAATCGAGTTCGCGCCGGCCGACGCGTTGGTCGACGAAATCATCAGCTGGTCGAGAATTGTCGGCGCGAAAAGAAGCGTCGCCTGAACCGCCGTCGTCCCGCCGACGATCTGCGTGAAATTGGTCGCCGACCGTTTCCATCCGTCGGCGCGCGAGTACCCGCCGAAAAGGCTTACGCCCGACACCATCGTCACGCCCTCGGCGTAGGCGCCGGCCGACACGTACACGGCCCAGCGCGGGTCCTGCGCGGCGGCAAGCTCGATACCCTTGGCAATGGTCTTGACCGGCGCGGCAATCGTCCCGGTGTTGTTGTCGTCGCCGTCGGGCGCGACGAAGATGGCATGGGCGGCATCGCCGTCGATCCCGTCGCAGTTCGTGTCGGTAAACGCGCCGTCGGGGTCGTCGGCCCCGGAAACATATTCACACTCGTACTCGCACCCGTCGGAGTTGCTCCCGTTTGCGTTCCAGTAGTCAGCCTCGCACGCGCCCATCACGCAGCCGCCGCCCTGGCATGCGCCCGAGGCGTGCGGGAAAACAAGAGTGCAGTCGTTTCCGCATCCCCCGCAGTGCTGGCCGGACGAGTTCGTGTCGGTTTCGCAGCCGTCGGCATAGCCGCCCGTGCAGTCGCCAAAGCCCGGATTGCACGACGCCACGACGCACGTGTTCGCCGCGCACCCGGCGGTTCCATTCGCGACGGTGCACGGGTTGTTGCACTTCCCGCAGTGATCAATGTTTTGGGCGGTGTCGGTTTCGCAGCCGTCGGCGTAGCCGCCGGCGCAGTCGCCCCGCCCGAGGTTGCAGTAGGCCACCGTGCAACTCCCGCCGACGCATCCGGCCGTGCCGTTGGCGACCGAGCAGGCCTTTGCGCACGACCCGCACCGCGCCGGGTTCGTGTCGGTGTTCGTCTCGCAGCCGTCGCCATAGCCCCCCGCGCAGTCGTCCCAGCCGGGGTCGCACGAGAGGACGCCGCAGGCGCCGCCGGTGCAGCGCGGCTTGCCGTGCGCCACGGTACATTCGACCGGGCAGTCGCCGCAGTGCTTCGGGTCCGCCTGCGAGTTGGTTTCACATCCGTTCGAATCGCTGCCGTCGCAATTCAACCATCCGGGGTTGCAGTGGTCGAACACGCACGAGGACGCGTCGCAGGTCATCACGCCGTTGGGGTACGAGCACTTGTTCCCGCAGTAGCCGCAGTTCTGCGGGTCGTCTTCGACGCCGGCCTCGCAGCCGTCGCCGAAGACGCCGTTGCAGTTCTTGAATCCCTCGTCGCACGAGGAAATGACGCACCCTGCCGCGCCGCACGCCGGCGTCGCGTTCGGGGCCGCGCACGAGGTTTCGCAGTCGCCGCAGTGGTCGAGGCTTGTCGCGAGGTTCGTCTCGCAGTCGTGTGCGGGGTCGCCGTCGCAGTCGCCAAGCCCGGCCGGACAGTCGCTCCCCGTGCCCGAAAGAGGAATTTCGAGCACGGGGTTCTTCACGTCGCCCGAACCGATCTCGACCGCGCCCCTGATGACCCCGCGCACCGAGGGCGTGAAATGCACTGAAAACGACGCTTCGGCCTTTGAGCCGCGCAGCACAAGGGGGAGCGGGGGGACGTCTTCGATTGTGTAGTCCTGGCTCGTCCCGGCCGAAAGGGCGATCGAGGTGACCTCCAGCGACCCGGATCCCGCGTTCTTGAGCTTCACGGTGACGGGTGTCGCGGCCGTGGCCGGGCTCACGTTCCCGAAGGCGACCTTGTCGGGCGTCGCGGTGATTGTCGGGTCGACGCCCACACCGTAGAGCGGGACCGTGACGTGCGCCGCGGCGGCGTCGGTCGTGTCCATGAACAGGGCGTTCTGGGCCGTCCCCTCGGTCCCCGGGGAAAACGAAACCGATATTTCGGCGCACTCGGCGGCGGCCAGCGTCCCGGCCGCCGAGGCAGGTGTCGTCGCGAAAGCCCCCAACGGATCGGCGAGGCCGGAGGTCGGAAGGATCTCCAGCGGGACCGCTCCGTTGTTGCAGGCCTTAAGGGTTTCCGCCGCCACGGTCGTGAGGCGGACCTCGCCAAACGAGACCGACGCGCGGTCGACCGAGAAACCCCGGGCGGCAGGGACGGCGCGGCCCGTAAGCGACACGACGAGCGTCTCGTCCCCGGGAGCGCCGTCATTGTTGACGTCGGGGTCGTTGGTGGCGATCGCGACCTCGGTCAGATCGGGGTCGGCCTCGGCCTGCGGGGAGTAGCCGATGCGCATCTCGACGGACTCCCCGCTCCACAAAAGCACCGGGTACGGGAGCACGTGCGACGGGTCGCCAAACGTCCTCCACGAGACGTCGAACGAATTGGCCGATTTCTGCGACGCCGCGGCGGAATCGATTGACAGCACCGAGTTGCCGTTGGCCGCGTTGGTCACCACGAGTGAGGCAAAGCGCGCGTCGCCCACGCCGATGTCGCCAAACCCGTATTCGATGGCGTCGGTCGAGCCGGGGGCGGGGTAGAGCGTGCCCGGCGGCCACGTCGCAGTGTCGAGGATGGCGAAGTCCGGCTCGGCCGGATAGCTGCTTGAGAGCGCCACACGGTACGACCGGTTCCTGGGGTCGTTGCTCTCGGCCACAAGTCCGCCCTGGTCGCTGCGGCCGTCGTCCTGGCGGTAGAACACCTCGACGGGGACCGTCTCGAGCTCCGAAAGCTCGAACGGCGGGAGGCGCGCGGGGATAGCGCGGAACCGCGGCCTGAGCGGGTCGGGATTCGACCCCGGCTCCAACAAGATGTTGCTCACCCAGAGCGACGCCTTGCCGGCATTGATGAACGCCACGGTCCTTTGGGCCTCGTCGCCGGGGCGGACCGACGCGAAGTCCACAACCGGCGGGTCGGCGATGATCGCGCCTGCGGCAAAGCACACGCCGGTCGAAACGTTGCACGCGTAGCCCTCTTCGCAATCGTCGTGCGACTTGCACCCGCCGGCATCCGCGGCGTCGGGGCCTCCGTCGCCCCCGTCGAGCGGTTCGGTGTCGGGCCCCGTGTCGGCCGGCGTGTCGCCGCCGTCAGACTGTACCGGGGTATCCGGCGTGCCGCCGTCTGTGGGTGGCTGCGGGCGGACGGCCTGGACTGTGGCGTAGTCGAGTGACGAAAGTCCCGACGCGTCGGCCACGGTGAGCCTGATGACATAGACTCCCGGGTCTTTGGCCTTGAAACCGGGTTTGGAGCTTTTGGCGTCGGTCATCCCCGGCGCGGACCTGCCGGGGTGGTGGACGAACTCCCACTTGAACTCGATGCCCCCCGAAGCGCCGGAGCTTTTGGTCCCGTCGAGCGTCACGGTCGCCCCCACGGCCACCGTCTGGTCCGGGCCCGCCTCCGCCACGGGCCGCCCGTCATCAAGCGTCACCAGCCCCGCGCATGACGCGGCCGCGAGCGCCGCGCCGAAAGACAGCAGGACGACTGCCGGCACGATTGCGTATGCACTACGGCTCATCCAAAACGATTATCACACCGCCCCGGGGCGAGGTCAAATACGACATGCGGCCAGGGCGTTTCAAGGCCGCACTCCCGGCAGGCGACGGACCGACCCGGCGCATTTTTAGTAGCGCGCCTCGGAGTCCCAGAAGCGGGGATGCACCCCGGCGGCGGTTTTGCGGCGGTCTAAGGTCTTGCGGTTTGCCTTGATACCGGCGGCTTTGACGGCTACAATTGAACTTGGCAATGAGAACTGCGGGTTCCATCTGGGTTGCGATCGGCGTGGGCCTTCTGCTCGCGGGCTGCGACTACAACATCATCGTCGAGATGTCCGACTCCGGCGGGCCGGCGCCATGTCAGAACGACGATGAATGTGGAGCAGCAAGGCAATGCGTGGCGGGCTACTGCATCCCGCTCGGCAGCGACGGGGGGGCTGGTAACGGACGGACGCCGGGCGGTGATGCCGGAGATTCGTGTCCGTCCGACTTCGCCGATTGCGACGGCAACCCCTCCACCGGCTGTGAAACGGACCTTTTGACCAACCCTGCCCACTGTTCCCAATGCGGATTTGACTGCGCGGTGTACAGATGGGCCAACGTCTCGGCCCAAGTCTGCCACAAGGGGACGTGCGCAATCGGGGAGTGCGAGAGCGGGACCAAGGACTGCAACCAGCAGGTGTCGGATGGCTGCGAGACGAACATACTGAGCGACCCGGCGCACTGCGGCGGCTGTTCGCTCCCGTGCGGTCCCAACGCCATCTGCAACAACAAGGCGTGCGGCTGCGCCTCGGGTTTCGCGAACTGCAACGGCACGTTCAGCGACGGATGCGAAGCCAACCTCGCATCCGACCCCGCCCACTGCGGGGACTGCGCGACCGACTGTGGACCAAACACCGTATGCAATTTCAAAACCTGCGCGTGCGTCCTGGGTTTTGCGGATTGCAACGACCGCTATGCGGACGGCTGCGAGATAGACATTCAAAACGACCCGGAGAACTGCGGCGCCTGCGGCGAAAAATGCGGCGAAAACGCCCTCTGTTCCGAAAGCCGCTGCGTTTGCTCCCTGGGTTTCGGGGACTGCAACAAAGGCGCGGCGGATGGCTGCGAGACGGACCTCCGTCTGCCGGATACCTGTGGGACCGGTTGCGACGAGGCGGTGAAATGCGCCCCCACGTGTGTCAGCGAGCCGCAATGCACTGGCGGCCAGTGCGACTACACCGCTTGCGCGTTCGATTGGTGCACCGACACTGACGGTGACCGGACGAACGGGTGTGAGGCAAGGGACTATTTTCCCAAGCTGTACGGCGGAAAGCTCACTGACGCCTTCGCCTCGATCGTCCCGACTTCGAACGGGGGTTTCGTGGCCACGGGGCACACTACCTCGTCCGGTGCAGGCGGCCGCGATGTATGGCTGGCAAAGCTGGATGCCCACGGCACGATTGAATGGCAAAAGACGTACGGCGGCCCAAAGGATGATGAGGCAACCGCCGTTGTTCGTCTGGAGGGCGGCGGTTACCTGGCGGCCGGCCAGACGGCCTCCTTCGGCGCGGGAGGGACTGATATCTGGGTCATCAGGTTCGACGAGAACGGAGATGTCGTTTGGGAGAAAGCGCTTGGCGGTCCCGGTGACGACGCGGCGAGGACCGCCGTGGCAACCACGGATGGAAGCATCGCGATCGCGGGCCGCACGCGTCCTCCCGGAGGCACCAACGACGGGATCATCTTCAAACTCGACATCGACGGAAACTTGGTCTGGCAGAAGTCGTACGCCAGTTCATACTACAACGATTCGCTCGATGCGATCGCCCAGGCGGCGGACGGCACCCTGTACGCGGCGGGTCAGACTCGGCTGGCCGGGTATTACTATGATGGAATGTGGGTCCTTCACTTGACGCCTGACGGCACCATAATCTGGCAAAAGGTTTACAACCCCGACGGTTATTCCAGTTCCGGCGCCAGGTCAATGGCGTTTGCGGCGGATGGCGGTCTGGCCGTCGCCGGTTTCGAGGAATCGAACCTCTGGGTCGTCGCCATAGACGGCGACGGTCAGGTTTTCTGGGGGCGGTTTTTCAGCGCGGCCAATGAAGCGACGTCCATCGTCGGGATACCGGACGGCGGCTTCGTTGTGACGGCGTACGAATCCTACGCGGACTCGACCGGGACCAAACCGTTGGCTCTGAGAATCGACGTTCGGGGAGGCTTTGTGTGGAACCGATCCTATGGAAGCGCATACTATGATGACCGAATCCGTTCAGTGGTCCGGGCGGCCGACGGCGGGTATGTCGTGGCGGGGCAAGTCCGGTCCTTCGTCGCCGATGGCATGGACGGGGTCGTGATGAAACTCGATGAGGAAGGAGACGACTACGGGTGCGGGCTGGCCGTCTCCATGACCGGGTCCACGGGGGCCACAAATGTTTTGACCTTCGACTCCGCCGCAGAAGAAAACCCGGCCGATTTGTCGTTGGCAACGACTGCCGCCGCAGCCGCGGACTCCGCCGCGCTGTCAAGATCGGTCTGCGAATGACCATCCACTGGCGCCGGTTCACCCACCTGGGAGGCGGCGCACTGGCGGACCACGGGGACGACCTTCCTCCGGATTCTACCACCACAAGGAGAAAAACCGGTGCCGGTCCGAAAACCGGGACCGAGAGGTCGTGAGGGTCAAGTGACTGCATACCGGGCCATAGGCGCGAGTGAACAGGTTGCGGCTGCCGTTGCATTCGGGCGGGTTCCGGGTTTTAATCCGCGCGGCAAAAACCCGAGGGGCAAAGATGCGCTCGATCGGTTTTGACTTCGGTTCGGTGTACACCAAGGCCGCGCTGCTGGACGACGAAGGCGACGTCGAGCTTTGCGTCTACGCAAAAAAGGGCACGGGCGACGCCAGGGCACTCGAGGAGTTCCTCGACGAAACCGCCAGACGCCACCCCGGGGCCAAGTTCCGCGCCGGGATCGTCGGCGGGGGCGGCGAGGTCCGCGAAGGCGTCGTTGAAACCAACGACATCGTTGCCGTGGCGGCCGGCGTGCGCAGGCTACACCCGGACGCGCAAAGCATCGTCGAGATCGGCGGTCACACGTCCAAGTTCGTGGTCGTGGGCGAAGACGGGTCGGTCGGCACGTTTTCGACCAACGACGCGTGCGCCGCGGGCACCGGGTCGTTTCTCGAACAACAGGCGCGGCGCCTGAACATGGACGTGGCCGAGCTTTCGCGCCTGTCCGCCGCCGCGGCGCGGGACGCGACCATCGCGGGGCGTTGCTCGGTGTTCGCCAAATCCGACATGATCCATCTTCAGCAGAAGGGGACACCGGTGGAGGAGATCGCGTACGGGCTGTGCATGGCGATCGCGCGCAACGCGCTCTCGACCCTCTTGCGCGGGCGCGACCCCATGGCCCCCGTCGTGTTGGCCGGCGGCTGCGCCCGCAACGCCGGAATCCTGCGGGCGTTCACCGCGCTTCTCGGGGCCCTGAATACTGGCAGATGCACGTCTCGTCCCTCGTCCCTCGTCTCTCGTCCCTCGTCCCTCGTCCCGTGCCGCCTTCCGGGCCTTGAAGGGGCCGTCGGCGCGGCGTGGCGCGCTGCCACCGGGGGCAGGCCGCTCGCCCTCCAAGAGATCCGGCGGCTCGTGGCAAGGGCGGCGGCGGCCGCGCGAAAACCCTCTCAGACGTTCGAGCCGTTGGGCGGGGCGCGGGCCGAGGGCAGGGCCGCCGAGCCCACCGGTCCCCACGACATTCCCGTCGAGGGCTGGCTGGGGGTTGACGTGGGTTCCGTCAGCACCGATTTCGTCGTCCTCGATCGCGGCGGAAAGGTCATTTCATCGATCTACCTGCCGACAAGGGGCAGGCCGGTCGACGTGATCCGCGAGGGCCTCGCGATTCTCAAGGAACGTTTCCACGCCGGACTCACGGTCCTCGGCTGCGGCGCCACGGGGAGCGGCCGGCACCTTGCCGCAAAGCTCCTGGGCGCCGACGTCGTGAGAAACGAGATCACCTGCCAGCTTCTCGGTGCCAGGCACTTCGTCCCCGACGCCACGGCGGTGGTCGAGATCGGGGGACAGGACTCCAAGTTCATCGCCCTCCGCGGCGGCGAGATGACCGACTTCGTCATGAACAAGATCTGCGCCGCCGGGACCGGGTCGTTCCTGGAAGAACAGGCCCGCGACCTTGAAATCGACATTTATCGCGATTTCGCGCCGCTCTCGCTTGCCGCAAAAGCGCCGCTCGACCTGGGGTCGCGTTGCACCGTGTTCATGGAAACCGAGGTCGTGGGCGCGGTCCGCCGGGGTGATGCGGCTGCCGACGTCTGCGCCGGCCTCTCGTATTCGATCGTGAAGAACTACCTCGACAAGGTCGTTGGGCGCAGGCCGCTTGGCGACCGTGTGGTGTTCCAAGGCGGCGTCGCCAGTAACGGCGCCGTGGTGGCGGCGTTCGAGAGGGTGCTCGGGCGGCCCGTCCACGTCCACCCGTACAACCGCATCTCGGGCGCCATAGGCGCCGCCCTCGCCGCCCGCGACGCCCTCGCGCAGCCATCAGCCATCAGCCATCAGCCATCAGCCGCCAGTCCCCATTCCTCAGCGCTCAGCACTCAGCACTCCCGACTTCGCCAAGGCTACGGCGGGCAGGCAGCACTCGGCACTGCGCCTTCGGCGTTTCGGGGCCTCGACCCCGGCCCGCGCCCGTCGCTACGATCGTTCGAGTGCCGGAAGTGTTCGAACAACTGCGAAGTGAACGTGATCGAGAGTCCAGGGGGCCGCGTCTACTTCGGCGACGTCTGCGAGCGCTTCACGAGCGGCGAGTCGGGCCCCGCGCGGTCGCCCACCCTTCCGAATCTTGCCGCGGAATATGTCGAACGCTGCGAGAGATACTTTAACGTCCCGGGTGCGGAAGGGCCGACGATCGGGATCCCGCGCGCCTCGACACTTGTCGCCCATCTTCCGTTCTGGGCCACCTTCTTCCGCGAATTGGGCTTCAGACCTCTTCTATCCGAAAAAACCTCGCACGAAACGCTGTCCCGGGGCCTAAAGAACCTTCCCGTGAGCGTCTGCCTTCCCATCAAGCTCGCGGCCGGCCACGTCGACGCCCTCGTCGAGGCCGCGGCCGACGCCGTTTTTGTCCCGTCCGTCGTGGTGCTCCCGGGCGACGTGCCTTCGAGATCGTACTCGTGTCCGTATGCGATGGCCGTGCCGTACATGATCGAGGGGAAAGGCCGTGACCGCTTTGTGACGCCGGCGGTCAACTTTGTTGACGAGGGGTCGTTTGCGGAGGGGTTCGAGCCCTGGTTTGCGCGGCTGGGCGCGACCAAAAACAGGGTGTGCGCCGCGTACCGGGCCGCCCGCTTCGTGCAGGACGAGTTCGAACAGTCGCTGCGCGGTTGGACGGACGATCTCCTTGCGGCGGGGGGATACCGACACGTCTTCGCAATCCTCGGCAAGCCGTACAACGTCTTCGACGCCTTCATGAACCTCAACCTGTTCGAGCGGCTGCGGCGCATGGGCGTGCTCGCGATCCCGCTTGCGTACCTCCCCGAGGCGTGGCGCGAAGGCGACTCGGATCTGCCGTGGAGGTTTTCGGCCGACATCCACCGCGCGGCGGCGGCGACGGGCGCCATGGACGGGGTCCATCCGGTAATCATCTCGAACTTCGGCTGCGGCCCCGACGCGTTCACGTTCAAGCAGATCGAGGAGGCGCTCCGCGGGCGCCCGTACCTGATACTCGAATTCGACGAGCACCGCGGCGAGGCGGGGCTGATGACGAAGCTCGATGCCTTCATCGACCGCCTTGCCGCCCGTGACTCACGACCCACGACCCACGACCCCGGGGTTTGCACCGGACACTCAGCACTCAGCACTCAGCACTCGATTCCGGCCGCCTCGTTCCCCGAGGCTCCGTCCGATGTCCGCATCCCGTACTTCGCCGACCACGCGCACGCGTTCGCAGGTCTCTGGCGCTTCAAGGGCCATCGCGCATCGGTCCTTCCACTGCCCGATCAGGAGGTCCGCCTGCTCGGCGAAAAATACTCGCTTGGGAAGGAATGCCACGCGTACTCGATGATCGCGGGCGACGTTGTGAAACTCGCGCGGCGGGACGACGGCCGTGAGGTGTACTTTTATTTCCCCGGCACGGCCATACCGTGCCTGCTTCACCAGTACGGGGCGGGTATGCGCGTGTTGCTGCGCGAGCTCGCCATCAAAAACGTCAAGGTGTGCGCCCCGTCGGGAGACGAGCTGGTCTCGGCGCTGGGCATCGAGGCGCTCGAGCGGTTCTATATGGGGCTTCTTGCGATCGAGATCCTTGTCAAGGCCGTGTGCGAGGTGAGGCCGTACGAGAAGGTGCGCGGCACCACCGACATCGTCCACCGCGGGAACCTTGTGCGGATCGAGGACGCGATTGCGGGCGGCGACATCGTTGAGGCTCTCGATCGCTCCCTGCAGGCGATCGCCCTCATCCCCGTCGAGAAGGCGGAGACGCGGCCGGTGGTCGGGATTGCCGGCGACATCTATACCAAGGTGAACGAGGCGGCCAACAACGACCTGTACCGCTGGCTCGAGGACCGCGGTCTCGAGGTCTGGCCGTCGCCGTTCCAGATTGATCTGCTGGATTTCGGGATTTCCCGCCGTTTTCTCGAGTCCGTGTCGAAGCTCAAGATGCAGGAACTGCTCCTCAACGGCTCGGTCGCCCTGAAAAGGCTCATCGACGTCTGGAAGATCAACCGCGTCGCCGCCCAGCGCGTGGCGCGGCTGGAGGAGCCGGGGTACCTTGACATGAAGAAACTCGCCGCGCCGTACATGCCAAACGAGGCCCACGAGCTCCTGTTTCTGAACACCGTCAAGATCGTCGACTTCGCCCGCCGCGGCGCGGTCGGGATCATAAACGCCATCTGCTTCAACTGCATGGTCGGAAACGCGTCGGTGGCGGTCATAGAAAAGATCCGGCGCGACCACCGCGACGTGCCGATAGTGACGGCCGTCTATTCGGGAGGCGAAGACCCGTCGCGCAACATGGTCCTCGACGCCTTCGTCGAGCAGGCCAAAGACCACCACCGCCGCCTTCTGGGAAACCGCGGTTGACGTTCGTCCCCCACTGCCGGTCATTTCGGCGCGCGGGCCGGGACGTCAAGCCCCATCCGACCGAAGGATGCCAGGTCCCGCGCCGGCCGAGTATGACGGGGGTCAAAAAGTCAGCGGCATGTTGAAACGAAATCCTATTTCGCGGCCGATTTGGCCCCCGCTGCTTCCTTTAGCCCGACTTCCAACCTTCGCCCCTGCGAGTCCCGTAATATCGCGGGGTTAGCTCGTCATTCAGTGACTACGGCTCTCACCCATGTCCTCACGGGTTTCATAACCTCCATCGGCATTCGCAGCGTCTCGTAGATCTC
>JACRCP010000348.1 GCA_016218965.1 Deltaproteobacteria bacterium | reverse complement strand
CGGGAGGATACAAAGCGCGTGCCAAGCCGACGCCGATCCGCACGACCCCCCGCCACGAGAGAGAAACCGGGCAGAGACGGAGGTGAGGAGGGATGAACGATGGAAACGAGGGCGGGCGGGAAGCGACCCAGCGAGGGGCGGGTTTCGTTCTTGAAGGGGAACTGTGCCAGGATCGAGGGCGGCTGGCACGTCCATGTCCACGCGACGCTGGGTGACAAGGGTTTCGCCGCTCAGAGCGGTCACCTCGGGGCGGGGACGGTGAAGGTGACCGTCGAGGTCTTCCTCCTTCGGGTGCCGTTCGCGATCCACCGGAAAAAAGAGGAAGCGACGGGCATCATGGGGATGACGTTTGAATAGGGCGCAGGGCGAAAGGCGTAAGGCGCAGCGCGAGAGGTGCGGGCGGCTTCGAACGGTCGGGACCGCGGTTTGGGTTGTTCTCACCCTTGCTGCTTCCGAAGCGGGGGCCAAGGACGTGCGCAAGTTCTCGGATGAGGCCATCGATCTCAAGCTCGATTGTGTGGCCGCGGGGCCCGATGAGGGCATCTGCGCCATGTGCGTTGCGACCGCTTCAAACAGGCTCGAAGAGACGTTTTTGCGCGGGGATATTACCGTATCGGTCCACCGGGGGCGGACCGGCACCGTCAAGGTGACCGGGGGGACCAGGAAGGTCCTGCCCAAGGGGTCGGCCATCATGAACGACGAAAAGAACGTCAAGATGAAGGCCGAAGACCACATCGTGCAGGCGCTCAAGGACAAGTGGAAGCCCGGCGAAGAGCTCAAGCTGCAGGCCGAGATTGTGGCCGAGGGCAGTTGCACCGACGTCGAGGTCCGCGCCCGCGCCGCCGGCCGCCCCGGGAGTTCGCCCGCAACGATCTACTTCACGCCTGCGAAGGGTCCCAAAGACCAGCAGGGGCTGCCGGTGCTCTCGAAAACAGTGAAAAGCGGACGGTGATCGCTGGACAGCGGGAAGTGAGAAGTGAGAAGAACGTGGGCGTCACTCGATCTCGCCCACGGCGTTCTTCCAGCGTTCGATGTAGCTCGCGGCAACGCCGGCGGGGTCGGGAATCTTCAGGCACTTGGCGTACTGGACGATGTAGCCGCGCACGTACACCAGCGCGGGGAGGTCCTTGTAAGTCTCCTCTTCGATGTTCGCGAGGTTCGTGTTGGTGATGCGCGTGATGGCCGCGATATCGTGGAGGTCAAGCCCGGCGCGTTCGCGCAGTTTCTTGAGCAGAGGCCCGGTGTACGTCGTCCCGGGGCCGAGCTTCGACTCGTCGCCTTCGGGCGGCGCCAAGGCTGCGTCGGGCGCCTCCGCGGAGCCCCGCATCTCGTCGGAGGACTGCGCGGCGGGCGGCGGCGACGCGTCGGGCGCGTTAAGATCGACTGCCGGCGCGGGGAGGAGGGTCGGTACGCTGTCTGTGTCGGAAATCGGCCGGACCGGGGACGCCGCTTCCTGCCGTGCACGCTGTTCGATCTCCTCGATGTCGTCTGCGGGGACCGGGGTGGCCCGGACCTCGGCCGGCACGGTCTGTTGCGCGGCCTGGGCGCCGGCCTCGCGTGGAGGTTCGGCAGGCGCGGCTGCGGCGGGCGGGGGCTGTTCCGGCGCGTCGGGCGGGGCCTCTGCCCGGACCTCGACTGGACGCGGAGGCTTGGAGTCGAGGGCCTCGATGATGAACGCCGACGCCGCGAAGGCGAAGCTCTTCTGTTCCGGGAGAAGGAGATCGGCGGTTGTCGGCGTCCCCCCGCCCCTCGAGTCGCCCTCCGTTGCGTGCCGCGGCCCCGGCTCGGCCGCGCCCAGGCCCGAGCGTTCGAGATCCTTGTCGTACTTGCGCCGCTCGATCGGGTCGCGCAGCACGCGAAACGCGGTCTCGACCTGAGAGGCCATCGTTGCAGCCTCGTCCGACGACAGGATCGAGTAGATGGCGATGGATTGCGGCGAGAACATCTGCATAGCCGTCTTGTACGCCTGGTTTATCGTGTCGAACGAGGCGTCCCTGCGTATGTCCAGGATTTCGTAGTACGTCATCGCCCTGATTCGCTCAAGGTACGTCGGCGTAGGGGGCGGCGGTGGGGGCGGCTCGGGCTCCTCGGGGAGTGCCGCCGGGGGGACCTCGGGCGGAGGCACGGCCGTTTCCGCCGCCGGTGCCGTCACCGGCTGCGGCGGTTCCGCAGCGGTGTCGGCGGGTTCCGAACCTGCGGGCGGGGTCGCGTCGGGTGGGGCCGTTTTGTCGTCCGATTCGCCGGCCATCGGTCACCTCATTGCGCGGAACTCGTGCACCATCCCATAGATCGCCTTTCCCACCGCAGCGGTGTCGCGGGCGGCAATCGTCTCGACGCGTCCCGCCATTATCGGCTGGCGCTGGCGCACCGAAAGCCAGATGCTGTCGTCGTAGGCTATGTCGCCCAAGGGCCTCACGTTGAACCCGTAGAAACGCTTGAGCGCTCCCGAGATCGCCGGGGCGATGGCCCGGTCTTCGGCCGAGCGGACCTGGTTGACGATGAGCGCCACGCGAAAGTACTCGAGCTCGTCGGCAAACTGCCGCGCCTTGGCCCGGTCGATGGCCGCGACCTGCCCGATGAACTCGAGGGGCCCGCGCATCGGCTCCTCCCCCGTCATGGCGAAGTCCAGCATCCCCTTCACGCGGCCGTCCTTCTCCTCGTTTCTCAGGTGCCGAAAGAACGACGACTTCAGGAAACGGTAACAGTTCTCGACGGCCGTCGGTTCGGGGAGGGTGACCAGTATCCCGCAGTCGGCCGCGGCGAAGAAGTCAAGCACGTTGTACGATGTCCCCGCCCCAAGGTCCAGAAGGACCGCGTCAAAATCAAGGTGGCGGAAACTCCGGATCATCCGCTGTTTCTGGCTGTGTTTGAAGTTGGGAGCGGCAAGGTCCTTGACCACCCCCGCTCCCAGCCAGAGGTTTTCGACGGGGGTTCTGACGAGGATGTCGCCGATGTTCTGGGCCTTGTGCGCGATGAAGTCCGCGAGAGTAGTGCGGGGCAGTTCCATGCCCATGAAGGTGTGAAGGTTGGCACCGCCAAGGTCGGCGTCAATCACCGCAACGCGAAGGCCGCGGCGCGCAAGGTAGATCCCGACATTCGACGACAGGAACGATTTCCCGACGCCGCCCTTGCCTCCGCCGAACGCGAACAACGGCTTCCTAGTATGCATGATCCCCCTTGCCACACGACAGTGGCCAGTGATCAGTGGCCAGTAGCCAGTGGCCAGTCGCCAGTAACGCGCCTCGTGCCTCTCGCCTCGTGCCTTGTCTTTATCCTATCCACGTGAACAGCCTCTTGAACCTGAACCCGTCCTTCCCCCCCATCGACCACCATATGAACATCGCCTTCCCCTTCACGTGGTCAAGCGGCACCAGTCCCCACGACCGGGAATCCGACGAGTTGTCGCGGTTGTCGCCCATCACGAAGACCGTGCCGTTCTTGACCGCGAAAGAGCTGTCCGGCGGCGGGATCCAACTGTGACGGACGAGGATTTCGTGGGTCACCTCGTCTATCGTCTCGGCAAACAGCTTGTTTTTGACCTCGACCCAGCGCTGTCCGTACTCCTCGAACTCGGGATAGGAGTAGTCGCCCTTCTCCTTCCGGGGCTGGATGCGGCCGTTGACGTACAACTCGCCTCCGCGGACCTCCACCACGTCCCCCGCGACGCCGACGACCCTCTTGATGAAGTCCTTGTCGGGCTCGTCCGGCTTGATGAACACGATGACATCGCCGCGCCGGGGCTTCGAGAACTCCCAGAACTTGTAGAAGGTCCAGGGGATGCGCAGGCCGTAGACGAACTTGTTCACGAATATGTGATCGCCAATGAGCAGCGTGGGGATCATCGAGCCCGACGGGATCTTGAACGCCTCAATGACAAAGGCCCGAAGGATGAGAGCCACGATGACCGCCCAGCCGATCGATTCCACGTACTCGCGGGCGGTGCTCTTCCGGTACCTGTGGAGGTGCATCTGATACAGCCGCTCGACCTCGTCGAGGGCGGCCCGAAGCACAGTGGGTTGGCCCGCGTTCCGGGCGGACTCGAGCATGCCGACGGCGTCGGCGATCCGCGCGCGATCCTCCGCCGCGAGCCTGCTCCCGTGTTTCTTGAGCAGGCCCCCGACGACCTTCAGCGTCACCTTGGCCTCCCGGGCCATCTCCTTGTTCTCTGTCCGGGCCACTGCGCGGTCACTCCTTGTCCAGCTTCAGGACGGCCAGGAACGCCTCCTGCGGGATCTCGACCTTCCCGATGGCCTTCATGCGTTTCTTGCCTTCTTTTTGCTTCTCGAGCAGTTTGCGCTTGCGCGTGACGTCGCCGCCGTAGCACTTGGCCAGCACGTCCTTGCGCAGGGCCTTCTGCGTCTCGCGCGCCAGCACGCGCCCCCCGACCGACGCCTGGATTGCAACCTCGTACATTTGCTTCGGGATGAGCTTCCGGATCTTGAGCGTCAGCTCGCGCCCCCGGCGGTACGCCGCGTCGCGGTGGACGATGGTCGAGAACGCGTCCACCGGCTGGTCGTTCACCAGGATGGTCATCTTGACCAGGTCGCCGGTGCGGTAGCCGATGAGATCGTAGTCGAGGCTCGCGTACCCCTTGGTCACCGATTTCAAAAGGTCGAAGAAGTCGTAGACGACCTCGGCGAGCGGAAGCTCGTAGTGCAGCGCCGCGCGGTTCTGCGTGAAGTATTCCAGGTTTTTCTGAAACCCCCGGTGCTCCTCGCAGATCTTCATGACGTTGCCGATGTACGCCGAGGGGGTGTGGATGGTCGCGTGGATGATGGGTTCGGCGATGTCGTGCAGTTTCCCTTCGTCCGGCATGAGGGCGGGGTTGTCGACGAGCATCGTCTTCCCGTCGATGAGGTGCGCCTCGTACACGACGGTCGGAGCGGTGGTGATGAGCTCAAGGCCGTACTCGCGCTCGAGCCGCTCGAAGATGATCTCGAGGTGCAAAAGGCCCAGGAACCCGCAGCGGAAGCCGAAGCCGAGCGCCTTCGAGGTCTCGGGCTCGTACGAAAAAGACGAGTCGTTGAGCCTGAGCTTTTCGAGAGCTTCCTTCAGGCCGCCGTACTGGTCGGGCTCGGTCGGGAAGAGGCCGCAGAATACCATCGGTTTGGCGACCTTGAAGCCGGGGAGCGGGGCGGCTGCGGGGGTTTCGTCCGAAGTGATCGTGTCGCCTATCTTGGCGTCGGCGATGTCCTTGATGACCGCGGCGAGGTAGCCGACCTCGCCCGAGCCGAGCTCGTCGACCTTCACCTGGTGCGGGTCGTGGATGCCGAGCTCGGTGACCTCGAACCGCTTTCCGCTGCTCATCAGGCGAATGGCATCCCCGACCCGGACGCGCCCGTCGACCACGCGGATGAGCACGATGACGCCGCGGTAGCTGTCGAACCACGAGTCGAAGACCAGCGCCCGAAACGGGGCGCCGGGGTCGCCGCGCGGCTGGGGGCACTTTTTGACCACCGCCTCGAAGACTTCCTTAATGCCGCGCCCCTCCTTGGCCGAGGCGAGCACGGCGTCACCGACGCCCAGGCCGATGACCTCCTGGATCTGCGCCTTGGTCCCCTCGACGTCCGCGCTCGGGAGATCAATCTTGTTGAGCACCGGGATGATCTCGAGGTCGGCGTCGAGCGCCTGGTAGGCGTTGGCCACCGTCTGCGCCTCGACCCCCTGCGTCACGTCTACGACAAGAATTGCGCCCTCGCAAGCGCGAAGCGCCCGCGAGACCTCGTACGAGAAATCGACGTGCCCTGGCGTGTCGATGAGGTTGAGCTCGTAGTCGAGGCCGTCGTCGGCCTTGTAGGCAAGCCTCACCGTGCTCGCCTTGATGGTGATCCCGCGCTCGCGCTCGAGGTCCATGCCGTCAAGGTACTGCTCGCGCGCCTCGCGTTCGGTGATGGCGCCGGTGAACTCCATGAGCCTGTCGGCGAGCGTCGATTTTCCGTGGTCGATGTGTGCCACGATGCAGAAGTTGCGTATCCTTTCAGGCGGGACACCCATAGGTTTCGACCAATGTATAACTGCCCGGCATTACGCGGTATTTCGCGCCGGGGGATAATACGGGCGATGGGCAGGCAAGTCAAATGCACAGTGCTGTCGGAATGGCACTGTCGAATGCGCGGGCGTCAACGGGAACGTGTTTGGACGCGCGCGGGGGCGGGTGTATAGTCGCGGGCCGTGAAAGGACAGATCACAGGTCTTCTGGCCATCTTCGTCGCGGCGTCCATCTGGGGCCTCGGGGGGCCGTACTTCCGGTGGGTCGACTCGCAGGGCGTCAGCATCTTCACGAGCAACGCGATCTCGGGCATCGTGGCGGCGCCGATCATGCTGGCGCTGGCCCTCGCCCGCGGCCGGTCGGTGAGAATCGCACCGGGGCGCCTTCCCGTGCTCGTGCTCATGGCGCTTGCGACGATGGCAACAAACTACACGATGTTCCACGCCTTTCGCGTCACCACCGTCGCGAACACCGTCCTGCTGCACTACATGACGCCGGTTTTCGTCGCGCTCGTGGCGGTCCCGCTCTTCGGCGAGCGCCTGACGTGGCTGAAGCTCGTCGCGCTCTTCGCCTCGATGATGGGGATGATGTTGGTGGTTTCCTCGGGGCCCGGCGGCGTTGCGCTGTCAATCGGGCGCGGAGAGATCCTGGCTTTTCTGTCGTCCCTTTCGTACACGGTCTCGATTGTCGCGGGCCGCCATCTCCGCGGCATTGACCCCGGGGTCTCGGCGTTCTGGCTGAACGTCCTGCTCGCGGTGTTTTCCGCCGCGGCCGCCGTGCCCGGTTTCCACCCGCCTCCGCTCGTCGCCGTCGGCGTGATTGCCGTCGGAGGCGGTCTCATCGGCTCGTGTCTGACCATCCTCCTGTACTTCTTCGCCCTGAGCCGGGCCGACGCCAGCCGCGTGTCAATTGTCGCGCTGATGGAGGTCGTGGTGGGGGCGGCAGTCGGAATCGCCTTGTTCGGCGAACCCGCGACGTGGAACGTCTTCGCCGGCGGCGCGCTCATCCTGGGCGGCTGCATCGTCGTCGCCGCGGAAAAAAACGCCCACGATCCCCAATGACCCCTTCGCAACCCCCCGAACCCCTCAATACGCACACCGAAACCCCACCATGCCAGGCTCGACCCAGCATCCGGATCAAGCGCATTTGGGTTGGCTCCTGGGGTCAGACACCGGCACTTGAGTGTAGCGATGCTAGCTGACGTTCTTGCGGGTGAAAGTCCCGCCGGTGCAACTTGCCCAGTTGGCACCGTAGTGTTATCCGGCGGCAGGAAGGGCGACCGACCTGCCGGAAGCCCGGGTGTAACAGTCTCCGTTGGCCGGGATTG
>JACRCP010000347.1 GCA_016218965.1 Deltaproteobacteria bacterium | reverse complement strand
AGCCTCAGTGACCGAGGCTTGGGCGTCGACGGTCAGTTTCGTGTCGTCCGCCACGCCGTCCCCGTCAGGGGAGAACTCGGGCGGGTCGGCCGAGAAGGCGTTTAGCTCGATCTTGTCCTCGCAGCCGAGGGAGAGGAGACCCAGGACAAAAAGGATTGCAAGCGCTCCACCTTGGAATCTCATCGTCTCCTCCCGCGTCTGGATGTGGAACCGCGATCTCCTTCACCTCGAATCAGTCGTCCCCACGGGACTCCCATATGCTCATCGTCTTGCCCACCCACCGATGAATCGGTGGGCCAATCTCGCTTGTCCCTCCGGGACGAGGGCGCTCAGAACAAGGCTCCACCGAGTCATTCCTGGACAAACCGGAGTTTTTGTTGATTCGGGGGTCTGAGCCGCGGTCAGGAAACAGGAATGAATGAATGAATGAATGGCAATCGGCATGCCACGGGGCGGGCGGGGTGCTCAACCGCGGTCGAGCCGGTCTCTCGGAACAACTTCTGGTGAGCCCGTGGAACCACGGCCTTCCCCTCGGTCAAGTCGTGTCGATCGGCCAAGTGTCAGTCACCACATCCAGTATCCATATCCAGAGGTCGCGTGTCAAAGGAAAAAACGGGGCTTGCGGCCGTCCGCTTGTCGTGAATCACTTGCGGTCGAGCAGTTTATACGTGAGGCGCTCGCCCAGGTTCTTTTCCATGAGCGCTTTGACGGCCGCCTCGAACTCCCACATCCCCGAGTCCTCGTCCGAAAGGAACTTGATCCCCATCCCTGCCGGCGTCCCCTCGGCCGGGCGCGCCGCCTCGGCAGTCCTGACCCACATCACTTCGGCGGTGAGGTTGAACTCATGCTCGACGCCGGGAATGGAGAGCTTGAACGTGAAACGCGTGCCCACGGCAAGCGGTTTCTCGGTCGCGATGAACGTGCCGCCTTTGCTGATGTTGTGTGTGTAGTCGTAAAAGAACGTGTTCTGCTTCTTGTACTCGATCTTGAGCTCAATAGGGAGCCGCTCGAATCTCCTTCTTTCTGCACTGCCCATGTGAAACGCCTCTCAGGTTGCGAAGTCGCCACTCCCATACTCTCACCCCCGGTCATGGCGTGTCAACACAGATTGCGTTATGATGACACCATGGACGCCGTCCGCCTGGTCATTGTCGAGGACAGCCGCAAGTACGCCGAGGTGCTCGCGAAGGCGCTTGCAAAGGCCGCGGGCATCGAGGTCGCCGGCGTTTTCGGGACGGCGGAGGAACTGCTGGCGTCGCTTTCGCGCACGGACGCGGACGTCGCCCTTCTGGACATAGGGCTTCCGGGGATGGACGGGATCGAGCTCGTCTCGAGGCTTCGGGCCGAGCGGCCGGAGATGGAACTCTTGATGCTCACGGCGTTTGAGGACGAAGAACGCCTTTTCCGGGCTCTCAAGGCGGGCGCTTCGGGATACCTCACCAAACGGGCGCCGATGCCCTCGATTGTGCAGGCCGTCAAGGACATCTCCGGCGGCGGCACGGTGATCTCGCCGGCGCTCGCCCGCAGGTTCTGCAACCACTTCGCGTCGCTCGGCACACCGGCGGAGACGACCGACCGCTTTGGACTCACCGAGCAGGAGAAGGAACTCCTGGGCTTTCTGGCCCGCGGGCTTACCAACGCCGAGGCGGGGTCCGTCATGAACCTCCCCCGCCGCACGGTGCGGACCATCCTTTCGCACATCTACAAAAAGATGGGTACCAACTCGCGCGTCGAGGCCGTGACCCTCGGCCTGAGGGCGGGCGTGGTGAGCGTGTGAACTTGACTTCCCCGCCCGTTTCTTTAGCATACCGGGCGAACCGCAGACCCGTAACAGGGGAGCCGCATGGCCGAAAGACGAAAAACCGAACGAAGGACACGCAGGAAGGGGAACGTACCGCCCGAAAAAAGGGGGCCCCATCGCAGGCGCGGCGAGCGACGCGAGTCGCCGAGAATCCCGCTCAAGATCTGGGTCGAGGGGGTCGAGGACGAGGGCCACTACACCGAGTGTATGGGAAACGTAAGCCTTCGGGGGGCTTTCGTCGAGCTTGACGTCCCCCCCGCGGTCGGCGTGCGGATCAACATGGTGTTCATCCTCCCCACCCGCGGCGAGGAGATCCGGGCACAGGGCGAGGTCATCGCCGTGGCCTCGGAACACGAGACCCCCGGCGCACGGGTGAAGTTTTTGGATTTGAGTTTTGAACAGGAGCGCGCGATCGCGCGTTATCTCGACCAAGCATCCGAGTAGTTTTTGAGGGCCAACCGTGAAGCATTCGGTTCTTGCAGGTGTTATCGCCTTGACCATGCTGTCTCTTCTTGCCTGCGGCGGCGGCGGGGAATCGGCCGATGTCGGGACGCCCGCCGACGCATCCATCGCGGACGCGGGAACGACTGACTCGGGCGGCGCCGAAGACGCGGGGAAGGAGCCGGACGACGGGACCGCCGGAAACCCGGTCTTCGTCCTGGACCCCGCAAAACGCGACCTCCCGGTGCCCTTCGACTTTTTCACCGTTCCCGATGCAACGACCTACACCGGCCTGCGCGTGTCGATGGGCGAGCAATACAGCATACCGTTTGCCGTGGGCCTCAACTTCCTGGGCGCCAAGTACCCAAGGGCAATAGCGGAAAACGACGGCTGGAGCACGCTCGCACCAATCATCGTTTCGCTTTCAAAGAGGCTCGACACGGCACAGACCGGGCGGACCGACGACTTCACCGGCGCCGACGCCACCATCTGGCTGTTCAAGGTCCCCGGCGAAGGGGAAACGATCGGCCGCGAAAAGATCACCGTCGCATATGTTGAAGACGTCACGCCGGACAACGTGAGGATTCGTTACGTCGCGGTTCGCCCCCGTTTCCCGCTGGTCCCCAAGACGAAATACGCCCTGCTCGTCAGGAACTCGCTCAAGACGGCCTCGGGCGGTTCGTTCGAGGCTTCCACGGACTTTGCCGCCGTGCGCGACGGAACCGGCTCGGGCGCCGATTTCGAGAGGGCGGCGGCCATCGTTTCGCCGGTCGTGGACCTTCTCACCGCATCTGACCCCGGCCTCGCGCGCGCCGAGATCTCACTTTTGGTACCGTTCACGACGATGTCCATAATAGACGACTACGAGGCGATTGACGCAATGATGGAGTCGGGAGAAGCAAAGGCGCCGGTGCTCGACCTTGACCCGGACGGGGACGGAAAGCGAAACGTGACGGCAAACGGGATACCCGCACAGTCGTCATTCAAGGTAACAGGTGCGTTCAACAGCCCCAAGTTCACCGATATCAAAGACGTCTTCGTCCACGACGCAAGCGGCAGGCCGGCGGTCCAGGAGGACGACGATATCGAGTTCCTGATGTACTACCCCAAGGACATCGTCCAGCCGGCGCGGATCTGCATCTTCCAGCACGGACTGGGAGCTGAAAAAGAGGACATGTCTTCGCGGGGGCTTGCCATCCTCGAACATGGCGTGGCCATGATCGGAATAGACGCGGTGACACACGGCAGCCGTTCGCCAAACCCGGGCGGCGCATCCCTGCAGTTTCTGAACGTGAGCGAGCCCGCGGTCACGCGCGACAACTTCAGGCAGACCGTCATAGATCACATGCAGCTCCAACGGCTGGTGAAATCCCTTTCGGACCTCGACGTCTTTCCGCCCGGACAGGACGGCGGGGCGGGCGGCGACGGGACGCCGGACCTTGACGTCTCGGACCTGTGCTACTTCGGGAACTCACTGGGCGCCATCATCGGCGGGTCGACGATGGGCGTGACGAAACACATCGGCGCCGGGGTGTTAAACGTGGGCGGCGGGACGCTCATGGACTTCGTCGAGACGTTCATCGCCGACAAGGTGCCGTATCTCAAGGACAGCCCCGAGATCCCGCTCTACGCGGTGGCCGTCCAGCACATCCTTGACAAGGGCGACCCGACGCCCATGGGAAGGTACGTGACGCAGGAGCCGCGGCCGTTCGTCGGGCGGACGAAACAGATACTTTTGCAGGAGGCGATCAACGACGAAACCGTCCCCAACACCACAACCGAGCACCTCGCCCGCGGCCTGCGCCTGCCGCTGATCAAACCATTCGTAATCGATATCTGGGGTCTCGAACAAAAGGACGCACCCGCCGAGGGCCTGGGGATTTTCCAGTTTGAACCCGCCGATCACAACTTCATCTTCGATTTTTCGGAAGAACCGATAGGCCAAAGCGGCGCCCGCGCCCGCGCGCAGGTGACCGAGTTCGTAACCTCGTGGCTCGCCACCGGCACCGCCCGGATCATCAACCCGCCGTAGCGGTCATTCTTCCAGCACGAACCTGTACGTGTAGAGAATGCGGACGGGGACGGGCTGGCTTTCGGCGATGGCCGGTTTGAAGCGGAATTTGTGCGCGGCCTGCACCGCGGCCTCGTCCAGGCCGAAGCCGGCGCCCTTGACCACCTTGGCCTTGATGACCTTCCCGGTTTCGTCAATGTCGAGCTGAAGGACGACCTTCCCTTCTATCCCCTGCCTCCGCGCCTCCTCGGGATACGGCACCTTGAAGTCGGCCACAAGCTCAGGCATGCGCGTCACGCGCGCAACGGGCACGGGCGCGAATTCCTTGGGCGCCGGAGCGACCTCGGCGGCCTTTTTCTGCTTCTTGACCAGCTCCGGATCGGCCATCGCCGTAGCGCCGACCTGGACCGCAAACCCGCCCTGCCCCGACGTGAGCGACGCATCCACCCCGAAGTTCACGGGCGGAGGCTGCTCGGCGGGCTTGGGCTGTTCGAGCGGCTGCTCGGCCTTGGGCGGTGCCTTGGGCTGGGGCTTCGTGAGATCGATAGGTTTTGTGATCTTCGGTTTTGGTTTTGGAGGAGGTGGCGGCGGCGGCGGCTTTGGAGGCTCCGGTTTGGGCGCCTCCTTCTTCTCTTCCTTCACCACCGCGAACTTGATGATCTTTTTGGTCTCGGCCGGCCGGGCCGAAATGGCCACCAGCGCCGTGCCGAGCGACGCGTGAAGCAGAAGCGACACGGTAAACGATGCGGATACCGGCAGGAACCGCAAAAGCCTATTTGGATTCTTTTTCAATGCTAATGGCGAATTTGGCGACGCCGATCCCCTTGACGACGTCTATCACGTGTACGACGGACCCGTGGTAAACGAGCTTGTCGGCGCTTATGATGGCTTGGAGGTCGTTGTTCGCCGCGTAGGCGTCCGAGACGGCCTTGACCAGCTCGGGCTCGGTGACTTCCTTGGCATTCAGGTAGTACTTGCCGTCCTTGCCAATGACTATGGCGGCGGTACTGGGCGCGCTCTGCTCGGAGTTGGCCGCCTTGGGGAGCTCGACCTTGATGCTGGGCGTCACGATGTAGGTGGCCGTCACCATGAAGATGATGAGCAGCACCAGCGTGATGTCCACCAGCGGCGTTACGTTTATGCCGGTAATCGCTTCTTCGTCGTTTCCGCCAGCCGCCGCACCCACGAATCACCTCTCCGCCTTTTCGCCTTTGAGAATGGACACCAGATACCTGCCGGCGATCTCGGCGCCGGTGACGTTCTTTTTGACCTCGCGCAAAAAGTAGTTGTACGCCACCACGGCCGGTATGGCGACGAAGAGCCCGACCGCCGTCGCGACGAGCGCCTCGGAGATGCCGGCCATGACCGCAGACGCCCCGCCCGTGGCGTTGAGCGAAAGATCGTTAAACGCCTTGATGATCCCGAGCACGGTTCCGAGAAGGCCTATGAACGGCGCGTTGTTGCCCAGCGTCCCGAGGTACGCGAGGTACTTGTCCTGCATGAGCCTTAAGCGCGCGGTCTCGGCGCCCACCGCCTCCTCGACCGCCGCGGCGCCCTTTCCCGCGACCGCCAGCCCCGCGGCAAGCACTTGGGCATCAGTCCCGTTGGCGCCGTTGACCTTCCCTCGCGCGGTTTCGAATTCGCCCTTCTCGACAAGCTCTCTCACCTTGTCAAACGTCTCCTCGGGCGACGACCGCGCGCGCCTGATGGCGATGAGCCGCTCGACCATCACGGCGACCGAAAAGACCGAGAGCGCCAGGAGCAGGTAGAGCACCCATTCGGCCCCCATGAGGGTGATAGAGAGCAGCTTGTTGGTGAGCATTGCGCCGTTGTCCTTTCAGGACGTTTGGTCCGCATCCGGGGCCGAGAAAGTACCAGAAACAACCCGCTCTTTCAAGGCGGTATTCTCACATCTGCACTCCCAGGACGAAGCCGGGCCAGATTCTGGTGGTCGTGCCGCCGTTGGACGTCCAGTGCGCAAGACCGGTCGTTTCAAAATCGTGAGCATCATGACGGTTCGAAACGAAGACATTCAGCGTCGGCCCGCCGTAGACGCCAAATCCCTGAAACGATTCCCACGGTTTTCCCCGGTCCGCGGCCTCGCGCGCCGGCTCCCAGCCCAGCATGACGCGAAGGGAACCGACACTGCTGGAGGCATCCCACTCGGATCCGTAACGGAGCGCGGCGCCCACGACATCTATGTCAAGGAACAGCCCCGACGCAAGCGGCACGTGCCCGCCCAGACCGAACTGCGCCGACCAGCGGTTGGGGCTGACATCGGGAGAAAGGCCTGCGCCCAGCACCGTGTAGACATGGCGGCTGCCGAGCTTGACGCCCATGTTGACCATATGTACGTCGCCGCCCCAGAGCGTCGCCCGCCGGTAGCCGTTTTTGACTATCGGGAGAAGGGCGAACGACACGCCATCGACCTCCTCCGCGACGTTGACCAGGCCAAGCTGCAGCCCCTCGACGTCGCTGCCGACATTGACGAGCCCTATCTGCGCACCCGCCGTCCCAGCGACGTTCACAAGCGCAAACTGGGCCCCGTGGATCACATCGGCAATGTTTGCGCCCGCCGCAAGCTGCCCGCCCGTCATGATGTCCGCGCGGTTGAACCCGGCCGCGAGCTGCGCGCCGGCAAACGTGTCGTGGACCCAGTTGAACCCCGCGGCCGCCTGCACCCCCCTCATGTCGTCCTTGGCCACGTTGAACGCGGCGGCGAACTGTACCCCAGAAAGCTGCGCCCCCGCCCAGTTGAACCCTGTCGCAAACTGTGCCCCAAAGACATCGCCGTTGCCCCAATTGAACCCGTTCGCCCATTGAACGCCGTGAACACCGGACCCGGCGTAGTTGAACCCAAATGCCAGCTGCGCCCCCGTCACCGAAACCTCGGACAACTCGGGTTCCGGGGGGGGAGCGGCGCCCTCCGGCCGAAACAACCGGATCGGCCGGCCTACGTAGTTGAAGCCAAGGCTCATCTGCACACCCTCGACCGATTCGCCCACCATGTGCGCCATGCCGACGGCGATCCCGTGAAGGCGGGCCGACTCGCCATAGATGATGTTGAGCGAGAAATTGTTGACGATCTTTTTGTCGGGCCCCGTGACGGCCGCCACCGACCCGTTGACCGAGAGCGGCGGGACGAGCGCCACATTCAGGGGCACCGTGTGATAACCGGCCTGTTCACCCAGGGGAGCGTACTCGTCGGATTCGACCGCAACCGCGCCCGCCGGCGTCCCCCGAAGGGCCGTCTGCTCGCCTGCGACGGCGTCGAACTGCCGCGCGCCGATCAACGCCTTGCGGCCCTCCAGAAGCGTCATCGTCGCCCGATAGAGCCCGCCGCGGGCGTCCAGCGTGACCGTGTACGTCCCCGGCCCCAGCCCGACCTCGACAGCCCTGTCGCGCGGCTTGTTGACCTCGACGACCAGGTTCCCCGCCTCGTCGCGCACGTAGAGCCGCCCGCCGATGTCCTCGCCGAACACGACCTTGGCCGAGGTGTCGCGGAGATCGGTCATCACGAAGTCTCCCGACCCGGCAAGTTGCATGTCGTACGCCGGGTGCTGCGCGCCGCTCTTGGTGCTCTCGGTGCGCTGGAGCGTCTCGGCAAAGGCGTACTGGTACGCCTCGTTGAGCGTCACGCGCCCGTCGCCGGTGGTGTCCGCCGCCCCGCGGAGCCCCGAGACGAGATAGTGCGTGAAGAACGACGCCTTGATCCTGTCGGACTCCTGCGCCGCCTCGTCGGCCGAACTGGACGTGAGGAACGCGTAGCCCTTGACGTTGCTCGACGCGTCAATGAGAAACGGCGCCTTGTGTACGCCGCCCTTTGCGCGTGTCAAGGCCCCCGACGAGCACGAATCGAGGATCACGACGCGGACGTCCGCGGGCAAGTCCCGGACCGCCTTGCGAAGATCGGAGTACGGATAACGGTCCTTGCCAAACAGGAGGCCCTGCTCGTCGGAGTGGCCCGAAAAGTAGAAAAGGACCTCGATTCGGGCCGCCGCGGCGCGCGCCTCTTTCAGGTGCGAGCCGAACTGCAAAAGCACCGCCTGGAACGACGCAACGTCGGGGTCGGTGAGCACCACGCGGTCGCGGGACGCCACGCCGCCCAATTCCTCAATGACACGCGAGAACGCACGCGCGTCCGTCACCGCGTAGTTGAGTTTCACCCGCCCCGGGCCGCCATCGTTGGAACCTACCACCAGCGCAAACCGCCGCGTCGCCGGCGCCTGGACCGTTTCCGCCGCCGCGGCATCCGGGCAGAAACCGCAGAGAGCGCTGAGAACGCAGAGAATGAGAAACGGGATCTTTTGGAGAAGAGAGATCACGAGCCCGAAAAGCCACGGACGGATTTTTTTGCCACAGAGTGCACAGAGAGAGGCACTCCCAGTCCTCACGATTCGGAGGAACCTGTGTTTTCTCTGTGTTCTCTGTGGCATCTGTGGCAGAAACTGCGACGTTGCCATGGATTGGCCGCGAGTTCTCACGGCGTCGCCTTTCGCAGTATTGACGACACCTGCCCGAAAACGGCTTCGAGCGGCAGGGCCGCGGCGGCGGCCTTTTCGGGGTCGCGCGCGACCTCGGCCGCAGCGGCGGTGACAACGGATACCTTGAACGGCCGGTCGGACGTGACCAGAAAGAAGCGTTCGAACCGCGGCGCGTCGTCGAGCTCGAACGACTGCGGCAGGGGCGTTTCGCCTCTGGGATCAAGCGCGGCCGCGTCGCCGCCGGACATCGGAAGGTGTGTTGTCACCCGTCCCCTCCCGTCCACTGACACCACCACGCCAAAGCGGGCCCCGTTCCCCGAATAACTCGCTTGTATGGTGTCACCCGCCTTTGCCGCGGCACCATCCGCAAGCAGCTCGGTCCCGGACGGCGTCACGCGCCTCAAGACAAGATGCGGCCGGTTTCCGTCGCCCTTGGCCCGCGTCACCTCGGGCCATATAGGGGGGACGACTGTTCCCGCATCCCGGTATTGGTACACGACCACCACCCCGACCGCCGCGACCACCAGCGCGGCGGCGGGGATAACCGCGAACCTGAGCGCTCCACCCTTGCGCGGTGCGGGAACCTCACGAAAAGCCCGCTCGTACTGCGACCTGATCGCGGCCGCCGTTTCGTCCACCGGGTGGGCCGCGAGGATCTCGTCGTTGGAGCGTTTGACCGTTTCGATGGCCGCGGCGAACGGCGGGTCAGCGGCGGCACGTTCCTCGAGCTCAGCGCGGTCGACCGGGTCGATCTCGCCTAAAACGAACCGTTCGACCAACAGGTCCGGAACGGGCCGCTTCGTGTCCATCACCCCTCCCCTCCCTTGTCCATGACCTTGACCCTTTCCGAGAGCAGCCGCAACCTCTTCCGGACGCCCGAGACCGACATCCCAACCTCGCGGGCAACCTCTTGAAACGTCATCCCGTCAACGTAATGCATCACCGCCATGGCGCGCGTGGATTCCGTTTCGCCGCCGAAGATGGCATCGAGCACCGCGCGAGCGAGCGACCTCGACTCGTCGTCGGCGCAGGCGATCTGCACGAGGACCTCGTCGCCCGCAAGCTCGCGGCGGCGCCCGGCCGCCCTGATCTTGTTTAGGCAGACGTTCGTGGCCATCCGGTACAAAAGGCTCGACGGCGCCTCGCCCGTCAGCCGGTCCTGATTCTGCAGAAGATTCACGAACACGTCCTGCATGGCGCTTTGAGCCTCCTGTTCGTCGCAAAGGAGCCGCCGGCACCGCCGGAGCACCATCGGACCGTACCGCCTGTAGAATTCCGCGACGTCTATCGCCATCCGAGAGCGCTCCGTGCGCCTCACCCCATGAAACACCGGCCGGGCCGGCATGTGTCACTGATCACTCCGAATCGGGTGTGCTCATGCGGCCTTGGTAGACCGACGAACGGCCGTCGGGAGGCGCCTGCCGCGCGCTGAGTTTCTACTCGCACCACACCTCCGGCACCCCTGCCCAGACGGTCTTGTCGAGGTACACCTTGGCGTTCTGTTTGACGGTCGCGGTCTTGACAAAGGCCGCGCCGCAGAAGGTGGCGTTGTTCTTGAACTCGACGGCGGCCAGCGGGGCGTAGACGAGCGCCCTTGTTTCGGTGTTGTTGACGAACGTGAAGTGGCCGACAGGCGCCATGAATCAGTGCACCGCCATTTCAACGAGTTTTGCTCACGACAAACGACACGGTCTTCTCCTCAAGATTCCCCGCGCAGCCCCACGCCGTCACGGCCAGTTCGTAGGTGCCGTTTTCGACGACGGCCGTGCCCGACTCGAATGGAAGGCCGTTGAGGGTCGTGGTCATCCCGGCAAAGTTCTCATCTTGGGCGGCAATCGACGGCGTTACAGGACCGTCGATCGTGTTGCCGTCAGTGATTCCCCGAACTTCGATGGTGGGTGGGGTGCGATCAATCACGAAGCGAACGGTGTCGCCAGTTCCTTCGATCATCAAGACGTGCTTGCCTTCCTCGGTGATCGGAGTTCCGATCTGGTGTGGCCGTCCATCGACAAATGCGGCCAAGCCGCCGCCCGACACGTCGTTTCCGAGCCGAGGCGTCACGTCCTGCACCGTGCAGAGGCCGTCTTCCACGCCGACGAGGTCTGACATGTTTGGCAGGCGGTCGGCAAGACGCAGCGAAGGGGGACGCGACAAGTTCTGGACCGATGGCAACTTCCGCTTCGGTTTTTCGGACAAGTCTTTCCACGGCACAACCTTGCCCTTGTCTCGAACGCCCACGGCGGCGTCAGGCAACTTCCCCGCCAACTTCGTTCCACTCTTTTCCGTGCGTGAGCCGACTTGCTTCCCTAAGTTCGTTGCTACCCGCACGTACAACGCTGTCAGGTACGCATCGCCACGGATGGAGCTTTGAGCGTGGAGCTGTGAAGCCAGATACGCGATTCCGCTTTGGACCATGCTGGTGCAGTTGGGGCCGGAAGGCTGACAGCTGACAGCTGATGGCTGAAAGCTCACATTGATGTCGCCAGAAATGGTCTGGACGGCCAGCACGCCGAGCAGGGTGTCGAGGATAGGGTCGGAGAGGGTGCCAATGAAACCGTCGGGGTTGGCTTGAGAGACGATGAAGTCGAGACCCGCCTGAATCGCACCCGAGACAGGGGCGTAGCTCTGCGTGAGCGAGAACGCAAGGATGACCTGCGCGGCGGTTCCCACGTCATGGGCAATCCCAAACGACCCGTCCAAGTTCTGCGTGGATGCGAGATACACAGCCGTCTGGCGCGCCGCCGCAGGGTCGTAGCCTGCGAGGAAGTTCAGCGCCGAGAACGTGCGGAACAGGTCGGGTTCGTCGTAGAAGAACCATGCCGGATAACCACCGTTGGTGGTCCGGAGTGAGGCAAGCGTGCTCACATCCTCGGTCCTGACATAGCTGTTGGCTATTGGCTGGTGGCTTATGGCTAACTTGCGCGCCAGCGCGCCCGTGTCGTGCGGCACGACGTTCTCCATGAACGCAACGCCCTTCGCGACCACGCCCGAACTGATGGCTGTTGGTTGTTGGCTAATGGCTTGAAGGACCTCCGCCGTGTACCCCACGCACGTCCGACCTTTCGCGACGTAGCCCCCCTGGGGCGGAGTCGGATCGTCCGTGCCGCACCACGAGCCGTCGTCGCGTTGCGCGGACTGGAGCCACTGCAGCGCCTGCTGCACGTCACCGGCGTGGGCGATCAGGGGACATGCCAACGCGACTGCAAGGACGATGCTGGCGGCGACTCGCCGTTGACTTTCGCCTCTCGCCTGTCGCTTCACGCCTTTCGTGGGGGCTGATAGCTTCTTCATGTCGTTCCTCCCATTCCGATTCGCGCAGACTGATGGCCGGTACCCGATGCCTGAATGCCGTTGCTTTCGCCCGTCCCGTCCGAGTCCGGCTGATAGCTGAAAGCTGACGGCTGATGGCTGCGTTTCATCCCCTTCTCCACGCCGGTTTATCCCGGCGCACACTTGGCACCCCTGCCCGTTCCAAGGTCCTTCACGCATCTACGTCATCTGTTCCTCCTTCAAAAAACGCCCGGCACGCTCCGCACCAACGTCCCCTAAGTTCCCCCTTGTGCCGGCGTCCTCAGTTCTCTCCTCGGTACTTCACTAGAAAAAAATCTGACAGCCCGCTCGCCTCGACATACTCGCTTCCGCCAAAACTGATCGATCCGTTGAATGCCCCCGTCGCCACTACATCGCCGGCGGTGTCCACCGAAACATCTGCCCCGTGCCATCCCAATGTCTGTCCACGAACTCGCGTATGCCAAAGATACGTTCCTTGGGAATCGTATTTGATCATCATCACGCCGTAGTCCGGCCTGCTTGCTCGGTTCCAGAAGCTCGTCCTAGGTCCCAGATCCGAGTAGTCGACCATTACGGCGTCGGGGAAACAACCAACATCGCGCGAACCGAAATCGGCCGCAAATTGGCCGGCGACGACAACGCCTCCGTTCCGGTCTATCGCGACAGCCGTTCCTTGCGCCATCCGACTGTCGTTTTTGCAATGTCTTTCCCATCTCCGTTCTCCATCGGCGCCGACCTTTGACAACAATATCTCGGAGTTCTTCCTACCCAGTTGTTTCCATCCAATCCAGACATCCTCGAACCTGCCGCCGGCCAAAACCACATTCATGTCGGCATCCGATTTCAAGGACCAGATGCGGAGGTTCTTTCTGTCGTCTATCGCTTTGTCCCACACAACCTCGCCGTCTCTGCCGATTCTTGCCAATCTCCAACGCATCGTAATGCAGGTCGAATCGATCTTTTCCGGCGTTCGGTCACCAAGCCCTTCCAAGGACAGTGGGCGGAAAACGTTCTTGCCTTTGACGGCTTCGTCCCATGCGTTTTCTAGAGCTCTGTGCGCTATCGAACCGATCATTGGGGGCACCCGTGAGTCAAATGTACTGCCGTTTGCCACAAATACGCTGCCATCATCACTGACTGTCAGCAAGCATCCGTCCGTGTTATCTGTCCCGTCCACAGTCTTGCGCCACTTTTCTTTCCCGTTTCGGTCGAATCTAACCACCTCCACGCATATCCGTTGTCCCGACCGACGCCGCCCTTTGTCTTCTCCCAACGTGCATTCCGCGACCCTCCCGAGGACGACCTCACCCTGAGTATCGATCGCCGCACATGGAGGCGCGTTTTCGATTCCCGGTCTTGTCGCCGTTTCCCAACGAACTTGCCCCACAGCGTCGAGGCCAATAACCACAATGCGTGGGTTGTACGACCCCTCGAACGTCCTAGTCTCGAATTCCACCTTGTCGAGGGTTGTCGCAGCCAGAACCGACTGTCCGCTTCGATTGACAGCGATAGCGGGCCTTTCAACCCTGGCGCTCTCCCCTTTCATCCGGCGATGCCACAGGAAACGGCCATTACGGTCGAGCTTGGCAAAGAAAAAAGCGAGGCCTTTGGGACAGGTTAGACACACTGGGGCGTCCGGAGAAATGCGAGACGACAAGTACCCTGCAACGAAGATGTTATTCCACTCATCGACCGCGACGAAATGGCCCAAGTTGCCGTCGTCGGTCGCCAACCCAAAGTGTTTGACCCACACCGGATCGCCAGTCCGCACGCCCACCGACTCATCCGCGGGCCGCGATCTTGAATCGGGCAACCGCGTGCTGTGGCTACATCCAATCGACAGCGCGTCAGTCACCATCATAGATATGCACCACAAAACTCCACACGCCGCCTTAATGGCAAAGAAAATCACCGCACACCTCGCACTTTTGAACGGTCTACTTGTATTGATCCGGTGTTTGGTTCCAAAGTTTGTTGTAGTCAATTTCATTGACCTTCAACGAGGTGAAACGTGCAAAAGAATACGCCCATTTCTCCATCTTGACGCGGTGTCCGTACATGTATGCCCAGCTGAGTGTTACAGCATATTGATAAGCGTGAAAGAACTCATGTGCCAAAGTATAGGTGGCAGCGTGAATAGTGGAGTTCTGAAACCAAAATGAAATCTCAGGTGGCACGTTCAAGGGTGCCGCTTGCATATTCGCGAATGTTTCCTCCATAGATATCGTCATCGAGTCGATGGTCATGAGCACATTGCCGCAGCAGTTTGGGTCAGGTTCGGTTAACCCTTTGTGGTACATGCCGCCCGCCTGGCCTGTCTGAAGTCTGACGACAAAATGAATGGAGCCCCCAACCCTGTTGATGATGCCGTCAAAATACTGCGAGCCTGCGTCCCACTTTTTGGTAAGCCAAGCATCATCTATGATCGAGTCCCAATCAATGCGCCGTCCTGACGAATCTGTCAAAACAGTCGGTTTGGCGTTTGCGTAAACGTAGGCGGACATGAAGGAAGACTCACGCGCAGCGTTGCCGTCTGACAATAACGGATCGGGCGTCGCCCACTGCCCTAAGTCCTTCAAGACGTACCTCGCCCGGTTGTACTGGAGGCCGGTTCGGTCCCACTCGCGGCCGGTCCAGCGGTAGGGGTTGCGGAGGTCGGGGCCGGTCGTGCCGTGGTCCTCGCCCCATGCGCCGTAGCGGTAGGTCTTGATGACTCGGCCAACGGAATCCGTCAAAGCCGTCACTGAGCCGAGGGCGTCCGTCAAATACCAGTATTTCTCATTGGCTGAGGGTTGGGAGTTGAGGGTTGAGAGCCGGGCACTGATGATCTCGTCGATGCGGGGACCGAGCACGTAGGCGGCCTTCTTGAGCCCTGCCTCGTACTCGGCGAGGACGGAGACGGTGTCGATGAGGTAATCGGTTCGGACGCCGCCAGATTCCTTGAAAACACGTATCCCGTTGGCGTCATACTCGAAGTTCGTCAAGCCGCTCGGAGACGAGACCTGCCGGAGGCGGTTCTCGAAGTCCCACGTGAAGTAGGTCATCCCCGACGGCTCTGACTTCCAAAGCATGTTGCCGTTGCCGTCGAAGCCGAAGGTCGTCTGGGCGCCTGTCGGCGAGGTCATGGTCTGGATTTGATTGGCCGCGTTGTATGAGTAGGCGGTCAGTGATCCGTTGCCGGTTTGGGTGAGACGGTTGCCCACGGCATCATACGACCAAGCCACTACCCTACCGTCGGGGTACGTGGTCTCGATGAGCCTTCCGAGGGCATCATAGAGGTACGCCTCGACGTTGCCCGCGTAGTCGGCCTTGCTGGTCCTGTTGCCCCGCAAGTCATAGACGTAGTGCCACCCTTGGAGAATCAGGTTCGTCCGGTCTCTCGTGACCATGTAGGTGAGTTGGGAAGATGTGTCGTACAGGTATTCTGTCCACACACCATTCGGATAGACCACCTTCGTTCTGCGTCCGGCGGCGTCATACTCAAACCGCGTCACTTGGCCGTCAGAATCGGTGACTTTGACCGGTCTGTTGTTGCGGTCGTACTCCCACTTCGTCAGGCCGCCTTCAGCGTCAATCACCGCGGACCGGTTCCCGTTTTTGTCACACTCGTACTGGATGGTCTTGCCGAGGGAAGAGTCCGTCATCGAGCGAAGTCTGTTCAAATCATCGTAGCTGAACGTGCGGCTTGTTGCCGCGAAAGACTGTTCAGGATCGACGTAGCCCTCGAAGGTCTTGTTCCCTCGCTCGTCGAAAGCGTACTGCGTCTTCTTACCGTCAGGGTACTCGATTTCGGAGAGGCGGCGGTTGGGATCATACCGGTAGATCGTCGTGAACCCATTGCCGTCCGTCCGCGTGGCGCGTGAGCCGGTGGCGTCGTACGTGAAGCTGGTCTCGATCCCGAGCGGGTTGATCTCCTTCGTGAGCCGATTGTTTAGGTCGTACTCGAAGCGGGTGAGGTTCCCCATCGCATCACGGACCGATGTCCTGTTTCCGCGCTCGTCAAAGCCGTATTCGGTCACGCCGCCGAGTGCGTCGATGACTTTCCAGAGGCGACCGAGTTCGTCGTACAGGTAGCGCGTCTCGTTGCCGAGCGCGTCGATCGTTTTGGACTGGCGCCCGAGGGAGTCGAGTTCGGTGACAGTCACGGAACCAGTCGGCGAAATCGACTCGGTCGCACGCCCAAGAGGGTCGAAGCGGGTGACCGTGGTGTTCCCGAGCGCATCGGTGGCGGAACACACACCCGAAGACCCGCCCCCGCCGCAGCTCGGGCAGCCCACGTCGGCACAGTAGCCTTGGCGGACGGCGTTGCCGAGCGCGTCCACCGTCTTCACGAGTTGGTTGCCTTTGTTGAAAACGAACGTCGCCGTGCTGCCCCTCGCGTCCGTGCGCGCAACGACGTTGGAGTTGCCGTCATAGTTCGTGT
>JACRCP010000341.1 GCA_016218965.1 Deltaproteobacteria bacterium | reverse complement strand
GCGACAAGCCAGCGAGCCTGCGGCTCATTGCATGTCGCGAGGATCGCCAATAGGTGATCATGCTGCGTGGTAGCCATCCCCAGGACTATAGCTCTCCAGGAGGGCGACCGTCAACTTAATTATGCGGAGCCTCCTTACGTCCTGCGCCGACTTCACGCGCGAAGGTCCCACCGTATGTGCTTTCACCATCGGTGCCGCACCATCGAGCGTCACACTGCCCGTCTTCGCGCTTGCAGTCGGGTTGCCCGCCTTGTCATTGGCTGTCGCGCTGAATGTGTAGTTTCCGGTCTCGCCCGTCTTCACCTCGTACAACCATGTGTAGCTCGTCCCCGAAACCGACGGCGCGCCCAAATTGAGTCCGCCCTTGTCCAGAGTGACTCCGGCCGCGTCCAGTTCCTCGTCTGCCGTCACTGTCACCGTCACCGTTTCCCACAGCCGCACGGGCCGCCCCTCGGGTTGCACCTTGAGCATCAGATTCGGCGCCGTGAAGTCGTATGTCACCGAGCCGGCAATCTCCATCTTTGTGTTCCCCGCTGCGTCCACCAACTCGACTACTACCGCCTGCGGCCCCTCGGCGTCTTTCGTTTCGTCCGTCAGGTACGCAAACGTGTACGCCCAGCCGCGGTCCGGGGCGCGCGCGGGGGGCATCTCTTTTCCGCCGATCCGGGCGCGGGGGAACCCGGTCGCAAGGCCCATGTTCTCTTCGACGTTCACGTTGAGTCTTACCTCGACGCCGGTCTTCACGCGGGCGTCGGGGGCGGGGAGAAGCTCCGCGGCGCCGTTGAGTCTCGGCGCGTCGGCGTCGATCTGGACAGCGGCCACCTTCTCGGTCACGTTCCCGGCGCAGTTGCCGAGGTCATCGCAGAGCTGGTCGATCGCCACGGTGTACGTCCCGCTCTCGCCCGCTTGGGCGGTGTGCTTCCAGCGGTAGCTTGAGCCTTCCGCCTCGGCGTCAGTCCATGCAAGCGCCACGGGCGTCGTCACGAGTTTTGGGGCGCTCCCGGGGGCCAAAGGCTCGTCGATGGTGACCTGGAAAACGATCTCCCCGCCCAATGCCGCGAGCGACGGCGAGGCGACGCTGCTCACGACCTGCGGCGGCGAAAAGTCGAACGTCACGCGGTCGGGGAGCGTCTCGGAGTGGCGGTTGCCGGCGAGGTCGACGGTTTGGATGTTGACGAGGAAGGCGCCTTCGGGTTCGGTACCGGAGGTCGTATAGGAAAAGGCATAGGCCGGAGACTGTAGACTGTAGACTGTAGGTCGGACAACGGACCACCGATCACCGACCGCGGGGCTCATCGTTTTATCCCCTATTGTCACCACCGGCTTTTCCAAGAGTTCCTCGTCAACGCTGAACGCCACTGTCACCGCCGCGCCCACGCCCATGCGTGTCTTGTCGATCGTCCCGCCGCTCACCGCCGGAGGCGTCCGGTCCACGGTGACGGTTCCGTCGAGCGGGATGCCTTCCGCTTTGTTCCCGGCAAGGTCCTCCAGATCAACCGTGAACGAATATGCGGCGCCATCAGGCGTGTTCTCGTCGACGGGGTATTCGGACTTGTAAGAGAAGCTGTTTCCCAACTGCACCATGTCAGTGAATCCGGGGTCGACTTCCAGCACGTGCAGAAAAGGGACCTCGGCGAGCGGCTCGCTGGAATTGACCACCACAACGACGTTCATCCCTCCACCCGCGCGCGGCGGGGAAACCGACGATTCGACAGTCGGTGGCGTTGTATCCAGCGTGACCTGCGCCGAGAAGACCTCGGATTCATACCCCGCGTCGTTCACGAATTTCGCGAAGACAGTCCGAAGACCGTCGCGGCAGGCTGTAGATACGGAGCCTGAAGCCTGAAGCCCGACGCCCGAAGCCTGTGCCGTGCACAGTCCGGCATTCAGGTCCCATCCGGACCAGAGATACCGGCCATTCTTCTGCTGAAGCTCCCCGAGTTTCTTTGCGACAGTGCCGGCGGAAAAACCCATGTCGTTGGCCGCCGTCACCGCCGTCGCGCCCTTCGGGTCGAGCGAGAGCGTCACGGTGTTCGTTTTTACATACCCCTTCTCCGTCGCCTCGACGATTGTGAGCGCACCGTCGGGCGCATCCGGCGTCTTTGTGAGCTTGAGTCTTGCCGTCACCTTCACGTGCTTCCCGGGCTCAAGCGCAAATACGTCCGACTCGCCGAAGTATTTCGCCCGGGCGGTCTTTGACTGGCCTTCCTTGATCTCGACGACGACGACCAGATTCTCGGAGTACGGCACGTCCGAGAACGGGAGCTGTACGCCGGGCGAGAACGCGGTGAGCGCCGCTTCGGCCATCTGCACGCCCTGGGCCGCGCCGGCCTCGCGCCGGTCGACCCTCGCCCACACCCAAAGCCCCGCGTTGTCCTCGGGCGCAGGGTCGAGCCAGTCGAAGACGATCTCAAAGCTCCCCGGGTCGGACTTCCCCAGGCCGCAGGAAACGGCGAGCAGCCCAGCCAAAACGGCGCTTGCCAGAATGCCCGCATTCATCATTCCGCGTTCATCATTCCGCATTTGATGTACCCCTCCGACCTACGGCCTACAGTCTACAGCCTGAAGCCTGATGCCTGATGGGATCATAGCAGAAAGGCCGGCGCGTTGTCACGGCGGCATGATCTTGTTGAACATGATCACGTCGCGGTTGGCGCGGATGACGTCTGAAAAGAAGGCTGTCTCGGCCGGGTCCTCCGGGACCTCATCGAGTTTGGGGTCGAGCAGGGGGTCGGCGCCCGGTGGGGTCGCCACGCACCTTACCTCGCGGCCGCCGACGGGGGTCAGGCACAGGCGCGATGCGGTCCGGTACGAGATTGCGCCGCCGTCCTCGTATAGCCACGGCGTCCCCTCGCCCGAGAACGCCGGCCTTCCGATCCAGGTGACCCTTCCCGATACGCCGGCGACAGCCGCGATGATCGGCGCGATGTCCGCCTGGTGTATGGGGTAGTCGATCCGGACGGGCTCGCGCAGGCCGGCCGTGACGATCCCGAACGGGACGCGGAAGGCCATCTCCCGGCGTTGAACGTCGGTAAGCCTCACGTGCGGCACAGTGGTGATGCTGTGGTCGCCGACGACGAAGACCACCGTGTTTTTCGAAAGCGGACTCGCAAAGAACCTGGTGAAAAAGTTGCCGACCGCCTCGTCGGCATATTTCAGCCGCGAGACATACCCCAGGTAGTCCGCGTGCTTCGCGGCCGCCTTCGCGATTCTCGCCGGGACGGGGCCCTCGGGAATGACCGAATGCGGATGGTGCGTCGAGAGCGTGATGATGTGCGCAAAGAAAGGCCTGCCCGCGGCTGCGGCCACTTCGAGGGTCTTCACGGTCTCTTCGAGCACCGCCCTGTCACCCAGTCCCCAGGAGCCGATCCACTTCGTCACGCCCCTGGACCTGAAATGCTCCATGTCGAAAAACGTTTCCATGCCGTGCAGCGACTCGAACAGGAACTTGTTGTGGTAGGACCTGGCGAATCCGTTGAGCCAGATGGTCTGGTACCCGTTGTCCTTGAAGAGCGCCTGGAGGCACCGCACCCGAAGGCCCGGGTGCGCGATGTATACGGCCGCGCCGCCGATGTTGGGAAACGTGCCGCACAGCGTCGAGAACTGGCCGCGCACGGTCTGCCCCGCGGTCAGGGCGGACGAGTAGACTTGCGTGAACTGGACCGAACGCCGGTTGAGTATGCTCCGCACCCGGGGAACCACCTGCGGCGCGAGATCCGGGTGCGTGAGTTCGAGGCTCCGGAACGTCTCGAGGAAAAGGACCAACACGTTCAAAGGGCCTTCGGGGGGAAGCCCCAGCCGCGCGCGGAGGGCGGCCGTCGAGGCCGGATCGAACGCCAGGTCCGCGACAAGCGGCCAGGCCGGGTCAACCGGCGTGCGCGTGTTTTCGACCGCGGGGATCGACGGGCTCCTGCGCACGAGCCCTGTCTCCCCGGAAACCGCCGCGTGCGCCGCTCTCCCCTCCACCGGCGGCGGCACCGCGCCGGGCGAGTCGATCTCGTTCTCTCCCGCGCCCTGCGCGCCGCCCGCCGCCTCATCGGGCGGATCCCGCGATTCCGCAAGACCGGCCCCGCCAGCGCCGGCTTTGCGGGACGGGTCGTGCCAGTCACGAAAGGCGGCAAGGACCGACGCCTGCCCGCCAGCCGCGCCCGAGAGCGCCCCCGGCAGGGACTCCTTGAGCGCACGGCGGCGATCCTGCTTGACGTTCATGAACTCGTGGCGGTCGAGGCCGAGCCACTCGTTGAACCAGACCTGCACAATCTGATCGGCGAGCGGAACGCTGTTTAAGCGATTGGCGCGCCACAGTATCGGCTCGGTCTGCACGGCGGCGGAAAGGATCATGAGGTCGATCGCGAGCACGGCCATGCGGCGCCTGGGGCGTCCCGGTGCAGGCGGCGCCGCCCTGGCCGCCGTCCCGGGCCGGACAAAGAGCGCGGCGAGCGCGGCAATCACGAGGACCATCGAGGCGACGACCTGCCACGAAACGCCCAGCGTGGCCGCCGAGCCCTTCACCCTCACAAGATCGTCCCAGTGAAGCCGGACGACCCACCAGTCGAGCCGGCTCGAAAAGAACCTGAAGTACAGCGCGTTCGCAAGCGCGGCCACCCAGAGAAACGCCGCGAAGCAAGCCGCCCACGGCCAGGCCGCCGTGCCCGAAACCGCGCCGAGAAGCAGTGAAGCGCCCAGGAGAAACACCCAGATCGAACAATCCCGGATGAAACCGTCCGCGAGCCCCAGCCCCAGCGCCTTGGCGTACGGGATCCCCATGTCGTCGGCCACCTGGAGACGCAGGACGACAAGCGCGACGGCGAAAAGAACGACTGAGAAGACCCGGAAACGCATTTTGGCGGACTTTACAACCCCTTTGACACGGGATCAACCAAGGATATAAGATAGGCAAATCTCGCGATGGAGGTTGCTCCGATGCTCAAACGCCACTGGTTTCCGATAGCCCTTCTGGCCGTCGCCGCCGCCTTCGCCGTGAAGGGGTGCGACTGCACGGGCGAAAGCTCGATTTCGCTTTCGGCCGACCCCGTCGAGATCCCGGCCGACGGCATCTCGTACACGACCGTCACCGCCCGCGTGATCTACCGCGACAGCGTGGCCGAGGACGACACGACGGTGTCGTTCGACACGACCGCAGGGAGCTTCGAGGAGGCGGGAAGCGGGCGGAAGCAGGACACTGCGTCCACGGCGGCGGGGAACGCGACCATCATGCTCTACTCGTCCACCGAGGTCGGCGACGTCACCGTCAACGCCTCGTACGTGACCAAAAACGACGAAACCATCACAGCGAGCATCACGGTCAAATTCAAGGACGTGTCCGATCTCACCCCGATCTCGATGGACCACTTCGATTTCTCGTGCGAGTCGCGCAACCTGGGCGCCCTCGACTCGGCCGTCGGCAAGGTCATGATGGCCTGCGACATAATCGCCAAGACCGCCGCCGGCGAGCGGATCATCCGCCCGCCGGTCAAGTTCCTGGCCGAGGCAGGGTCGCTGGATCTCGAGACCCCCGACGACACGACCACGCCCTCGTATGCCATCTACGCCACCGACGGGGAGAGACCCCAGGACGTGGACCCGAACCCGGACGAGCCGAGCGTGACGGACTCGACCGGCACGGTGCACAACCCGCGCGACGGCCTCGCGACCATCGTGGCGTACATGAAGGGGGAGGAGGGTTTCAACGACGAGAACGGGAACGGGGAGTACGACGTGGGCGAAGGCTTCACGGACATCGGCGAGCCGTTCGTGGACGCGGACGACAACGGCGCGTGGAACTCGGGCGAGCCGTTCGTCGACGTCAACGGCAACAGCCAGTACGACCCGGCCAACGGGCAGTGGGACGGGGACACGCAGATCTGGAGGGCATTCAAGGTCCTGTGGACCGGACGCATGGAGGAAGGGTCGGACTTTTCGAACATCCTGCCGTCGAGCATCGACGTCCCCCACCTCGGCAGCAGCACCTACGTCGTGAAGATCGTCGACGCGAACCTCAACCCGCTCGCCGCCGACGACCCAGACGACTACATCAGCATCGAGGTCGAGGGCGGGGAGTCCCCGGACACCGGCGACAAGAACTGCCAGAACTCGAATTCGGCCGGGATGAACGTCAAACAGAGCGTCAACGGCGACGACATCATTGAGGGCGGGTTCGACCTGGATCGGACGTGGTCGGTCACCATCAAGGACTCGTACGATCACGAGAAACCCGAGGATGGGGGGTTCGACGAATACCCGAGTGAGCTTGTCGTCCGGCTCTACTATACCCCGGGACCCAAGTCTTCCAGGGCCGATCAGTACCTCGACCGCAAGGAAACCGACGATCTACGGATCGACGGGACGATCAAGTAGGCGGTGGGCGGCAGGCACAAGCGGATTGCGACTTAAAGACCCGGGACTCAAAACCCGTCAGGAGTGTTCATGAGCAAGACCGTGCTGGTCGTCGAGGATGACAAGGCAGTCCAAAAGATGCTCGCGGACGCGCTCGAGGGCGAAGGGTTCTCCGTCATATGCGAGAAGGACGGGAACTGGGCGCTCCGGACGTTCGAGAACAAGGAGGTCGATTTCATTGTCCTGGACGTCCTGATCCCGGTGATGAACGGATTCCAGCTGGCCGAGCGCATCCGGAAACACCCGAAAGGGACGAAGGTCCCCATCATCATGGTAAGCGGCGTCTACCGCGCGATGAGCCACCGGCTCGAGGCGATCAAGAAATACAACGTGGTCGAGTACCTCGACAAGCCCGTGAAGCTCGACCAGCTCTTCTCGCTCATGAGGCAGACCCTAGGCGCCGACTACCCGCGCCCCGAACCCGAGCCGCCGCCGCCCGAAGTGCCGCAGGGGTACGCCGACACGCAGAGCATCACCGAAAAAGAGGAGGTCGAGCGGCAGGAAGGGGGCGAGGGTGAACCCGAGGAGGTCGCGGGGAGCCTCTCGGAGCGCTCGTTCCCCGAGATCCTGGCCAGGCTCTACCGCCAGCGGACCACGGGCGCGCTCCTGATGAAGTCCGCGAAGATCAAGAAGATCGTCTACTTCCAGGACGGGAGGCCGATCTTCGTCAAATCGAACCTCCTAAACGAGTGCCTCGGCCGGATCATGGTGGCCGAGAAGATGATCACGCCCGAAGAGCTCGACGAGTCGGTACAGCGGATGAAGAGCAGCAAGCGCCAGCAGGGGACAATCCTAATCGAAATGGGCTGCATATCGCCGCACAATCTCGTCTTTGCGCTGGAGAAACAGCTCGAGGTCAAGCTCTTCGACATCTTCTCGTGGGCCGACGGCGAATTCCAGTTCAACCCCAAGGCATCGGTCGAGACGCCGATCACCACGCTCGAGCTCTCGCCGGCGACGATCATCTACGAGGGCATCAAGCGGAAGTTCGACGCCGCGCGCGTCGAGAACGATCTCCTGGCGCACATGAACTCCTACGTCACCCCCAACCCCGACGCCAAACTCCGTTTCCAGGACATGGTGATGGACGACGAGGAGGCGGCGCTCTTGCAGAGTTTCGACGAACCCCAGCTGCTGCGGGACGTCATCGCCGGCGCCGTCATGCCGCGGGACCGCCTTGTGAAGTTCATCTACGCCCTCAAGTCGACCGGGATCGTCGAGCTCACGGCCACTCCCGGCGGGGTCGAGGCGCCTCCTCCCCTCCCCGCGCAGCCGCCGCCGCTCCCGCCGCCCGTCCGGCGCCAGGCGCCCGCGCCCCCCGCGCCGGGGATCCCGGTCGAGGAGCGCGAGATAATCGACATGCTGCTCAAGAAGGCTGCCGATCTGAAACAGAAGAACTACTTCGACATGCTCGGCATTTCCCGGACTGCGTCGGCGGGGGACGTGAAGCGTGCCTACTTCGCGCTGGCCAAGGAGTACCACCCCGACCGCCTCCCCGCGTCGGTCAGCCGCGAGGTCCGCAAGGTCGCCGAGGAGTTGTTCCAGTACCTTACCACGGCGCAGGAGGTCCTTTCGGACACCAAGCGCCGGGAGGCATACGTCAGGGAACTGTCGACCGGAGTGAAAGCCGGCATGTCCGACGAGGTCACGCGAATCCTCGCCGCCGAGGGCCAGTTCCAACAGGGGGAGACGTACCTGCGCAGGAGGATGTTCGCAAAGGCGGCCGATTGCTTCAAGGAAGCCATCAACCTCTACGCCGAGGAGGGGGAGTTCCACGCCCACTACGGCTGGGCGCTGTTCCAATCGGACCCCGAAAACCGTGCCGTCCAGAGGCAGGCGCGCGAGGCGATCAACGCGGCCATATCGCTCAACCCCAAGATCGACAGGGCGTACCTCTTCCTGGGCTACATCCACAAGGGCACCGGGCGGCAGGACCTGGCCGAGCAGCAGTTCGAAAAGGCGATCCAGTGCAACCCGGACTGCACCGACGCCCTTCGCGAGCTCCGGCTCCTCGACATGCGCCGCGGCGGCCCCAGGCAGGGCGTCCCGCCGAGGCGATAGAGGCGACGCCAAAACTTCGCCGCTGTCGCACCGTTTTCAGCACGGATCGCGTGGCTCGCGCGTCGGTATCTGGATCCTGACGTGCCGATTCTGCCACGATCGCATTTCCCGATTGACACTCTGCACGCGGGCGCGTACTATCCGCGCAACCCATGACACGCCGGCGGGCGTGAGAAAGGACCGAAGATGGCCACCGTCGCGGAGATTCGAAAGTCTCTCAAGGACGAGAAGATCCGGTTCCTGCGGCTCCAGTTCATAGACATCCTCGGAAGAAGCAAGAACGTCGAGGTCCCCGAGAAGCAATTCGACAAGGCGTTAAACGGCGAGATCATGTTCGACGGTTCGTCGATCGAAGGGTTCGTGCGGATCGAGGAGTCGGACATGCTCCTCAAGCCCGACCTCGACACGTTCCGCGTGCTGCCCTGGGAGGAG
>JACRCP010000040.1 GCA_016218965.1 Deltaproteobacteria bacterium | reverse complement strand
TCGCGACTGGCTGAGCATGTTTGGACGCCTGCAGGTAGCGTCGGGAGAGGCAACAAGCGTTGTTCCCCATTCAGCTATGCGAAGCAGGCGTGCTTGTGCGGAAATGTCGTTGGATAGAGCAAAAATCGTTGTACTTGTTCGCGTAGTGTTCGCGATTGCGACCGGTACAGCCATTGTCCCGTTCGCCGGCTGCGACCGGGACGCGGTCGGGGCGGGAACCGAGTGCGAGCAGGCCGCCGACTGCGCGGAGGGACTCTGGTGCCTTGGGCGGGTGTGTCAGGAGAGGCCCTTCCCTGAGCGACGCACTGCGGACGGCGGGGGCAAAAGCGTGGCAGACGACGGAGGATCGGACGAAGAGGGGACGGACGGTTCTTCGGAAACGGACGCAGCGGGCGCAGACGACGGTGGAAGCGGGGGCGGGGATATTGGCGAGGCCATGGACGGTGCGGGAAGCGGGGACATCTCTGTCGATTTCGACGGGGCGCCGTTTGCGAATGACGGAGAAGTGCTTCCCGGCGATGGCGGCGTCTTGGACTCTGGCGGTGGCGGTCTTCAGGACGCCGATTCACCCGACGCCGGTCCGCAGTGCGCGGGTGACGGCGAGGCTTGCGCCCTGATCCCGTGCTGCGAGGGACTCGCTTGCGGCGTCGATGACGTCTGCGGGGCCGACGACACGTGCAGTCAAAACGGAGGAAAGTGCACCTCCGACGAAGACTGCTGCCGGCCGGGCGGGACCATCGGTTCGTGGTGTGGTGTCAGTGGCACGTGCCGCGTCTGCGCAACCAAGGGCGGTGCGTGCGAATCGGACTACGACTGCTGCTATTCGCTCGGACCGGTCATGTGCACCTCGCGGAACAGGTGTCAGGTGATCTGCAAGATCGACTCTGACTGCGGGGATGGCAACGTCTGCCTGCCGGATGGCGAGTGCACGGGTCCGGTCTGTTCTGCGGACATCGACTGCAACGGCCAGAGGTGTTGCAGCGGCGAATGCCGTGATGACTGCGGTTACGGACGGGACGGAGGGGGATGACGGCGGCCATCTCGATGAGGTTTCCGTGCCATCTGTGGCGCAACATGTTCGTTGACGCAACATATTCGTTGATTACAAGCCGCCCAATTGTGTACAATTGAGATGATGGTCACGACCGGGAGGTTTCCCGATGGCGACGAGGATTGTGTTCGGGCTGCTGGGCGCCTTGTGCATCGGCGCCGCGCTGCATTGCGCAGACGAGGCCGTCACTCCGATCGACGAGGATGCAGGCGACGGCGGCGAGGCGGGCGACGGCGGGCTTCAGCCCGGCCGCGACGCCGGGAGGGACGCGGGCCGTGACGCCGGGAAGGACGGGGGAGGGGATGCCGGGAAGAAAGACGGCGGCGAAGACGGAGGAGGGGATGAAGACGGGGGCGACGGCGGGGGATCGAAGGACGCCGGCGATGGCGGTAAGGCCGACGGCGGCGACGCGGGACCGCAGGACGGCGGATCCAAGGACGGTGGCGATGCCGGTCAGGGGGATGCCGGACCCGAGATCATCGTCGAGGTGACGCCGGCCACCGCGGGCGTCCAGGCCAACATCGGGACGCAGCAGTTCGCGGCGGTCGTGACCGGCGCGCTGGACACGTCGGTTGTCTGGAGCATCACCAATGACCCGGGCGACGGATCGCTCGGCGCCATCGACGGCAACGGCATGTTCGAGGCCCCTGCCGTCGTGCCCGCAAACCCGCAGATCGAGATACGCGCCACCAGCGTTGAGGACGGGACGAAGTACGGCATGGCGGCGGTCATGATAACCCCGGCGGTCAAGGTCACGGTGAACCCCAAGCAGGTGTCGGTCAACGCGGGGCTTACGCAACAGTTCGTGGTCTCGGTGGACAACAGCGCCGACCAGACGGTCACGTGGGAGGTCATCGGCGGCGCCGCCAACGGGATGATCGACTCGACGGGCCTTTACACGGCGCCGAAGAACATCCCGAACCCGCCCGACGTCACCATCAAGGCCACCAGTGCCGTCGACCCGAGCAAGTCAGACACCGCGACGGCGGCGATCACCCTTCCCGTCAGGGTCACGGTTTCGCCCGACAAGGCGACCGTGAACGTCGGGTTCACGAGACAGTTTGCGGCGACCGTCGACAACACGCTCGACAAGTCCGTGGACTGGTCGGTGTCGGGCGGGGGCCAGAACGGGACCGTTGACGCAGCCGGGCTGTACACGGCTCCGGCGCAGGTCCCCAACCCGAACGTGTTCACCGTCATCGCGACCAGCAAGGCCGATCCGAGCGCGGCCGGCGTGGCGCGCGTCACGGTCATGCCCCCCATCCAGGTGAGCGTGACCCCCCAGAGTTCCGACGTCGCGATCGAGCAGACGATCCAGTTTGTCGCCGCCGTCGGCAACAACTCGGACAAGACGGTCACCTGGTCGGTGGCGGGCGGCGCCTCCAACGGCGCCGTCGACGGCAACGGCCTCTACACGGCCCCGAACCGCGTCCCCGACCCGGCGGGTGTGCAGGTTAAGGCGACATCGGCGGTCGATCCGACGAAGTCGGCGACGGCGGACGTGGCGGTTTGGGCGCTCGTCGAGCTCCTCGCCGGCTCGTCGTTCGGCGACCAGCCGGGCACAGGCCCCGCAGCGCAGTTCGGCGCCCCCGCGGCGGTGGCGATCCATCCGACCAGCGGCGAGTTGTACGTCGCCGACACCGCCAACAACCGGATCAAGAAGGTCACGCAGGCCGGCGTTGTCACGAATTTCTGCGGAAGCGGGACGTACGGGTACGCGAACGGCGCATGCGGGAACGCGCAGTTTGCGGCCCCCGCGGGGATCGCCATTGCGCCAAACGGCGACATCTATGTCTCGGACACGGCCAACAACCGCGTCAGGAGGATCTCGGGCGGCAGCGTTTCGCTTTTCGCCGGGAGCGGGACGAGGGGGTTTGCCGACAACAACACGGGGGCGAACGCGCGGTTCGCCGGGCCGATGGGGATCGCCATCGACCCCAACGGCAACATATTTGTGGCCGACACCGGGAACCATCGCATCCGCAAGGTCGCCAGCAACGGTGCAACATCGACGCTGGCGGGGAACGGGACCCCCGGGTTTGCCGACGGGGCCGCCGGATCGGCGCAGTTCAACGGCCCGCAGGCCGTGGCGATCGGCTCCGGCACGGATGTGTTCGTGGCCGACACGCTCAACAACAGGATACGGCGCGTGAACGCGGGGAGCGGCCAGACATCCACGTTCGCCGGCACCGGCACGGCTGGCTTCCAGGACGGCCCCGGCGGCCAGGCGATGTTCAACGCACCCACAGGCGCGGCCATCGACGCCGTGGGCGCGGTGTACGTCTCCGATGCGCAAAGCTACGTCATCCGCAAAGTCAACCCGGGCGGGACCGTTATTACGCTCGCGGGCAACCGATCGTACGGGTACACCGAGGGGCCGGGCTACCAGGCGCGGTTCAACATGCCGGCCGGTCTCACGGTGACGGCCGACGGGAAACTCGTCTTCGTGGCCGACCAGCAGAACTCGAAGATCCGGCGCGTGGTGCAGGGAAGGTGAACGTCAGTGGCCAGTGGCCGGTGAGAAGCGAGGGACGAGCGACGAGGGATGCAGGACGAGCGATGAGGGACGAAGGACGAGGGACGGAAGCGAAGGCGGGAGGGTGACGTGAAGAACACAGCAAGAGCAGCCGCAATTGTCGGTCTGGCCGCCGTGACTGCGTGTCTCACCGCAGGCACGGCGTTTGCGCAGGAGTGCGACCGGCCCAACATGCTCATCATCCTGGACAAATCCGGCTCGATGAGCAACAACAGCAAGTGGACGCAGGCGAAGGCTGCGATCCAGTACCTTTTCACCAACTACGGGCCGCAGATCCGCTGGGGGCTGATGCTCTTCGCGCATGACGACAACTGCGCCGCCGGACAGGTCGACGTCGCGATCGGCGACAACCAGACCCAGGCGATACTCAACACGATTAACTCGGTGTCGCCCGATTCCAACACGCCAATCGCGTCCACACTCTACGCCGCCTATCGGTACGCCGGGCTGCACGACCCCGCGCGCCTAAACTACATCATGTTCCTCACCGACGGTCAGGAGACCTGCTCGTCCGGCGACGCCGTGAACAACACAGCCGCCCTTTTTGCAGCGGGCGTCAAGACGTTCGTAATAGGCTTCGGGAGCGGCGTCGATGCCGGGGTGCTCAATGGAATGGCCCAGGCCGGAGGCACCGCCAGGAGCGGCGCGACCAAGTACTACGTGGCCTCGGACCAAAGCTCGCTCCAGACGGCCATGACGACCATCGCCCAGCTTGCCACCACCCGGCCGTGCAAGAACGCGTGCGGTACCGGCGTCGAGACCTGTGTGAACCAGCAGTGGGCCAACTGCACCGCGCCCACGAACTGCTGCACCGACACCAACGCGCCGTGCGACACGGGCAAACAGGGGATTTGCGCGGAAGGGCAGATGAAGTGCGTGAACGGCGCGCTCGAGTGTGTCCAGACGAATCAGCAGGGGACCGAGACGTGCAACGGTCTCGACGACGACTGCGACGGCGACATCGACAACAACGTCGCGCCGGTGGCGTGCCAGAACTCGTGCGGAAACCAGGGGCAGAAATACTGCGTCATGGGGACGTGGACGCAGTGCGACGCCGCGCCGTGCTGCGTCGACACCAACGCCCCCTGCAACACCGGGAAGCCCGGGATTTGCGCGGACGGGCGCATGAAGTGCGTCGCCGACAAGCTCGAGTGCGTGCAGACGAACCAACCGAAACCCGACGAGGAGTGCAACGGCCTCGACGACAACTGCAACGGCGAAGTGGACGAGGGCGATCCGGGCGGCGGCGGCACGTGCGATACAGGCCTTCCGGGCGAGTGCGCCGCAGGCCACCTGCACTGCAAGGGGGGGATGATCAAGTGCGTGCAGGACGTCCAGGCCGAGCCGGAGAAGTGCGACAAGCTCGACAACGACTGCGACGGGACGGTGGACAACGGGAACCCCGGCGGCGGGAAGCTCTGCTCGACCGGGCTCAAGGGCGAGTGCGCCAAGGGACACACTTCGTGCATCGACGGCGAGATCGTCTGCGTGCAGGACAAGCAGTCCGAGCCCGAGAAGTGCGACGGGCTCGACAACGACTGCGACGGTTCGATAGACGACGGCGTCACCAACGCCTGCGGGACGTGCGGACCCGCGCCGAAGGAGATTTGCAACAACTTCGACGACGATTGCGACAAGACGATTGACAACGAGGCCGAATGCCCGCCGCAGAAATTCTGCGTAAACGGCGAGTGTGTTGCGAGGTGTGTGAACAACGAGTGCCCCGGCGACCTGGTCTGTCGGGACAACTACTGCGTGAACCCGTGCAACGGCGTCCAGTGCGGGGCGGGCGAGGACTGCATCGGCGGAACCTGCGTCGACCTGTGCAAAAACGTTGAGTGCGGGGACGACGAGGTCTGCCGGCATGGCGAATGTCTCCCCGACGATTGCTACGCATCGGGCTGCGACGAGGGCAAGATCTGCCGCAGCGGGAAATGCGTGACCGACCCGTGCGCGACGGTGGAGTGCGATCCCTACAAGGAACAGTTCTGCCGCGACGGCGCCTGCGTCACGTCTTGCGCCGTGGCGTCGTGCGGGTTTGGTGAAAAGTGCATAGACGGCGCCTGTGTGACGGACGTGTGCTACGAGGCCGAATGCGATCCCGGCAGGGTCTGCAACGCCGCAGGGGAGTGCGTGGACGACCCGTGCGAGGGGACCACCTGCGGGGTCGGGCGGATCTGCAGGGACGGCTCGTGCATCGACGATCCGTGCACGGGCGTCGAGTGTCCGAAACCCGGCGAGGTCTGCCGCATGGGCCAGTGCTATTCGGGCGTCGAACAACCCGACGGCGGGACCGACGGCGGAGACGCCGCCTATGAAGACGGCGAGACGCCGGACGGCGAAGAGGGCGACGGCGGCGGAGGGTGGGACGCGCGCCGGGACGCCGGCCGGAAGGACACCGGTGCCGGGACGGGCGGCGACGACGAGTCGTTGGGCGGGGACGGCGAAGATACGGACGCCGCCGGCGCCGCCGGAGAAGGCGGCGGGTGCTCGTGCGCGACAGTCGGGAGCCCCTGACCGCTGCCCCTTTCCCCCGCGGGGACAAGGGAAGGGGTATCGGGAAAAAAAAGATGGTCCGCCTTCTCATTCCGACGATGGCGTTGGCGACGGTCTTTCCCGCCGACTACCTTGAGCTTCAGGACCACCCGCTCAGGCGTTTCGGCAAGACCTTCGTCGTGACCGAGCAGATGCCGCTTGACGAGCTTGCGGTCATCAAGAGGCTTCCGCGCCTGAGTGTCCGCGTGATCATGAAGGGGAACATGCTGCGCGACTCGTGGGTGTCGGCGCTCAACGGGTTGAACCTCGAACGCGCAGAGGTCGTCGTGGGGCCCGTGCTCAACCGCCAGCACGTCAACCAACTGCGGCTTCTGAAGGGCCTCCACGTCATCGTGGATCCGGGCGCCGCCAGGCTCACGCCCGCGCTGGCAAAAGAGATCGACGCACTTGGACCGGTCAGAAAGAGGTTTGTGGTGCGTCCGGGGTTCACGAAAACGTCGCTCGATCGGATCGCCGCCCTCAAGAACGTCGAGTTGCTCTACGACGCCCGGGGGGAGGACCTGTCCTCCGAGGACCTCTCGATGCTCGCCGACCTCCCGCTGGTCAAGCGTGTGGTCGTCCGTTCGACGATCCCCACGCGGGAACTTCGGAAGCTCAAGGACATGAGAAATTTCGTGCTGGCGGTCGAGGTCGACAAGGACGTGCTTGCCGACGAGACGGCCTCGGCGCTGTCGGCGCTCGGGATCCCGGTCGTTCTTCAGGTTTCGGATGCACTTGATGACGAGAAGTACCGCGCCCTCTTCATCGCCGATTCGTTCAGCCTTGAAGTCACTCCGATCGACCCGGCGAAGATCCGCCAGCGGATGCTCGACATGCTCAAACGGACCGATCCGTAGCCGTCGCCGTTCTTGTGCCGTTCTTGTGCTTGACCCTTGCGCCGCGATCGGATAAGTTGTGCGGCATACGCGGTGCCCGGAGGCGGAATACCAAAGGAGGAGGTCACGATGGTACGTACCAAACTGGTGGCGGTGGTGGTTCTGGTGCTCGCGGTCGGTTTCGCCGGCTGCGACAAGGCGAAGGGGCCGTTTCTGGCCGGCGAGAAGTTCCGGTCCGAGGGGCAGTTTGACCTCGCGATCGCGTCCTTTGACGAGGCGTGGAACGCGAACCCGACGTCCGAATTCGCAACCAAGGCCAAGGTATCCAAGGCGCTGGCCCTTTTCGCGAAGGCCGAGAAGCTCGAGAAGGATGGCAAGTACGCCGAGATGATCGATCCGCTAAAAAAGTGGGTCGAGATGGACCCCGAAAAGGATCTCGGGAGAGTCCCCAAGGCGAAGGCGGTCTACAAGGCCGAGAATTCCCTCAATGAACTCGGGAAGTCCTCCTCTGCCAGCAGCGAAACGGTTGGCAAGCTCATAGACGTCGTGACATCGTACGACGACTCGCCCTGGAAGAGGGATTTCTGGGCCGCCTACATTGCGGCGTCGAAGCGGGACTACCGGACGATGAGGGCCATGATGGACAGGGCCAAGAAGGTGATGCCCCCGGCGCCGGCAGTGCCGTACTCGATCATCTGGCCCGACATGGAGAGGCTGGCGAAAATGGATGAGCTGGCCCACCATGCTGCCGGCGGCAAAGCCGACGACAAGAAGGACGACAAGGGCGCCAAGGACGACAAGGGCTCGGCGGGGAAGGCCGACAAGGGCAAGGGCGGCAAGAAGGATGCCGGCAAGAGCGGCAGCAAGGGCGGCAAGGGCGGCAAGGGCAAGGCGCCGAAGAAGATGAAGAAGTGACCGTCGGGCGGTGGGCGGGAGTCGAAAACAGAACCGCCGGTGCCCAGAACGGGTACCGGCGTTTTTTTTTGGACTGCGCAAGCTTGATCCTTCCGTAAGGAGGCTCCGCATAATTAAGTTTACGTTTCATGAGTTCTTGGCATGCGGGCTGACTGTGTAGTTCCATTGGGGTAGCGTCTTGCTCGCCACGACGTTGAGCGCACGCATTTCGGCGTCGGTGACCTTGATGCCTTTGGG
>JACRCP010000339.1 GCA_016218965.1 Deltaproteobacteria bacterium | reverse complement strand
CGTCCCGATTCCGTGGCTCGGCGGAAAGCGGCTTCAACTTGTCCTCGGGTAGTGTTATCCTGCCCGTACTGGGGGGTGCGTGGTGTTAAGTTCGAAAACTAACGTGGGAATCGAGGCTAGGGGAGATGAACATGAGACAATTCCACTCATTATTTACATGCATCATCTTGATCGCCGTCGCGGCGGCGGGTGCTTTAGGGCTCGCGGCATGTTCCTCCGACTTCGCGGTCCCCGCGGAGGCGCAGCTGGGGTGCGCGGCGGCGGCGGACTGTCCTTCGGGGTGGACGTGCAACGCCAAGGTCGGGCGGTGCGTGAAGACGGAGAACATCGACTCCGAGGCGCCGGCCCAGCGCTCGTTTCATGGACGACGACGGACCCACAGGTGATGTCACGGCTCTTCTTCGGCGACCAGCAGACGCTCAACTTTGCGGTGACGCCCGCGGCGCCCAACGGGACGGGTGTTGGCGAGATCTCCGTGGACTACACAGAAGTGAGCGTGAAATATCGGTTGCCTTGAAGTTGGTTTCGTCGGGACGCCCCTGCTTCGCCAAGGCTACGCAGGGCAAGGGGGAAGTGTCGGTGGATTATGCAGAGGCGACGGTCAAATACAGACTGTAGAGCCTCTTGCAAAACCCATTGACCGCAGAGAGCGCGGAGACCGCAGAGAGAAATTCATCAGCGTTTTTGAACATCTCTGCGCCCTCTGCGTCCTCTGCGGTTTCTGCCCGGGTGTTTTTGCAATTTTCTCTGTAGACTGTAGGTTATAGGCTGTAGGTTGGGCATCGGATCGCTTGCTTGCGCGCGCGGCTCGGGGCCAAACGGAGCCGTGACCGTGAGGGAGCGGAGGGTCTTCCGAACGGACCACCGGCCACGGGCGACGGACCGCCCAACATCGTTCTGACTGTCCAATGGTCTGAAGGAGGGTTTTCCTTGACAGCGCGGCGGCCCGGTGGTAGCACGAACACAACAAACGTGTTACCGGAGGCGTCAGTGAATCACCGGTTCATCCCCGCGCTCGCAGCCGCCGTATTCTTCCCGGCTTCCGCCTACGCCCACGACCTGTGGATCGAAAAGAAGGGCGCCGAATACGTCCTGCAGTACGGCCACCGCGGCGGTGAACTCATGCCCATCGAGGCGGCGAAGCTCAAGGCGGTTACGTGCGTCGACGCGAAGGGGGCAAAGTCGGACTTCCTCCCCGGCGCCTCGTTTCAGCCGAAGGCGGTCACGTTCAAGGGAACATGCGCGTGCCTCTCGGCCTTCTACCACGGCGGCTTCTTCTCTCTTACCCCGGACGGCGAGCAGAACCTCCCGAAGAACAAGGTGAATGACGCCGTGAAGTCTTGGGAGTCGCGGGAGTTCGTGAAGTTCGTCGACGCCGCGGCCGCGGGCGCACAAAAGCCCGTCGGCGAGCAGATCGAGATCGTTCCGGTCACCAATCTCACGAAACTGAAGGAGGGGGACAAGGCCACCTTCAAGGTCCTCGTGGACGGCGCGCCCGTCGCGGGGGCCGCGGTCGCGCGCGACCACAACCCCGTGGGCGAGACGGGCAGCGCGGGGGAGATTCGGCTGAAGGTGAAGGCGGCGGGGCTGCAAGTGATCGACGCGACCGTGAAGAAAAGGATCGATTCGCCGGAGGCCGACAACCTCGTAGTGACGGCCACGATCGTCTTTGAGGTGCCGAGATGAAATCCAGGGCCTTCAGACTTCAGACTTCAGACTTCAGACTCTCGGGCTACATCGCAGCGCTGACCCTGGCCGCAATCATTCCGGGGAGCGCCGAAGCGCACGAGACGCTCCACGAGGTGGTACGCGGGAAGGCGATTGCGGTCAAGGCGTTCGTTGGAGACGGCGAGGCGCTGGCATACACGGAGTACGAGGTCTTCTCGCCTGGTGATCCGAAGACCCCCCACCAGAAGGGCCGGACCGACCGTGCCGGGTTCCTGAGCTTCGTGCCGGACGCCGCCGGGAAGTGGCGCGTCCGCGTGATCGAAAAGGGCGGGCACGGGATCGACATCGAAATCGAGGCGGGCCCCGGTCCAGCCTCCGACCAAAAGGAGGGTACGGCGCACATGCATGCCTGGGTGCGGCCGCTCCTCGGTCTTGCAATCATTGCCGTAATCTTCGCCGGGCTGTACCTCTTGGGGAGGAAAAAGAGGGCATCATCGTGAAACGTCCGCTCCATGTGCTCTTGCTCGTCTTCGCCGTCATGCTTCCCTCGGCCGTCGATGCCCACCACGGCGTCGCGTCGGTGGGGATCGCCGGTCCCGAGGGCCCCGGCGCGGCCATCGAGACCGCTTCATCGCTCACGCTTCCGCGGAACACCCTGTTTTTCATGCTCAAGAACGAGCACGCATCGTTTGCCAAATATGGGTTCGCCGAGCCCGAAAACAAGGAATACTTGAGTTTCTGCAATGCGGCGGTCGGGTTCGGGGTCATGCCGTGGCTGGCGCTGTACTTTTTTCAGCCGTACAACATCAAGCACCAGGACTCCCTCGGGACCACATCGGGCTTTGCCGACACGAGCGTGATGCTGAACTTCGGCTTCAAGTACGATGAAGGGTTTCGCCTCAACCCCGAGAAGGAGAGCATAGACGAGCTCGAAGACTGGCATTTCTCGGCGTTCGTGTCCTCGAGCGTCCCGGTGGGCGGGACCGACCTCGTGGACCGGCGCGGCGGGTTCTGGGCCCCCGACATGCAGGGCGGTTTCGGGTCGCCCAGCCTGGGCGCGGGAGTGGCGGCCACCAAAGTCTTCGCCGGCGACTTCACGTACCTCGGGGAGCTTTCTTCACAGTATTTCATTGAGCACGAGTACTCTTTCACGACGTACCAGTTCGGGACCGAGCTCAGACTGAACAACGCACTCGTATACAAGGCGTTCGGAAAAGGGGTCTTCAGGACCGACGTGTTGGCCGAGGTGAACCTCCTCAACCTGATGAGGGACAAAGAGATGGATGCCGCCGGCAAGATGAAGGAGCTCGACGCATCCGGCGGGCTCATCGCCTACGCGAGCGCGGGGGTCCGGCTGTACTGGGGCCGCGTGAGCGCGGGCTTCGGGGCGAAAAAAGCGTTCCTTTCGTTCCTGAACGAAGGCGAAGACCAGCAGGGTTCCGAGGGCCTCGAGGACTTCAGGCTCATGTTCACGCTCAGCACAACGGTCGGCCTGTAACATGCACATCCCCGACGGTTCCATCTCACCGCACATCACCATCCCCGCATGGACGGCCGCGGCGCCGCTGTGGGCCTGGTCGCTCAAGCGGATGCTTCGGGGCGATGCGGTCGAACGCCTCCCGGTCATCGGGTCGCTCACCGCGTTCGCGTTCGTCATCCAGACCATCATGATCCCCATCCCCGGCGGCACCTCCGCGCACATCGCGGGCGCCGTGCTCATCGCGATTCTCTACGACCCACTAACCGCCTTCGCCTGCGAGTCGCTGGTGCTTCTCATCCAGGCGTTCGTCCTGGGCATCGGCGGCATCACAGTGCTTCCGCTCAACGCCCTGGCGCTGGGCCTTTTGGGCCCGCTCGCCGGCTGGGCATCACACCTCGCGCTGCGGAACGTCAGCCGGCCGGCGGCGCTCTTCTTCGCGGGATGGGCCGGCATGGTTGTCGGGGCCGCGGCGCTCGGCGGCTTGCTGGGTCTCCAGCACGCCATCTCACCCTCGCACTTCCCCATTCCTTTCAAGGTCGTTTTCCCCGCCTTGACCGTCCCGCACCTATTCGTCGGCATCGTCGAGGGGACTTACACCCTGCTGGCGTACGCGATGCTTCAGAAGGTTCTCGCCCGTGCGGCGCGCTAGCGGAATCAGGGCGCAAATCGCCCTGTGTGTCTACATCACCGCGATCTTCGCGGCGTCCTGGGTCACCGACTGGCGTGTCATCGCGGGTTTGCTTGCCGCACTGCTCGCGTCGTTTTTCCGTGACACAAAGGCCGTCCTCAAACGGACGTTCCTTCTTGTCGCACCGTTCGTCCTGGTGACTGCCGCGGCGACCATGGGCTACTGGTGGTGGGCCGAGGGAGCGTTTGACAGAACGGAAATGGTATCGGCGTTCGCACTCCGGACAATCCTCCTGGCATGCATGACCTTCATCTTTGTCCGGCGGGTTGACCTCTTCGAGGCCCTTTCGTTCTCAAAAACGCTGGTCACCGTTCTCACGATAGCGATGGCGCAGATAGAGCTGCACAGGCGCCTGATCCACGAGTTCCCGCAGGTGGCGCGCAGCCGGACCGTTGCCGGGCCTGGCGCCCGCGGGACCCTTCGGGCGGCTTCTGTCCTTTCGGGGTCGCTCCTGGGACAGTCGATCACGCAGGGAAAGGAGACCGCCGAAGCGATGAGATCGAGGGGGATGTGAGCAAGGCATGAGCCATGAGGCATGAGGCACGAGTCTTGGAGTGCGGCGGCTCGACGGCGCGAGTCCTAAATGCAACTGACCAATGGTCTTGGAGACTCTTCAATGTTCGCTCTAAAGAACGTCACGGTCGAGCTTGGCGGCACCGCCGTGCTGAAAAACATCTCGCTTGAGATCAGAGAAGGCGAACGCGTCGTAATCCTCGGGATCAACGGCTGCGGGAAGACGACCCTTCTCAAGCTCCTCAACGGTCTTCTTCAGCCGGCCGCGGGCGAGATCCTGTACCGGGGCGAACCGCTTGCGAAGGCCCGCCTGGACCACCCCGAGTTCAAACGTGCGTTTCGAAAGGACGTCGTCCTGCTGTTTCAGCACGTGGATGCGATGCTCTTCAACCCGACGGTGCGCGACGAGATCGCCTTCGGCCCGCGGCAGTTCGGCCTGCCGGAAATTCCGGCGATTGTCGACGAGTGGGCCCGGGTTTTCGAGCTGGCGCAACTTCTGGAGCGGGCCCCCTTCGAGCTTTCGGGCGGCGAAAAAAAGCGCGTCGCGCTTGCCGCCATCATGGCGGTGGGGCCGCGCGTCCTGCTCCTTGACGAACCGACCGCGCACCTTGATCCCGCGGCGGCGGGTCGGCTGGTGGACTTCCTCGCGGGGCTTGACGGAAAAACGATCGTCGCGGCCACGCACAACCTCTCGATCATCGAAGAGCTCGGGGACCGCACGATCGTTCTTGGACCCGACCATGCCGTCGCCTACGACGGCCCGACCCACGACCTGTTCCACGACGAGGCACTGCTCGTCTCAAGCGGCCTCGCACACCGGCACATCCACAAGCATCTGGAAGCCGTCCACGCGCACTACCACGTGCACGACATGGAATGAGGACGCGCCCATGCAGCGTCACGGTGACCAACGGAAAGAAGGAAGTGGTTTCGTACGTGGGGCCCATCAAGCTCCGCTGCCTCGGCCGGAGCTGCTACACGGGTGCGCTTGTTCTTGGGGACCGGACGCTTTTGGGGGCCGTGCCGATGGAAGACATGGATCTCGTAATCTCCCCGACCAGGCAGGAGGTCACGGTCAATCCCGAGAGCCCAAACATCCCTTCGGCGATAGTGATGCAGGCGCGGTGACGCGCGAATCTCGGTGGCCGGGCGGTCAGAGGCCGGAATTCAGCACGCTGCACGAGCACCCGGAGGACTCGTCCTTTGGTTTTCCCTCAAGCACGACGCGGCGGGTGATGGCGTAGTGATCCACGCCGGAATCGAGGACGGGGACAAACGAGACGTGTTCCTTGGCGGGGTCGGGCGCGACAGCGGTCGCGGTGCCGTTCGCATCGACCGACTGGACTGCCCACTCCGAAACCAAAAGCATGGGGAGGTTGGCCACGGACACGGTCCCCGAGAGGTTGACGTAGGGATCGGAGAACCTGGCGGTGAGCTTTGACGCGGAGGCGAGCGGGCCTCCATCGGCCGCGGCGATTTCGACAAGGGGAACTGACGCGCCGCCAGTCTCGATCCGGTAGAATACCTCGCGCGAGGGGATAAACGCCGCCTCGCGCACGTACCCCGCAAACGACGCCTCGTCGGCCCGGAGGTACCGCGAGGATTGGTGCCGGTCGAGGAGCATCTCCATGACGAACGCCGTGGACCAGCCGAACTGGAAGACGCTCGGCTCTCCGACGCCGCCCTTCTGCGTGTCCCCGGTCCCCGACCCCCACCCGACTTCGCCGTTTTGTGCGTCGTATGTTTCGTGGATGCCGCCGGGATTGGCCTGGAGGATCATCGAAACGAGCGCACCCTTCAGCTCTTCGGCCTCCTTTGCGTATCCGTAACGCGACAGGGCAACGAGAGCGGCGTATGAAGGCAAAAGCCACACCTGCCCCTGCCAGTAGTAGCCGTCCTGGGCCGAATCGTAGGCGGAATCACCGTAAGCGATCGAGGGGACGGAAAAGCGCGCGCCGTCTTTCCCGAGTCCCCAGAACGCGTCGGGGTCGAGGAGATGGTTTTTGATGACCGATTCGGCTCTGGCGGGATCGGTCGTGATCCCCGCAAAGAGCGGCCAGAGTATTACTGGAGATCGCACGCGTATGAACGAGTGATTGCCCGCGTCGTCGCGTTCAATGTCGTAGTACGCGCCCGATTCCGCATCCCACATCTTCTGCTCGATGTCCTCGGCAAGTGTGCCCGCCTTTTCCTTCCACCGCGTCGCTTCGCGACTCTCGCCAAGCGCCGTGGCCGCCTCCGCCATCCACTCGTAAAAAAGGTGCAGCCAGGCGTTTAGGTCGAGGGCGTCGATCGTCGTGACCTCGTCCAGACACAGGTTGCTCGTTCCCTTGCAGTGAAACCGCGGCGTGTCGTCCCAGCCGGTCTCGAATCCGCTTCTGTACTCGAAAAGGCCGTCACCGTCGGTGTCGCGGCCGCGCTCGAAAAAGCGCAGGTAGTCCGCCCCCGCCTCGTACGTCGCCGAGACCCACTCGAGATTGGCGTAACCCGAAGCCCTGGCGATCTCGCCGGCAACCCAACCCTGCACCGGCGGCTGGGTGGATTCCGGAGCGCCCAGAGGGGCGAGTTTGTCGTCGGTCATGTAGGGAATGCGGTTGTCGTCCTGTTGCGCCCCGAAGACCACCGAAAGATCTCCCGCGGCCAGCACCGGGTCCCACTCGCGATGCCCCAGCGCGTGGAGCGGCGCGTCCCAGCCGAAGAAGTAATTGAAATGGACCTTCCCCGGCACCGAGCAGTCGGCGGGCATGGCGTTGCGCTTCCCGTAGACATTGTGACGCAGTCCGGTGGCGGCCATCCGGTAGAGGCGCGCGGTTTCGGGGTCGTCGGTGTGCGGCGGCGGAAGCGCCTTGAAGAAACCGTCCCACTCGCGGGCCTTGTTCACCCAAGCCCCCTCGAGCGCCGACGGGTCCGGCGAGGGCTCGATCCCGGAAGCGTCAAAGGCCGCGCGGGCCTCCGCCTCGTCTTTTCCGAAGGCAATTGCGAACGAGAAGCCGTTTGACGAGCCGGCCGGGACGGAGATGGCACCCAGACGGAAAGCGTACGACCGCGGCACGCCCGTGTCGTACGCGGCGGCGACCGGCGGAAACGCCCGGACGATGCGTACAAGCGAGCGACTGCCTTCGCACGCGATGACACCCTCGCCCGCAGCGACCGAAAGCGCGCAGGTGTCTCCGCCTGTGGAAACGGAGACCATCGCCTCGCGGGTCACCTCGTCGTCGGCCACGAAGTGAAGCAACGGGGAGACCGAGAAGCCCTCGGCGCTTCCCTGCGTCGCCTCCACGGAGAAGACAAACACGTCCTGAGACCACGTGACGGCACGCAACAAAAGCGAAACCTCGCCATACCGGGCCGTCTCTTCCCAGCCGAACGGCGCGAGCGCGATCCTCCGGTCGGTCACCGGAGAGGGCGCCGCGCCCGAATCGTCGTCAACGATACCGATGAAGAACTTGTCCCACTTCCGCTGCGCATCCGAGCGCGCCGCGTAGTGGGCCATATACCCGAACGTTTCCTTCGGTATGACAAGGGTCCCGGACCGGTCGACGTAGTCGAGCACCGACGCCTTGATCCCGTGGTGCGAGCCGTAGTCAGAAAGAGGCGAGCCGGTCGTGAGGTTCTCGATGTAAAAAGGCCAGCCCGAAATCGGAACCGGCGAGTCCGCCGGGAGCTTGACGTGCGGCACCCCCGAGCCGCCGCCCCACGCCGCCGAGGCGGCCGCCGCCACGACGACGGACGGCACCGCGATCAGCCGCACGATTTCCACAGGAACTCCCATGGCGGGGAGGTTAGGCGAACGCCGGCGGACGGTCAAGGAAAACGAGGTCGTGAGAAAAAATCGGCCCCATCCGACTCCATACGCACCCTGACACGATTTTCATGGCGTACCGCCCGGTGTTTTCTGAGCCTGGACAGCTCGAATTGGGGTATGATTAACGTGTTGGTGAAACGCGCCTGCTTTTCCGGGAGGCATCCAACCTATGAAACGTACACTCGCGTGGTTTGCGGCGGCGGTCGTGACGGCGCAGTCTTTTGCGGCGCAAGCCGCGCCGGCGGGCGTCCCGACGCTTGACGAGGTCCGGCAGGCCATCGCGAAGAAGGGCGCGCGGTGGACCGCTGCCGACACCCGCTTTTCGAAAATGACGCCCGAAGAGCGGCGGCGCTACATCGGCGGCCTCATCATCCCGCCGGGCTTCAGACCGTACAGCAGCAATCTGGCGGCCGCCCTCCCCGCCCCGCTTCCTTCAAAGTTCGATTGGCGCTCGAACAACGGCAACTACGTGACATCGGTGAAGAACCAGGCCTACTGCGGCGGGTGCTGGGCGTTTGCGTCCGTCGGCGCGCTCGAATCGCGTTATCTCATCGACACCAGCTCGCCGGGCGCCCGTGTGGACTTCTCGGAACAAATCCTGATCTCGTGCGACTCAGGCAACTACGGGTGCGATGGAGGGATGCTCGACGAGGCGGCGAGCTTCCTTCAGAACCAGGGGACCTACACCGAGGCTTGTTTCGAGTTCCAGGGGAGCGATTCTTCGTGCAGCTATGCCTGCTCGGAATGGTCGAGCGGCCAGGGTTTCTTCAAGATAGGCGGGTGGATCGGCGTTTCGCAGGATGTGGACGAGATCAAGACGGCGGTCCACACTTACGGGCCGATACCGGTGGGCATGATCGTCTGCGGCGACATGGAGTACTACGACGGCGGCGTCTACTCGCACACCAGCGGAAGCTGCCCCTCCGACGCCGGCCACGCTGTGCTCGTGGTAGGATGGAATGACACCGATGGCGCCTTCATAGTCAAGAACAGCTTCGACACCTGGTGGGGCGAGAGCGGGCATTTCCGGATCGCCTACAATGAGGTCTATGGCGATTCCGTGTTCGGCAACATGGCGGTGGCCTACACCAGCGCCTTCGGCACCGACGACACGGTCCGCGTCACGGTCGCCACGCAGCCGACGGGCCTGGAGCTTACTATCGACGGCGAGACCTTCGCGGCCCCAAAAACGTTTTCCTGGTTCCCCGGAAGCGAGCACCAGGTCGCCCTCCAGGGCCAGAAGTCCGCGGACGGAAAGACGATGTTCAATTTCGAAAAACGGAGCGACGGAAAGGGCGCGTTCGACGCGCTTGTGGCCCCCTCAGCGGACGGCACCGTGACGTTCTATTTTATTACGCAGTACCAGCTCATGACCGCGGTCAACGACCAGAAGATGGGAACTATGAAACCGGTGTGCTGGAACGGCTGCTGGATCGACAAGGGCGAGAGCGTCACGCTCTCGGCCACGCCCGCTCAGGGTTACGTATTCGCCAACTGGACCGGCGACGTGTCGGCCTCGGACAATCCCCACCAGTTCGCCATGGGGAAGCCCATGTCGGTCAAGGCCAACTTCAAGGTCTCGCAGGGAAAGAACTTCGCGATCACCGCCGGGACCGGAAGCAGCGGCCTGATCGAGCCTTCCGGCCAGGTCTGGGTGGCCGAGCACGCATCGCAGTCTTTCACGATCACGCCCGACACGGGATTCCGGATATCCGCCGTGGAGGTTGACGGCGTCTCGGCGGGCACCCCCGCCGCGTACACATTCAAGGACGTGACCGCCAATCACACGATATACGCGACGTTCGTTTCAAACGCACAGCCCACGTTCACCATCACGGCGACGGCGGGGGCCGGAGGCGCCATCTCGCCCTCCGGGAGCGTGAAGGTCGCCAAGGGCGCCTCGCAAAAGTTCGTCGCCACTCCCAAGACCGGCTACGCCGTGGACGACATTGTGGTGGACGGCGCGTCGAAGGGCTCCGCCGCCTCGTACACATTCACGAACGTGACCGCCGACCACACCATCGAGGCGCGCTTTGCCGTGAAAGGGAGCCAGACCGACGGCGGCGCGGACGACGGCGGAGACACGCCCGGAAACGAGGCGATCGTATCGCTCACGTTCACCGGCGACGGCGACGGGACGGTGACGAGCGACCCCGCGGGTCTCTCGTGCACAAAGACCTGCGGCCACGCCTTTCCGCTCGGGACGGATCTCGAACTCACCGCAAGGCCCGCTGCAGGCAGCGCTTTCGGGGGCTGGCACTGGGGCCACTGCGGCCGGGGGACGATCTGCTCGCTCACGGTCGACACGGGCAAAAACATCATCGTCGAATTCAAGAAGACCGCGGGCGAAAACGAAGAGGAAGACCCCACCGAACCTGACCCCGACCCCTCCGCCGAAACCCCGGCCGGCGACACCCCCGCCTCCGGCGGCTGCGCGTGTAGCACCCTGTCTCTTTGAAACGCTACGGCGCGGCCCTACCCGCCCTTTTTGAGCTCCAGGAGGACGAGCTTGGCGATGGCCTTGAGCGTCTCGAAGACGCCTATGCCGCGCGAGGCGACGGCGGGGAAGTCGGGGACGCCGCGGATGTTGATCATCCGGCGCAGCTCCTCGATGGGGCTGATGTTGGGGAGGTCTCGTTTGTTGTACTGGATGACATAAGGCATCCTGTCGAGATCGAAGCCGTGCTCGGAGAGGTTCACCCGGAGGTTGTCGGCACTCTCCAGATTCGCCTCCATGCGCTCGATCTGGGAGTCGGCGCAGAAGACCACGCCATCGACGCCTTTGAGGATGAGCTTGCGGCTCGCGTCGTAAAAGACCTGGCCGGGAACCGTGTACAGATGAAATCGGGTCTTGAACCCCTTGATGTCGCCCAAAGACAGCGGGAGGAAGTCGAAGAAGAGCGTCCGCTCGGTCTCCGTGGCGAGCGAAATGAGCTTCCCTTTCGCTGCGGGATTGGTCTTGGCGTAGATAAACTGGAGGTTGGTCGTCTTGCCACAGAGGCCCGGCCCGTAGTAGACGATCTTGCAGTTGATCTCGCGCGACGAGTAGTTGATGAATGACATGCGCCGCCCAGGCCCGTCAGACGTCCGAGAAAAGCGAATCGATGTCGGCGTCCGTGATTTCGGTAATTGCGCCCGCCCCTTGTTGGCCGGATCTTTGTACGATCACCTCGAAGACCCTCGTGATTTCCTCGGCGGCCTTCTTGACCCGAAGGCGGACGAGCCCCAGCGTCGAACGGCTGTCGAAAATGACCACCAGCACGGCCCGCGCCCCGATTAGCGTGATGTGGAGATGGTCCTTCTCGCCCTCGTGAAAGAGGACGGAAAAGTCCTTTTCGCCCAGGATCTTTGCGAGTCCGCCGGTGGCCGCGACGTTCCCGGCGACCAGCGAGGCGAGCGACACCGTGTCCATGCGGACCGCGTCGGCGCTGGCCGCGACGACCTGGCCGTTGCGGTCGATGATGAGCGTGACCTTGGCGTTGGACTCGCGCTGGAGGCGGTCACACAGCGCGTTCAGCTGATTGAACTCTTCTTCGTGAAGGACTAGCTGCTGGCCGCCCATGCCTCACCTGGTCGGGAAACCGACGTGGATGCGAAGCCTAGTTACCAGATACCCGCAACCATTTCAAGTGCTTGTTTTTTCCGCCCATCGCGCCGTTCACGGCGACAGTGGGGACCGCCCGGCCAGCCTTCACGTCACCCGAAAAGGTCGCTGTGGGTCCCCGTCCGTTCGAGCCTGAGCGTTGTGTCGTCGGCGGTGTAGATTAGCACCCAGTCAGGTTCGACGTGGCAGTCGCGGCAGTCTGCCCAATCGCCTCGGAGCGGATGGTCGCGGAACCCGGCATCAAGGGGTTCACCTGCCGCGAGAAGCCGCACTACTGCTTCTAGTTTTTGGAGGTCCTTCCCCCGGCGGCCAGGGTCACGGACAAAGTCACTGGCGGAGGGAGACGGGGATGACCCGTCGCAAGCCCGGCACGGCTGTGCTGCATGACAGACAGCGTGAGCTGGGATTCGCGGAGGGGAATTGGGAGAAAGG
>JACRCP010000338.1 GCA_016218965.1 Deltaproteobacteria bacterium | reverse complement strand
TCGTCGGCGTGGTGGACCTGGAAGTTGTACTTCGTGATGGGGTTCGTCATCCCCATCATGTCGCACTCCTGGAACGCGTCCTTGCCGATGAGCTGGGTGGCGACCTGCCCCCCGAGGACGACGAGCGGCGTGGAGTCGAGGTGCGCGTCCATGATGCCGGTCAGCAGGTTGCTCACCCCCGGCCCGCTGGTCCCGATCACGACGCCGGGGCGGCCGAGCACGCGGGAGTAGGCCTCGGCGGCGTGGATCGCCCCCTGCTCGTGGCGGACGAGGATGTGCCTCAGCCGGTCGCCGTACGACAGAAGGGCGTCGTACAGCGGGATGACGGTGCCGCCGGGGAAGCCGAAGATGACCTCCACGCCGTTGCGGAGCAGGGACTCGAAGATGATCTCCGCGCCGCGGTGATGGCCCCGGCCGGTCCCTGCCGTCTTTTCCCTTGCGGGCTGCGTCGCGTCCGAATGAGCCGTCTTCATGCGCCTTCCTTGCCGTCGAACGCCATATGAAAAAACCCGCCAGGAGCGGCTGGCGGGTCCATGATGACGGTGTAGCTTGAACAGGTTACACGGACCCGCTGTTCTCCCGGATAATAAGGAGGTGGACAGCGAGAACGGTACTCACGCCGCCGGCACGGCTACGGGTTCCGGCCCGAACAGTACTCATGGGTGCATCTCTCTCCGATCCGAGGGCAAACTTCCATCCGATTGCCGGGTTAGAGTCTAACACGATGACGCACAGTGTCAACGGTTTTCTGGTTGTGTGTTTTCTGGTTGTGCCATTCGGAGTACGTGCCGGATTCGTGGACAAGCCGCCGTCGGGTGCGCCCGATGGCGGCACTCTCGGGCTTACTCCAAATCCCAGTGGTTGTGCGTTTCGTGTTCTTTCGTGGCTGCCCGCGATGTGGTTGATCGGGTTTTTGCAAGAGGCCCCAATGACTCCGGACGTTACCGTCCGGTAACGCCGACTCCCGCGCGTGTCCGGCAAACGTAACGTCCGGGGTCAAGGCCACGTCGCGGAAACCGTGCGCCGGCGGCCGCTCCGCGCCGGATCATCCACCGTTTTCAAACACCTGCATGCCCCGCCGCGCGCAGACCTTTTCCCTGGCACAACGGTTGAACTACCTCGCGCGGCTTCAAACCCTTTCTCAAGGAGGCTCAGATGGCGCGGAACAGATTCGAGGTGTTTCTTTTGTTTGCGGCGGTCGCGGCGTTGTTCGCCACCGGCTGCTCGGGCGAGGTCGGCGATGTCGGAACGGCGGGTCCGCAAGGCCCGGCCGGGAATGACGGCGTCGCTGGCGCCGCCGGCAAGGACGGCACGAACGGGACCAACGGGACGAATGGCGTCGATGGTGCACCCGGAGCGGCCGGTACGAACGGAACCAACGGGACGGACGGCGCCGACGGAAAAGCCGCCGTCGACACCGGCACGATCTCCGGCTTCGTGAAAGACGGCGCGGGAACAGGCCTCGAGGGCGTCGCGGTTTCGACGACCCCGGCGACCACCACCGCACAGACCGACGCGACCGGGGCGTACACGCTTTCGGTACCGATCGGCTTCTACACCGTGAACGCCGCCCTGACCGACTACAACGACGCGGCGATCGCCGGAGTGGGCGTCGCCGCCGGCGCGACAACCACCGCCAACCTCACCCTCATGCTCGCGGACGCCGCGCTGGTCTCCGTGGCCGGCAAGGTGACAGACACGGCCGGCGTCGCGGTCGAGGGCGCGACGGTGCAGATCGCGGGCACCTCGCTTCAGGCCGTGACCGACGCGACCGGCGCCTATACGATCGCAAGCGTGCCGTCACCCGGACCGTACTTCGTCGAGGTGACTCCTCCGGCCGGTGACAAATATCTTGGCGCTGACAGTCGCGAGGCGCTCTGGGCCGTCTTCGAGAGCAACCCGGCCGACGACATCATGCTCTCGGCCCGTCCATCCAACGCCGCCACGTACGTCGGCCGCGGCGTCTGTCAGGGGTGCCACACGACGATCGGAGCGTCGCACCAGGGTTCGGCGCACTGGCGGTCGCTCACGCAGGACCTCACTCGCTTCCGTTATCCGAACCTTTGGCCCACCACTCTCATGACCACCGTGGACACGGGGATCACGGCGCTCGACCCGACCACCTGTTCCGGCTCGGTGACTGTCCTCGCGTGCCAGAACGCGGCCGGGGCCTACTCGATGAAGTTCGGCGGCACCGCCAACTGCGCCGTCGCCGACGGCACGGTCATCCCGATCTCAGGCACGTACGGCGGCGAGGGCGACGGCGGCGCTGACAACCAGAACAACGTCGGCCGGTACAAACAACGCTTCTTCGCCAAGCTCGCCGACGTTCCGTTCGCGTCGAGCTGGACCTACACCTCGGGCAAGGACAAAGACTATCTGATCCTCCCCGTACAGGTCACCGAATCGGGCTCCGGCGCCGCGAAGTTCGGGGCGTACAAGAACACCGAATGGTGCGTTCAGGCGCGGACCTTCTCCCGCGCCTGTTCGGCGTGCCACAACACCGGTGAGACGCTCACGTACACGCAGGATGCGGCGGCCGTGACGACGGCGTACAACTATATCGACTTCAACGTGAGCTGCGAGAAGTGCCACGGCCCGGCCTCCGAACACACCGCCGCCGGCGGCGGAAAGGCCAAGGGGATCATCAACCCGGCGCACCTCACGGCCAACATGGAGCGGCAGGTCTGCGGGCAGTGCCACGCGGCCGACGCCGGGAAGAGCAAGGAGGTGGTGACCGGCCAGACCACGAAGTTCTCGTTCGCGTACAACCCGGCGCACGCGGCCGAGGTCGGCGGCGGGTACTACGTCCCCGGCGTCTACGACATCGGCGACTTCATAAGCAACCTCACGAGCGGTGGCTTTGACGCCTGGCCCGACGGCAAGCACGGCAAGGCCCACCGCCAACAGTACTCCGAGCTTTCGGCGTCGATACACGCGAACAACCCGTACGAGCGCCTCACGTGCTCGAGCTGCCACGACGTACACACCCTCAAGCAGGGCCCGGCGAGCCAGGAGGTCAACGACGGGGTCGACGACTGGGAGTTCGTCGCGCCTAAGCTGTCGAACAACAACGTCTGCCTCGCATGCCACGCAGGATACGGCCCCTTCGCCGACCTTACGAAGGACGACATCGGGGCCCTCCACGCCGGCAGCGCCACACCGGCCCCCGCGGTGAAAAAGAACGGAACGGACCAGACGTTCACCGCGGAGCAGATCGCCTCGGCGAAGGCCGTGGTCGCCGGCGTGGTGGTCGACCACATGAACGCGACGGCGAACATGGGGTACGCGCTGGTCTACGACCCCGACAACGAGCCGGGCGTCGGCCGCTGCCAGACGTGCCACATGCCCAATACCGGAAAAAGCGGCGGGTATTCGACCGGCGTCGACCAGTTCGGAAAGACGGCGCTCGTCGAGGGCGACGAGGCATCGCACCGCTTCGACATCATCGCCCCGCAGGTGAGCAAGGCGCTCGTGAAGACGACGGGCGGCGCGGATACGGACGTCATGCCGAACTCGTGCGGGAAGTGCCACGCGCGGTACCGGTACTCCGGAGACGCGAACTAGAGGTACCTGGCCGGTCCGGACTTCCGCGCCCGGATCGGTGCTGTGAGCCCGGGCCCCAAAAAGGGCCCGGGTTTTTTTCCGTGTGCCCGGCATGGACGTGGCGCGGAGGCAAAAGCCGCTTCCGCGCCGCCACCGGCCAAATCGTCGGACCAGCCGCTCCCGACCTCCCGACCCGGATTCGACGACAACAGCGCCGACAAGAGAGAGATCGTTACAATGTGATGACGGCGCGGACCCTGGCGCACGTGGTGGCTATGTTGTAATATGTCGGGCAGAAGACTTTTCGGAGGGGCAAGAAGATGATAATCCGTTGCATCGGCCGGACGGCGTTGAACGTGTCGGCCGTCTGCGTTCTCATGGCGGCAGCCGCGTTCGGGGGTGCGTGCACATCCGATCTGGCGCTGCCCGCCGAGGCGCAAATCGCCTGCGGGGCGGCGACCGACTGTCCCACCGGATGGACGTGCAACGCCAATCTCGGCCGGTGCGTGCGGTCGGACGTCCTGGATTCTTCCGCGCCGGCGCTTGTGGGAGAGGCCGCGATCACGCCGCCGATCCTCAAGCGGGGCGCCACGGCGACGCTCAAGTTCGAAACCAGCGAGGCGCTCGCGGACTTCCCCGTCGTGACCGTCAAGATCAGGGGACAGGACCGGACCTTAACGGCTGACGAGAAGGCGTCCAGAGGACGGGAGTTCATCTTCAAGTACACGGCCGTGGGAGACGAGCCGCAGGATACCGACTGCCAGATCAACATCGTGCTCACCGATCAGTCGGGCAACCGGAGCGGGAACATCTCTGGCAGGAACCTGCGGTTCGACTTCGCCGTCCCGTCCATTGACAAGGTCTCGATCGAGGGGTCTCCCGCCAAAAAGGGCGCGAAGGTCCTGGTGAGGTTCTCCGTTTCCGAGCCCCTTGCCGCGGCTCCCGCCGTGAATCTGACTCTCGCCTTGGATCCGTCTTCGACGGGTCTGGACTACGTGTACTCCTACACGGCGACCGGGGACGAGTCCGAGGGAGCGCCGGGCGCCGGCGTGACCGTCGATATCCGCGACGAGGCGGGGAACGCGGCGACCGGACTCGACGCCGGCGCCGCCGTGTTCGACTTTTCGACCCCGGCGCTCAAGCAGGCCCCCGTGATAACCCCGGCGGTCGTCCGCGCAGGGATGACGGCGACCGTCACGTTCGAAACGAACGAGGAGATGAAGGACGGGTTTCCGATCGTCAAGGTCGGCGAGACGGAGCTAGCGGGACGGGCGGTCCCCGGGAACTCCTACGAGTACGGCTACAAGGTCAGCGGGCTCGAAGCGGACGGAGAGCGGGCGTTGAGAATCGATCTTTCGGACCTTGCCGGAAACGACGCGACGAACCTTGGCGGGGGAAGATTCACGGTGGACTCGACGCCGCCCGTCATCTCGGGGCTTGTCTCGGAGAAACCGAGGTACAGCGCCGTCCCGGGGCACGAGGTCGCCACCGTGACGTTTGACAGCACCGAAGATGTGGGCGCCGGGCTCAACGTCACGATCGGGGGGACGGCGATGACGTGCGGCGCGTGGCGGGGCGCATCGCCGAGCTACACGTGCACGCACACGGTGGGCGCGGCGGAAGGCGAAGGCACAAAGGAGATCTCGGTTCAAGCCGTGGACGCAGCGGGAAACACGGGTTTTGAGAGCCGGACCGTGGAGTACGATTTCACCGGACCGGCGCTCTCCCTTTCAGTGCAGCCGAACGGCCGTCCGGCAAGGCTGGGCGAAATGGTGACCGTGGGCGTGGCGGCGGGCGAGGCGCTTTCGGCAAACGGGGTGCAGATCGACGGCGGGGGGCTTGAACTTGGAACGCCGTCAGGCTCGGGGACGAGCTTCACGTGGACGTACACGGTGAAGGCGACCGACAGCGGGACGTTCAACCTGTCGGCGACGGCAGCGGACGCGGTCGGCAATCCGTCGGCGGCGGCCGCCACGGGGACGGTGACGCTTGATGGAATCCTGCCCGTGGTGAGCAACGCGGCGCTCAAACCGGCGCGCGTGGCGAAGGGTGGGACGTTCACGCTGACGTTTGACGTGAGCGAGGCGCCGGCGGAAGACCCCGCCGTCGCGTTCTCGAACGGCGTGGACGCGGCCGTGCCGATGGCGAAGACATCGAACGCGGGGCTGAGCTACACCTACACCGGGACCGCGCCGGTTTCCGGGAGCGCGCCGTTCTACTCGGTGACGGTGTCCCTCCGAGACGCCGCGGGGAACGGGACGGTGGCGGGCGCAGGGACGGTGGAGATCGACAACGTGGCGCCGGGGTTTTCGGGGATCGAGGTGGCGCCCAAGGCCGCGAGGCTTTCGAGCACCATCCAGGCGGTGCTGACGGCGACCGAACCGCTCTCGGGTCCGCCGGCGCTGACGGCGAAAAACGGCCCCGACACGATCGCCTTTTCGCCCGCCGACCCGACGCCCGGGAAGATCAGCTATTCGTACACGTACTCCGTGACCGGCGCGACCGCGCAGGGGACGTACGCGATCCAGCCGTTTGATCTCACGGACGAGGCGACAAACACCAGGGCCGGCGTGACCCCGAACCCGCCGGTGACGTTCTCGGTGGATTCGCTGCCGGCTTCTTTGGCCTCCGCCAGCATCACTCCCAACGCCGCCAGACACGGCGACGTCATCAACATCGAGTTCACCGCGAGCGAGGACCTCGGCGTCCCGCCGGTGGTGCGCGTCGGCGCGCTCCGAATCGACACGTGTACCGCCGACCCGGCGGACGGCCGGCACTGGACGTGCACGCACACCGCGGACACGGCCGAAGGGGACGGCGTCAAGCAGGTCTACGTCGAGCTTACCGACCTTGCCGGG
>JACRCP010000337.1 GCA_016218965.1 Deltaproteobacteria bacterium | reverse complement strand
GTCGCGTTGTTCGGAGGTTGATCGATGAGGGCGGGACGTCACGAGCTCACCAGACAAAGCGCTTTTTCAACCCAAAAGCGCCCCCTCCATTATTCTCTCTTGACGCGGAAGCCTTCTATGGGTGGCACCTTGGCCGGTCTTTGGGCAAGCAGGTCCCCGCCCCTCCCGCGTCGGGTCGTCCGGCATCGGCGGGCCCAGAGTCCGCGGCCCCGCCGTCGATGGCGACGCCCGGGCCTCCGTCGCCGCCACCCGTGTTTTCGGAACCGCATGCGCCGACCGCCGTCGCGATTCCAAAGACAATCCCCGCGGCCATCCCGAGCGTCGCTCGACACGCCATCAGTCCCTCCGCGTTCGACTGACCGGGCGCATTCTGCGCCGCATCGCATCTTCAAGTCAACACCGTTTCCGTGGTATGTTGCTCCCCGACCAAAAGGAGGCCGGTCGGCATGCACAAGACAAGATTGTTCGGCATGTTCCTGCTGCTGGCAACGACCATCGCATGCTCAACGAGTGATCCAGCGGCAACTGACGGAGCCGGTCCTGACGACGCGGGCGCCGCCTCGGACACAGGTACCGATTCGGGGCCGGTTCAGGACGACGCCGGGCCGGGCGACGCGGGCTGGACCCAGCCGTTCGAGCCGGCCAGGTGCGGGGCGCCGGCGTACGCCTGGCTTGACCCGGAAACGATGGGAACGGTCTTGGAGTCCGTGGCGGTCCCCGAGTTCTCCCTCGACAGAGAGTCAATCAACGACCTCGCGGCACAGCAGGGATTCGTCGGGATCGAGGCGAAGTACGGGATCAAACTCCATCGCTACCGGTACGAGACGCAGGATCGCGGGCAGAAGGTCGAGGCGACCGCGCTGCTTTCGATCCCGGACCTTGAAGGCGGCGAGGCGACGCTGCCATACGTGTTATGGCTCCACGGGACGAGCGGGTGGTCGGATCGCTGCGCGGCCAGCCGGCTCCTTGAGTGGATCATGGCCGCAGGGCTCATGGGGTCGCAGGGCTGGATAGGTGTTGCGCCTGACTATATCGGGTTAAACGGTCTGGGCGAGCCTTCGACGGTCAAACACCCTTACATGGTCGGCGAGGCGACGGCCCTCGCGTCGTGGGACGCGGTGCGCGCCGCGGAAACCGTGCTAAAACGCGTGCGCAGCGGCATCACCCCCGACAACCGCGTCGTCGTTTGGGGAGGGTCGCAGGGCGGTCATGCGACGCTCTTCGCCGAACGCTACGCGCCGCACTACGCTCCGGGGTACGAGGTCGTCGCGGCGCTTGCGCTCGTTCCGCCGTCGAACCTCCTCGAGGACATTATCGTGGGCCTCGGGAACTTTTCGGGCGGCCTTTCGTACCGGACGGCGTTCACGACTTCGTTTGCGAGGTGGTACGGCTGCGCAGACCGGCTCTCAGAGGCGCTGCAGTCCGTGCCGCCCAACGACTTCGCGAACACCATCCCCGAAACGATGGACAACGAGTGCGTGCTCGATCTTTCGGAATACAACGTGACGAAGACGTCGGACGTGTTCACACAGCCTTTCATAGACGCATTCCTGGGACGAAACTGGGCGGGATTCGAGCACTGGCAGTGCATGTTTGTCGAAAACTCGATAGAGCTCACGTCTGTCCCGCGCAAGAGCGCAACCCCGGTGCTCTGGGTGCTTGCCGAAAATGACGAGCTCGTGAGCACGCCGCTCGAGCGGCAGATGTACTCGGACCTCTGCGCGGCGGGCTACTCGATGAACCACCTCGAATGCAAAGGCGCGGGCCATTCCGACGGCCCCATGGGGTCGCTCAAGGAGCAGATCGCGTGGGTGGGGGACCGGTTCGCCAAAAAGCCGCTCGAGAACCCGTGCGCCGTCACCGAGCCCGTCTGTTGCTCCGGCGCCAAGAACGAGGCATGCCCGCATCTTCGAAACACCTCCGGGTTTCCGCGGTTTCCCGCACCGGCGGCTGCAGCGGCGGTTGGCTCTTGATCGGCGCGTGAGGGTGTGCAAGGATGGCGCCGGTCGAAAGCAACGCCCTGCCGAGGGTCCGCCGATGCCGTTTGATCTCCCGCAACCCGGATCGTACCGCGACGAGGCGCTCGAGCACCTCAGGAACCTGATAAGGATCGACACGGGCAACCCGCCGGGGAACGAGCTTGCGGCGGCGCAGTACGTGGCCGACACGCTCGCGAAAGAAGGCCTCGAGCCGAAGGTCTTCGAGTCGGCGCCCGGCCGCGGGAATGTCTGGTGCCGGTTGAAGGGGAACGGCACGGGCCGGCCCGTCATGCTCATCGCGCACCTCGACACCGTCCCCGCACAGCCCGAGGGGTGGACGCACCCGCCCCTTGAGGCGGCCGTGGCCGACGGGTGCGTGTGGGGCCGCGGCGCGCTTGACATGAAAAACATGGCCGCGATGTCGCTGACTTCCATGCTCGTCCTAAAACGGGCCGGTTTCGCGCCCACGCGCGACCTGCTGCTCTGCTTCACCGCCGACGAGGAGGCCGGCGGCGCACTGGGGGCCGGCTGGATGGCGGACAACCAGCCCGACCTCATCCGCGCCGAGTACGCCCTGGGGGAGGTTGGCGGGTTCTCGATCGAGACGCCGCGTCGGCGCGTCTACCCGGTGATGAACGCCGAAAAAGGCGTGGCAAGGCTCAACGTCAAGGCCAGGGGAGAGGGCGGCCACGGATCGATGCCGGTGCGCGACAACGCGGTTTCCAAGCTCGGCATTGCCGCGTACCGCTTAAGCCGCCTTCCCCTGCCGCCAAGAGTCACCCCGGCGGCGGCGGGCTTCATCAGGACGCTCGCCCGGGCGACGGGCGGAGTCCGGGGCGCCGCGATGCGCCTCATGCTGGTCCCGGCCCTGACCGACATCATCATCGACTACCTCGTCAGGGACCCCGAACAGCAGAGGTTCCTTCGCGCCATCCTGCACGACACGGTGAGCCCGACCGTCGTTCGGGCGGGTGAACAGGTCAACGTCATCCCGACCGAGGCCGCCATGCAGCTTGACGGACGCTTCCTGCCGGGGGTGAAGATCGAGGAGTTCGTCGAGGAAACGGCCGACGCACTCGGGCCGCTTGTGACCGTCGAAGCGGCCGGATACGGCCCCCCCATCGAAACCCCTGTCGACACGCCGCTGTTTTCGGCCATCGAACGGGCCATCTCCGAATACGACCCCGGGGCGATCACGGCGCCGTACCTCCTGACCGGGTACACGGATGCCAAGCACTATGCGCGGCTGGGCGTCAAGACGTACGGGTTCACGCCGCTTAGGCTCCCCCCGGGTTTTCCGTTTGCAAGGCTCTTTCACGCCGTGGACGAACGGATTCCCGTCGACGGTTTCTGCGAGGGGACGGGCGTGCTCGCGAAACTCTGCGCCGACTTCTGCGGGCGGCATCAGAACCGAGCAGCAAGGACTGAGGACTGAGCCGGGGCAAAACAAAAGCATGGAAACTCCGACCAACTCAGCACTCGAAAGCCTGGAGGGCTGAAGGTGCCGGTACAGCGTTTCGGCAAGTACGTGCTCGGAGACCGCCTCGGCAAAGGCGGGATGGCCGAGATCTACTTCGCCTGGCCCGTTTCGCACCCCGAGCAGCCGATGGTCATCAAGAAGATGATCGCCGAGTTCGACCACGACGAGCACCACATCACCATGTTCCTCGACGAGGCGCGGCTCATGTCGTGCCTTCTGCACCCCAATATCGTGCAGATTTACGACATGGGGGTCGTGGAGGGGCAGTACTTCATAGCCATGGAATACGTGGATGGGCGCGACCTTCACGACATCATGGACGCCTGCCGGGCCGCGCGCATCCGCATGCCCGAAGAGCTCTGCCTGCACGTCGTGGGCGAGATTCTCGAGGGCCTGGACTACATCCACCACGTCAAGGGCCCGGGCGGGAACGAACTCAATATCATCCACCGCGACGTGAGCCCCAGCAACATCCTGATCTCGTACGGCGGCGAGGTCAAGCTCGGTGACTTCGGGATCGCCAAGACGCTCATGCAGGAAAACAAGACCCGGGCCGGATACGTCAAGGGGAAGCTCGGCTACATGTCGCCCGAGCAGGTGATGGGCCAGCCGCTCGACGCCCGTTCGGACATCTTCATCGCGGGGATCGTGCTCTACGAGATGCTTTCGTCCGATCAGCTATTCCCCATCGAAAACGAGTACGAGTCTTTAAAGCAGATGAAGGAGGCAAGGCTTCCCCGGAGCTCGAAGCTGATGCGCCTGTTTTCGGAGGGGATGATCCAGATCCTCGCCAAGTCGCTGGCCAAGGAGCCCGAAAACCGTTTCGGAAACGCCTCGGAGATGACCCACGCCGTCCATGAATACGCCTACGCCGCGGGGCTTCGGGCCAACTTCAAGAAGCTCGCGGCATTTCTCGCTTCGATACTCCCTCAGGAGAAAGAGAAGAGGCCCTCCGTGCCGGGGATCAAGGTGCCCGCCCCGGAGGCCCGCGACAGGACCCCCACGAAGACCGAGCAGAAAAAGCCCAAGACGAAGGTGCGCACCAAGACCCGCACCTCGAAAAAGCCCGGTGTGCACCGATACGTCCTGCGCGACGGACACGGCCGGGTGATAGGCCCGGTCGGGCTCGAAACCCTCGTCAACCTCATCCGGATATACAACATCTCGCCCATCACGCTCGCCTCGCGCGACAACCAGAAGTGGCTCCCGCTCGACCACTACCCCGAGCTCTTCACCGCGTTCGAAACGCCGCCCGAGTCGTCGGCCGCGGCATACTCGGCGCGGCCCAAGTATGCGGGGACGTTTGCCGAGGTGTCGGTCCCGCGGCTGTTCTTCAGGATGGCGGCGGCTCGGGCCACCGGGAAACTCTTCCTCGCGCGCGGGGAAATCAAGAAGGATGTCTACCTGCGCGACGGGTTCCCCGAATTCGTCCAGTCGAACATCGAGACCGAGCGCATAGGCGAGTTTCTGGTGGCCCGCGGGGTCATCACGCGCGCCCAGCTCAACGAGGCGCTCGACGCCATGGAGTCCTTCGGCGGGCGCCTTGGCGACACCCTCACGGCGATGCGGCTCATCAAGCCCCATGATCTTTTCGCGCTGCTGGCCGAACAGGTCAAGGAAAAGCTCCTCGAGGTGTACTCATGGCCGGACGGCCGCTACGAGTTTTTCGCGCACCTCATGACGAACGCCCCGGTGTACCCGCTGGGACTCGGCTCGTTCGCGCTCATTGCGGAGGGCGTCCGCAAGGGCTTCGCCGTGGAGAGGCTCGATCCGTGGCTGGCGGACCACTCGCAGAAACGCATGAAACGCGTCTCGAGCCGCGCCATCGACGTGGACAACCTGAGGCTCCAGCCGCTCGAGCTCAAGGTCGCGCGCAGCCTTGACGCGCAGACGATGGAAGACATGATCGCCGCGCACCCCACCGCCCGCGAGCAGATCGTGCGGACGATATTCATGCTCCACGAGGTCGAGCTGGCGGCGTTCACCTGATGGCGGGGGTCGCTGCGCGAACTTCCCCTTGCTACTCTGCGAAGCAGCACTTTCACCCTTCGCAGTGGCAGTCCCACTGCTACGGAGAACGGGTCGCTGCGAAGCACGAGCCGGACCCCTGAACAGTCTTCAGCCTTCAGCCTTCAGCCTGCCGAGGATTTCGTCGTTGTGTTCCCCGAGCTTCGGGGCGGGGCCCAAGGCGCCGGGGTTGAGGCCCGTTTCGGACAACGGCACCAGCGGTATGGGGATCCCCGGCGCCGCTGACGCGTCCAGCATTCCGCGCTCCAAAAACAGGGGGAGCGCCGCGGCCTCGGTCGGACGGAGGATCGGCGAAACCAGGGCGTCGGTGCCCGCAAAGATCGCCTCGATCTCCGCACGGGTCCGGTTGCCGAAAGCCGCCCTGAGCGCCTTCTCGAGCCGCCCGCCCGGAGTGAGTGCGTCCTCCTTGAGCTCCCGCGGGACATAGAGCCTTTCCAGAAGCTCCACGTGGAACTTCTCTTCGATGGCGCCCACGGCGAAGTAGGCGCCGTCGGAGGTTTCGTAGATGCCATAGATGGGCGCGCCGCCGTTGAGAAGGTTCCGGCCCCGGGCGCGATCGGCTCCAGCGGCGGATGAAGAGGCCACGTCGAGCATCCCGAGCGACAGGGCGACGTCGGCCATCGCGACGTCGAGCCACCGCGGCCGGCCCGATGCACGCGCCTCGGGAAGCGCGGCCGCAAGCCCGGTGGCGGCGTACATGCCGGTCAGGAAGTCCGTGGCCTGGAACCCGGGAACGACCGGCGCCCCGCCGCGCACGCCCGTTGTGTGGAGCACCCCGGCGATCGCCATGAAGTTGATGTCGTGCCCCGCCTCGCCGCTGCGCGGCCCGCGCTGGCCGTAGCCGCTTATCGAACAGAGGACGACGCGCGGGTTGGCGGCGACGAGTGCATCGTATCCGACGCCCAGGCGTTCAAGGACGCCCGGCCGGAAACTCTCGAGAACGCCGTCGGCCCCCTTGCACAGGCTCAGGAATGCGGCGCGATCGGCGGGCGTTTTCAGGTCCAGCGTGACGCTTTTTTTTCCGCGGTTCAAGGCGTGAAATGCGGCGCCCAGGCCCTCGACAAGCGGCGGCCACCAGCGCATGTAGTCCCCGCCCTGCGGGTCCTCGACCTTGACCACCTCGGCCCCGAGGTGTGCAAGCACCAGCGAACAAAGCGGTCCCGGATAGAGCCGCGACAGATCGAGGACCGAAAAACCCGCAAGCGGCTTGAACGAACGCGGCTGCATGGAAGCCCTCCGAAAGGAAAAGGGCGGGTCAATGACCCGCCCTCGCTGCGACTGAAACGCCGCCGGACGCCCCGGCCTACTTCTTCATGATGTTCTGGAGCTTGAGCGCAAGACCCATGTCGCCCTTGATCTTGAGCTTGCCGGTCATGAACGCCATCTGGCTGTTCAGCTTGCCCGTCACCATGGCGACGAAGTCGTTGTCGGTCATCGTGATGGTGCACTTGGCGCCCGGGTTCTCGCCCGCCTTGACCTCGCCGCCCGGCTTCGTGAGGTCAACGTACCAGTCGCCGCCGTTGGGACCCGACAGTTTGAACTGGTAGATGGAGTTGATCTTCGTGACGACGTCGGGGTTGGCCTTGAGGTTCTCGGGAATCGTCTGGTCGAAGTAGTCCTTGGGGGTGATGTCCGCCATTGAACCGTCCTCCTCAAAAAGTGTTGCGCACTACGGATTCCGTCGTTGCGGCCTTTCATAACACCGTGCGTCATAACGTGTCAAGGTCGAAACGGTGCCTTCGGCGCCTTCGCTTGACAACACCCGGTCCGCCGCGTAATGACTGCAGAGAGATGAAGAGGGAGAGCGACAAGAGCGACAAACCACGGACTGCGGCCCCCTTCTTGAAATGGGCCGGGGGGAAGACGCAACTCCTTCGCGAAATCCTGCCGGCGCTCCCGGCCGAGATCCAAACCTACTACGAGCCGTTCGTGGGGGGCGGCGCTGTGTTTTTTTCACTGGCCGCCGAGCGCCGTTTCAAACGCGCCGTCATCGGAGACAGAAACCCGGCGCTCACCGAGGTCTATTCGGCAGTGCGGGACGATGTCGGGGCGTTGACGGCCGTTCTCAAGGAGCACGCGCCTCATGCGACGGACCGGGAGTACTTCTACCGCACCCGGGCGATCGATCCGGCCGGTTTGAGCCCCGCGGAACGCGCCGCACGGATGCTTTTCCTCAACAAGACCTGCTTCAACGGCCTATGGCGCGCAAACAGCAGGGGGATATTCAACGTCCCGTTCGGACGCAACAGGAACCCGCGCGTTCTGGACGAGGACCTCCTTGGGGCCGCGTCGGCCGCGCTCCGCGATGTCGAGATCGTGACCGCGGACTTCGAAAAGATCGTGGGCCCGGCCGGGAAACTTGACGCCGTCTACTTCGACCCGCCTTACCACCCCTTGTCGAAATCGTCCAGTTTCACGGCCTATGACCCTTTCCCGTTCCGCGAGGGCGAGCATGAACGGCTTGCCCGCGTCTTTCGCGAGGTTGTCGACCGGGGCGCAGCCGCATTGTTGTCGAACTCTTCCTGCGATTTCACGAGATCGCTCTTCCAGGGACTGGCCTGCCGCGAGGTCCTTGCGTCCCGAATGATCAACTCCAAGGCCGACGGCCGCGGACAAATAGCCGAGCTTCTGGTTGTGGGTACCCCCGATGTCGTGTCCGAGAAACACCGGTTTTCTGGTTGAAACCGCGCTTGTCGCCGCCTTGGCCGCCTCCTGCGCCGGGGCGAGGGACGTTTCGCCGCGGAACGGCGGGGAAGCAGGGGCGGCCGATGTCGGGACGGCCACGCCGCTTCTGGCCGCGGCCGCGAGCGTGGACATCACGCCGACGGAGTACGAGACGTTCCGCGACTGCGGGGGCGACGACCTTTGCCCCGGCGACCGGGGGTACCCGGGGCCGGACGAAGGCGAGGCGGACCTCATTTGGAACGAGGGGGAGAAGTTCCTCGACTGCGGCATCGACCGGCTCTGCGACGTTGATGAACCGGGCTACGACGCAGTCTCAAATCCCGACCCCGCGGGCGACAACTTCGACAAGAGCGCGAACCCCGGAGGGACCGAGGGCAACCGCGTCTTCGACACCATCTACATGGGCGGGTTCCAGGGCGTCGTCCTTATCCCGTACACTGGAAAACCGATTCAGGGAGTCCACGATCCGATCTTCGCCAAGATTCTCGTCCTCAAACAGGCAGACCTGACCCTTGTCCACATCTCGTTCGACGTCGTCGGCCTCTTCCACAAGTACGTCAACGCCATCAAGCGCGAGCTCCACGCCTCGACCGGGGTCGCAAAGGACAACGTCATCGTGTCGAGCCTCCATAATCACGAAGGTCCCGACACCATGGGGATCTGGTCGCCGCCGACCGACCTCGTGCACGACAACAAGGGGGTCAACCAGCGGTACATCCTCAAGGTGCTCGACAACGTCGTCGCCGCGGCGGGGGTTGCGCTGTCGAGGGTCGAGCCGGCGCTGCTCACGACCGCGTCCGCCTGGCTGCCGTCGTGCGTCGACCGCGCGTCGGGAGTCCTCGAGGAATTCCCGGACTGTGCCGAACCGCCGCGCACAAGCCTTGCTTTCGATCCCGCGTACGACGAGCCGATCCTGGCGCGCGATTCCCGCGATCCGTATGTTCGGGACATGCGCGTGTTGGCGTTCAGACTCGACTCCGCCGGCACGGGGAAGACGATCGCGACGCTCGCAAACTGGAACAACCATCCCGAGTCGCTCGGGTCGCTCAACCCGCTCGTTTCGGCGGATTTCCCCGGCTACGTCCGCGCGTACATAGAGAACCGGTTCGGCGGCGAGGCGATCTATCTCAACGGTGCTCTCGGCGGGATGATGACCCCGCTTGGCGCGCGGGCGCCGCTCTGGAGCGACGACTTCGCTCCGGTGACCGACGCCGATGGAAGGCGCGTGATGACGACCGCCGAATCCTCGTTCGAAAAGGCCATGGGCATCGGGTACGAGACCGCGCACACAGCGTGCGAGGCTCTGGCCGCGTCGCGACCGCTTCACGAACCGGCACTCAAGCTGGAGACGGCCGAGATCGAAGTGCCCGTCAACTCGAACTACCGCAACCTTTTTACGCTCACCGACTACCTGAGCCCCCGTGACAACACGTACGAGGACCCGCAGGACCTGTCCAAATCGGAGGAGGAACGGGCGCGTCTTGTGGCGCTCTGCGGGCAGTCCGGGTGTGTGAAGGTCCCGATCCACGTCATTGGAATCGGCGACGTGCAGATCGTGACGCACCCGGGCGAGGCCTTCACGGAGTACGAGGTGGGGCGGAGTGCGGCGGCGGTCGCCTACGGGGCAGATGGCTTCCCGCCGTACGATTTCCCCGCCATCGAGGGCCTGCGGGGGCGCATGTGCGGCGCGCACAATATGTTCTTTGCGCTCACCGAGCACGAGCTGGGCTATGCAGTGCCCGAAAGTGACGTCCTTCCGGCCGATCATCCTAACTACTATGAGGAGAGCGTGAGCGCGCACCCGGAGTACGGCGACATTGTTTACGGGGCGCTCCTGAAAATGGTAGACTCCGCGTGCGGGAGATGAACAAAAAGGACGTGGGCGTTCGAAAGCCGGAATTCGGACTCCGGCGGAACTGAAAGGAGCGGCGGCAATGAAGACTGCGTGGGCGGTGGTGGCGGCGGCGCTGTTTGCGGTCCCTTCGATTGCGTCCGGGGCCGTGATGCTCAAACTCGAAACGAAGGACCTCACGGACCAGGCCGAGGCCGTCGTGCTCGGCACGGTGACTTCGACCAAGGCCCAGTGGAACGAGGGCAAGACCAAGATCGTCACGCTCACCACCGTCAAGATTGGCGAGACGGTCAAGGGCGATCTCAAGGGCGAAGTCCAGATTCGGACGTTCGGCGGCGAGGTCGACGGGCTGGCCCAGCTGGTCCCCGGGATGCCCAGGTTTGCCAAGGACCAGGAGGTCGTCCTTTTCCTGAAGAGCGAGGACAAGGCGTGGCATGTTGTGGGCCTTGGACAGGGCAAGTACGAAGTCGTTCGCGAGAAGGACAAGGATCCCCTCGTCATGAACAGGCTGGAGGGCCTCTCCCTGGGGAAGAAGGACGACAAGGGCGGGGTGGCGATCGACAAGGAAAAACCGGCCCCCGTCCAGAAGCCCCTGAAGGACTTCCTCCTCGAAATCAAGTCTTATGTCAAGAAGTAGATCTATTTGACAGAGGCCCGTTTTGTGCCTAGTATCCCGTGACCATTCAGCGGCCGCACACGGGAGGGGTTTGGCAGTGAAGTTCGTTCCGTTGGTGTTGGCGTTGTTGCTCGCCGTCGTTCCGGCGGCGCAGGGCGCGGACGCCGATTTCAAGCAGTCGCCGGCATACGAGGGGCTGGCGGCGTCCTATATCGTCACGTCGGCGACCAAAGGCGACGACGACACGGTGGTCGTGGGATTCAAACAGTCCGGCGAGGTCGCCGACCTGTCGGGCGGGTTTGCGATTCTCAAGCGGGAAAAGGACGACTGGTTCCCCGTCTACGGCTGCTGGTTCGAGGGGTACTACCCGTCCAACGTCTCCGTATCGGGCCGCGACGTTTCGATGAAACTCGTCAAGACGACACTTTCCGGGGAGAACACAAAAAGCCTGACGCTCTCCTACGGGAAGGACTACGTCTACAACCGTGACTCCGGGAGCCCGTTCTCGGGCGCAAAGACCGCGGCATCGTCCACGGCCGCCAAGGGAGGCGCCAAGCCCGAACACGTCTTCGACGGGGAACCCGGCACGGCGTGGGCCGAGGGCGCCGAGGGGACGGGCATCGACGAGTGGGTGGCCGTGCAGTTCGCCAGGCCCGCGAACGTCGGGATCGTGGGGATCGTCCCGGGCCTGTTCATCGGCAAGGAAAAACAATGGAAGGACAACAACAGGCTCAACCGCGGCGAGCTCAAGCTCGACATCGCCGAAGAGAAGGGCGACGTCGCGAGCCGGATTGACTTCGAAAAGGACTTGGGGCTCACCATCGGCGGTGACACGGTGGAGATGACCTTCCCCAACCGGAAGTCGATGCGGTTCTTCGAGGTCAAGCGCCGCGGGGTCAAGGAGGTCAAGGTCGTCATAACCTCGGTCTACCTCGGCGACAAACATGACGACACGTACATCGCCGAGGTGGTGCCGTTCGTGCTCATCACGCCCGACCGGAAACCCGCGCAGGACGCGAAACCGGACGAAAAGGCCGCCGAACCGGCCAAACCCGTAGAGAAGAAGGGCGAGAACTGACCCCGCCTGCGCCGCGCCGGTCGGGTCTTGCGCGCGGCGTGTCGGACCCGGAGGAACGCCGTGCCCGCCAAATGCCCCACCGTCTTCGCCGTCGCGCTGGTCGCGGGCGCCCTTTTGCTCCCCTCTTGTGTCTCAAAAAACGAATTCGAGCACATGAAGGAGGAGATCGCCGCCGTCAAGGGTGACCTCGAAAAGATCCGCAATCTTGCCACGATCCTCGCGACCGACCAGAAGAAGATCGAGGCCGACGTCGAGTCCCTCAGAGGGGAGATCTCGGACCTCCGCGCCGCAGCCGCCGTCCAGCCCGAAAAAGCCCAAAACAAGGCCTCGGGCGCCAAGCCCAAAAAGAAGAAAAAAAAGAAGTGATGCGTTGGGCCGGGTCGCGATTGGCCTCGGCATCGCGGGGCCGGACCCTCGGACCCTTCGCACGCCTTTCCACTCGAACCACAACCACGCAGCAATACGGGGCGGATCAACCCAACTTACCAAAAACATCAGGGTATGCCGCGATCTGTGCTTCGAGACCACGATCGTAGCGGACAACGACCACACGGTATCCCCGGTTCAAAAGCTCCCGGCGGATTTCGACGTCCTTTGATGCCTGGATCGGTTCGTCGTGGACGGAACCGTCGCAGAAAACGCATACGTTGGGTACGTAGAAAAAGTCCGGAATGCAACGCGGCTCCGAAATCGCCTTCTGCGCCTCGTCAGGAAGGCGGTGGTTGCCGGCCGCCAGAGCATCGAGAAAGCGTCTTTCGAGTTCCGAACGAGAGTCGGTGAGCGAACGAAGCCATGTCAGGTGCGCCGCCCAGTCACGTCCGCCAATCCTCGGCAGCGTCCGGCTCGCGGCGAGGTCCAGAAGCGTCTGCCGGATTCGGCGCCGGTCAAGTTCGAGCGCTTCATGTTGATTGCCGAAAGTCATCAGGCATTCGTAGCAGGCTGCCTGACATTCGGGTTTGAGATCGCCGCCCTCGTCATCGAAGTGGCAGCGGCCCAGTGCCTCTCTTGCGATCCGGGCGACGGCGTCGGCCTCCTCGACCAGTCGCCGAAGAACGCCCGCGCCACCTTCCGTCGCTTCGTACAGGAGGATCGAACGATTGTCCCCTCGGCCGATCCGCTCGGCGGCAAGCTCGGTCTCCTCCAACTGGAAGGCCTGTTCGATTCCTCGTTGCAAGGCGTATTGCAGCGTGGTTTCGAATTGCCGGTCGTCCCGTGATTCCGGGCGGGCCAGTCGAACCAGCATCAGATTCTGCGTGCCGAACACCGCGAGCCGGACGTTTTCGACCCTCTGCCGACGAGGCGGGGCGTGCGGCGCGGTCTCGCCGGACGTCAACATCTCCCCGCTCTCGAAATCGACCAGGAATCCGTCCGCCTGATCCCTGCGCCGTCCGTGATTGACGCGCATGATCGTGGCTGCGGGCGCGTACACGAGTTTGAGAAGCGGTGACCCGTCAAAGACCACGTCGGCTTCCGTGACGCAATTCTTTCCCCCGTCGGGTGCAAACTGGAAACATGTCTCGAACCTGTATCCCCTCCTCCGCCGCTCTTCTTCCTCCGATGTGATCCTCTCGCGTCTTCTCATGCGGACGTTGGGCATCTCCAACAGAGCGCCAAGCAGGCTGTTCTGCCCGTCGAAACGGGTGTTGCACACCGGACAAAGGTCCAGCGTCGATTCACAAAAGGCGCCGCAGTTTTGACAGAGCCTTTTCCGGCTGCGGCGTTCGTCGAGGCCGCCGGGCGGCGACTGAAACGAAGACACCTGCCACTTGGAACCCTCGTGGTACAGAATGTTTTCGGGAGCGAATTCGCGCACCGCGATAAACCGCGGGCGCGGAATGAATTCGCCCGATCCCCGCGGCACCCAGGCGCGGACCGGCAGGGCGGGGAAGTTGTAACCGGGCAGGAACCCTTCGCTTGCAAGATAACGATACGGGTAGAAATCGCTCTCTTCGCGGCTGGTGTCGATTTGGAGCAGCAGATTGCGTTGGTGGCGGGCTTCTTTCTGGCGCTTTTCGGCCTTTTCCTGATCGTCGGCGCGCCTTGCCCTTAGTAGATCGTTTTGCGCCTCGACAAACTGCCGGGTCGCCGCACGGAAAAGCTCCCGCCACCGGTTGAAAGCCCGGCCGAACTCCTTCGGGGCCTCTGCAAGGACCGTGTCAAGCCAGCCATCGCTGAACCAGGGAGCGGACGACAACAGACCCGCATCGGGCGCGATGATTCGTGCGACCCGGTCCCGCAGTTCGGCCTTTGAGGCCACGGAGAGTTCGATCTGGACCGCTGCGTTCTCGGAAAGAGGCAAGGCTTCCTGAGCCGTGTCCACGACCTCTTCGATCGATTGTCTCATCGGCAACCGCACCTGCGACAGCCAGGCCGCGTGCAAATGCGCGCGCAGAAGCGCCTCATTTGCCAGGTCGAGACGCGGAGGCCTCACACTGCCCGCCACCATGCCTTCCTGTTGCCTGAAGTAGTATTGGTCGTGACTGTTGAGAGCGCCGCAGTAAGTGAAGACAAGCCCTGGCTGGCCCTGCCGCCCGGCGCGCCCACTGCGCTGTGCATAGTTCGCAGGGGTCGGCGGAACGCTTCTCAGGTGCACCAAATCGAGGTCGGCGATGTCCACACCGAGCTCCATGGTCGGCGAGCAGACCATGAAAGGCAGCCGCCTCCCGACTTCGGCCTCCTTTTTCTCGTCGCCGGTTTCCCATCGAAACCGCCGCTCGCGCCTTTCGCGTTCCCCAAGTTCGACCACTTGCGCCGTATGCTCCCGTGCTTCCAACTCGGCGAGCGCGGCCGCCGATTCACGGTAGAAACGCTGGAAAAAGACGTTGATCGGGGGCGGGGAAGTGACATATCCGGGGCGGTCCCCTCGGCGCGCATAGATGAGGCTTTGGGGCGGCGCCTTGCCGTCACCCAGCCGCCACAGGATGCACGCGGCGTCGAGCTGATAGAATTGGTGATCCTCGACAGGTTCCAACCTCGTGAGCAGCCCGTGGCCGACCAGGAGTTTCAAGAAACCTTCGACGAACGTCCGGTAGTCGCCGACCGAAATGTCGAAGTGCCCGCGGAGGAATTTTCCAATGGAGCTGCGTTCTCCGAGGCCAAATCCGTCCGCAGCCCGGGCCGATCGACCGGGAAGAACAAAGCGCTGGGCTTCTCTCAGTTCGCTCTGTTCGGGGTCCAGCCCCCAGAACTCGTTGAGATACTGCTCGGCGCGCCGGCGAAGCTGCTGCTGCTCGGTTTCGCGGAGAACGCGGCAACTGATTGCCAGTTTTCTCCGAAACTGATCCAGGACCTCGGTGGTCCATGCCGCCCGGTTTTCAGGCGGGCACGCGGCCGCCCTCGGATGGAACTGCCACCTTGCGTCGTCTCGGCAAAGCTGCGCCAGACCGCGATACCCCACTTTGAGCAACCCGACGTGCTCCAGGTTCGGCTGGACGACCCTCCATCCGCGGCGCAGATCCTCGTAGAGACGGTACTCTGTCAGATCGACAAAAACCCTCCAGACGTCCTGCGCGGCGGGCGAGTCGGGGTTCAACTCCGGGTTCTTCGCAATATCCTTGATGGAAAGCCCGCAAGCCGCCACCACCTCGCGCGCCACGCGGTCGAACGTCAGCTCGCCTTTGCTTTTCAACGCGGCATGCAGCGCGGCGCGCAACACCGTCATGTGGACGAAGTCATTGAAATGCCCGGCCTGAAGAGACGCATCCTGTCTGTTGTCGGTGAAAGAGAGCAATTTGTCCCGCGCAGCCCGTGTCTGGCCGGCGTGCCTCAGCATCGATGTGGCAAGCACCGTTGTGGCGCTGCTCCGCGCCTCGCTCGACAAGGACGCCAGTTTGCCGAATTCCCCCTCCCGCCTTGTGTAGAACTCACCGCAATTGAGGCAGAGCGAAAACGGCATCTTCTGCCACCACATCTTGATGGCATCCCGGCGCGGTGTCGTTGACAGCCGGCCATCAGCGGAGACCCAAACAGGCTCGGGCACGCGGTCGCGCCAAGTCCTGGTCAGCCGGCCTTTCGAGTCGAGCCATTCTTCGGGGATGCGATCTTCGTTCCAGCCGTTTCCGTCGTCCGCTGCCGCAAGATAGCCCGCAACGGCCTCGTCGTCCTCGATGGCGCCTCCCGCCGGGTGCGGTAGAAAACGGGTCTCGGAGCGCAAGACGTGATAGTAGTCCTGCCCGCACGTGCGGCAGAACTTGATCGGGGCGAACAGGCGACCGCCGGCGGCTTGGATCTGTCCCTCCATCGAGAATTCGCGCTGCCCGGCCCCCTCGATCGTTGCGTACAGCGCCCTGCCCTGGCCGATGAACTGATGCAGCTTGAACGCGAACGCCCGGCCGCCATCATCGCGCGAGAGATCTCCTCCCCGGTTCAGAATTTCCCTGAGCCGGTCCTCGCACGCGGCCTCTTGAACGCCGCTTGCTTCGGCCAGGCGACGAGCCGCGGCCGCGAGCGTTCGCGGGATGCGGCGCTTGAGCCGCCCCGATGCCTCGGCTTCCACGCCGAACTCGGCCTCGACCCAGCGAGCCAACGGATCGCGCCGGATCGCGTCGATGTCCGCTGGCAGCGGACCGCCAAAGGCTTCGGCGAGCTCGGCGCGGGTCGGAGACTGGCCTTCAGTGAACGTGACCAGAGTTTCCTCAACGACGCTCCCGGCGCCAAATGAATGTCCGAACAAACGCGAGGCGGAATCGGCGACTGCGGTCCTCCGGGACTCCGGTGTCGCGTCGGGTCCGGAGACCATCGTCGCACTTGTCCCTACGTGGACGAGTTTGCCGCCCGCGCACCGTTCCTTGAGCCGCCTGATGAGCATGGCGACGTCGGCACCCTGCCGGCCGCGGTACGTGTGCAACTCGTCAAAAACCAGAAAACGCAGTCCGCCGCCCGCGCGGTCGAGGAAGCGCTGGTCGTCGGGGCGCACAAGCAACAGCTCGGCCATGACGTAGTTCGTGAGCATGATTTGCGGCGGATGAGTCCGAAGTTCCTCCCGCTCTTTGCCGGACGTGTCGGCGGTGTATTTCGCGAAGGTCACGGGGAACGGCCGGCCGGAGCGCCGTTCGAACACTTCTTTGATGGCCTTGAGCGACTGATACTGCGAGTTCACCAGGGCGTTCATGGGATACACGATGAGCGCGGCGACGCGGTCGCCGGTGTCCGGACGGCGGACGAGGTCGTCGATGATCGGCAGGAAGTACGTGAGGCTCTTCCCCGAACCCGTCCCGCTGGTGACCACGTAACTTTCGCCGCCAAGAGCCATGTCGAGCGCCTCGACCTGGTGCTGGTAGAGGCTGAACGGCTTGTCCTCGGGCGTGCGGAAGATGCGGGCCGTCTCGTTGTGTATCTTCCCCGCCCCGGCGAGTTCGTCCACGGACTGTGCCCGCAGGTACGACGGGCTGAGCTGCAGAAGGAAGTCCGGCCAAAGCCGCGCCTCCTCGTCAAGCGCCTTCCCGACGAACGCCCGCGCCCGCTCGTCGGCGATGGTGAAGAACGACCGGACGAAGTCGCGGTAGTCGGCGATGACGGCGGCGTGCAGGTCGAAGATGCTCATGGAAACCCCCGTCTAGTCGTCGGCCCGACAAGCGCCCGGCCCACTCTTTCGCCACGGCAAGAATGCGAGGAATACGTGCCTGCACGCGACCACGCCCTCCGCGTTCCGTTCGACCAAACCCATTTTCCCGAGATCGGCGAGGTCACGCTGAAGAGTTTTCGGGGACGTCCCCGTGTAGGTCCTTGCCAGCCGCGGGGTCAACTCCGTCAATTTGGCGATTGGCACCGATTTTTTGGCGATGCTCAGATCAAGCAAGAGATCGCGTTGGCGCTTGGACCTGGAATCGTTGGCCTCACGAAAGCGCTCGTGCACGTAGCTGCGCCAAGCGACGTCCCACTGTTGATCGCGGATCAGTTCGAGCTGTTCCCGCAACCCGTCAACGAAACCCCGTGTGGCGTACTCTATGAACGGGACTACGTCTCCGCCCGACTTGCTCGCGCGATCAAGTTGCCGGTAGTATTCCTGCCTTGTCTGGTTGTAGTGATTGCTCAACAGATGCGCCGCCGGGGTCGGCACTCCGCTTCCAAGGAGGACGTGGAACTCCACGAGTCGGGCCGTGCGTCCGTTGCCATCTCCAAAAGGGTGAATCCACGCAAGGTACAGGTGGGCCACGACCGCCTTGAGGATTGCATAGACTGTTTCCAGTCCCGCCTCGGCGGCAAACTCCGGCCCGTTGAGCCAACTGCAGAGCCGGTCAAGCAGGTACCCGCAGTCCTCGGCGGGCGCCCCGCGGTAGACACGTCCGACCGCCACGGAATGCTTTCGAGGCTCGCCGGGGATCACGCCGTCGCCGAGGTCCAGCTTCGCGAGCACCAGCTTGTTGAATTCGCAAATCCTCTGGGGCGCGAGCGCGGCGTCACCCCTTTTTGCGTGCTCGATGATCGCATTGCAGGCGGCGACCACGTTGTCAATCTCCTGGACCAGGTATTCTT
>JACRCP010000340.1 GCA_016218965.1 Deltaproteobacteria bacterium | reverse complement strand
TTGTACCGCGATGTCCCTCGGGATGTCAAGCCCAAGCCCCACAAACGTGTGCCTATGGTTTTGGAGGGTTTTGGAGGCCTAACCCATTGATATCATTCAGGGCGAGTGCCTAAATCGGGGTCGCTCTTGACAAAGTCGGGTCCCAGGTGGTCATTGTTTTCGAGGACGGCGTCGAAACGTATTGGACCCGACAGGTGGTTTTCGAGCGTCTGGCCATCGCGCGGGAGGATCTCCCGTCCGGTGTCGAGCCCGAACTTGGGGCCATCAGCACGGGCCTTGGTGAGATCTTCCAGTACACGCTCGAGGGCGAGAAGCACAACGCAATGGAGCTGCGCACGATCCAGGATTGGCTGGTCGCGCCGCTGCTCAAGCCAATCCCAGGCGTGAACGAGGTCAACAGCTTCGGAGGGTACGTCAAGCAATACCAGGTGCTGGTTTTGCCCGACCGACTGCTGAAGTACGGTCTGACCACGAACAACGTGGTCGAGGCCGTCGAGCACAATAACGCCAATGCCGGCGGCGGAGTGATCGTGCGCGGCTGGGAGCAGGTGTACCTGCGGGGCGTTGGGCTTCTCAAGGACATCCCCGACATCGAGCGCATTGTGCTCAAGGCCAAAGACGGCGCGCCCGTGTACCTGCGCGATGTTGCCGAAGTCGCCATTGGCGCCGAGCCGCGCCAGGGCGCGGTCACGCGGGATGGCAAGGGCGAGGTCGTGGCCGGCATGATCATCATGCTCAAGGGTGAGAACTCGAAGGACGTGGTGAGCCGGGTCAAGGAAGCGACAGCAAAGATAGGCGCCACCTTGCCCGAGGGGGTGCGGCTCAACGTCTTCTACGACCGCACCTCGCTCGTCGAGGCCTGCATCGAGACGGTGGCAAACGCACTGCGGGAAGGCAGCATCTTCGTCATCATCGTCCTGTTCCTTTTTCTGGCTGAGCTTCGGACCGCGCTGGTGGTCACACTGTCGTTGCCGCTCACCTTCCTCATCAGCTTCGTGGTCATGAGTACGGCGGGGCTGACGTTGAACCTCATGAGCCTGGGCGGAATGGCCTTCTCCGTCGGCATGGTCGTTGACGCTTCGGTGGTCATCGTGGAGAACATCCGCCGCCACCTCGCTCACCGTCGTGAAGAAGAGAAGCGCCGTGTAGTTGCCGAAGCGCTCCTGGAAGTGGCACGGCCGGTTGCCTTCTCCGTTCTCATCATCGCTATCATCCTGGTGCCGCTCTTCAGCCTCCAGGGGGTCGAGGGAAAGATGTTCGCCCCGCTCGCGGCGACCATGCTCATCGCGTTGCTCGTTTCTCTCGGGGTGGCGCTCACCATCGTGCCGGTATTGTCCGAGCTGATCCTCAGGCAGGTTCCGGAAAAAGCGTTCGGGTTCATCCGACGTTTCCACCAAGGCTACCTGAACCTTCTGGGTCGCGCCGTTCGGCGTCCCGCGGTCACCCTGGGGATCTCCGGTGCGATTCTCGTGGGCGCCGTAGGGCTCGTCCCTTTCATCGGAACCGAGTTCATGCCTCCGCTCGACGAGGGTTCCATCGCCGTCAACGTGGTGCGCCTACCCAACGCCTCCCTTGACGGTTCGGTTCAGGTTTCGAGCTTCATCGAGAAGCGATTGCTGAAGTTCCCGGAAGTTGAGACGGTGGTGAGCAAGACCGGCCGGGCGGAAATCTCCGAGGACCCCATGGGCCCGGAGCAGACCGACGTCTTCATCATGCTCAAGCCGCGCAAACAATGGGGCACGGGTCGAAACAAGGCCGAGCTCGTTGAAGCCCTCCAGAAGGATCTGGGCGAGATCCCGGGCTTGCGCTACTCGTTCTCGCAGCCCATCGCGCTGCGCGTGAACGAGCTCATTTCAGGCGTCAAGAGCGATCTGGCCGTCAAGATCTTTGGACCCGACCTTGCGGTGCTCAAGAAGTTCGCCGACCGGGCTGCGGCGGCGATCACCGCTGTTGAGGGCGCCCGCGACATCAAGGTCGAGCAGGTTTCGGGAATGACCCAGCTCGACGTGGTCATCGACCGCAAAGCCGTGGCCCGCCACGGCATCAACGTCGCCGACGTCAACGAGGCGATTGAAACGGCCATCGCCGGCAGAAAGGCGAGCACGCTCATCGAGGATCAGCGGCGCTTTGCCATCGTCGCGCGTTTCCCCGAGTCAGCGCGTGCCGACATCCCGGAGGTCGAGCGGCTCCTGATCCCGGCGCCCAGCGGTGAGCGCGTGCCACTCGCCCAACTGGCGAAGATCGAGCTGATCGAGGCCCCGGCTCAAGTGAGTCGGGAGAATGGCATGCGGCGGGTAGTCGTCGAGGCCAACGTGCGCGGCCGCGACCTTGGGGGCTTCGTCAAGGATGTTCAGGACCGTCTTGCTCCGCTCGCAAAGGAGCTGCAGTCAGGATGCTTCATCGAACACGGCGGACAGTTCGAGAACCAGCAGCGCGCGATGCGGCAGCTCTCTATCGTGGTGCCCGTCGCTCTCCTGCTCATTCTCACCCTGCTCTTCATGGCGCTCGGCTCGGTGCGAAACTCGCTGCTGGTCCTCGTTGTCCTGCCGTTCGCCGTGGTCGGCGGCATTGTCGCCGTGGTCGTGGCGAGGATGCCTCTGTCGGTGTCGGCGGCCGTGGCTTTCATCGTCTTGCTCGGCATCGCCGTGCAAAACGGCGTCGTGCTGATCGCCTTCTTCCGGCAGCTCCGACAGCGAGGCGAGAGCGTGGCCGATACGATCACGAAGGGCTGCGATCTTCGGTTCAGGCCGCTGCTCATGACCGCGCTTACTGCTTTCATCGGGCAGCTACCGATGCTGTACGCGACTGGCTCCGGCGCGGATATCCAGAAGCCGCTGGCCGTGGTGGTCATGGGCGGGCTCATCACCTCGACGCTGCTCACGCTCATCGTCCTGCCGGTGCTTTACGGCCTTTTTGAGGGCCGGAGGGAGCCTGCATCGTAGTTCCCCATCCTGCAGTTTCCCAGACGTTGAACTCGTGGGTGGTCCCAGGCGCGCGATCCGCCACGCCTGGCCTGGCGCCTTTCGCGCGCCCGCGCCTTCCTGCTTGCATGTGACAGTCGAAACGGATATCAGAAAACCGGCGGGGAGTCGGGGAGGACGACATGGGATCGGATTCGGGTGTCGCGTCGAGGCTCTCGTTTCTGGACCGCTATCTCACCCTTTGGATATTCGCCGCGATGGCGGCGGGGGTGGGCGGCGGCTGGCTGTTTCCGGGCGTCGTCCCGTTCATCAACCAGTTCAACGTCGGGACGACGAACGTCCCTATCGCCATTGGGCTCATCCTCATGATGTACCCGCCGCTCGCCAAGGTGCGTTACGAGGAAATGGGTCCCGTCTTCCGCAACACCAAGGTCCTGGGACTCTCACTCGTGCAGAACTGGATCCTCGGCCCGATCCTCATGTTCGGTCTGGCTGTCCTCTTTCTGCACGACAAGCCGGAGTACATGGTAGGACTCATCATGATCGGTCTCGCGCGCTGCATCGCGATGGTCATCGTCTGGAACGAACTCGCAAAGGGTGACACCGAATACTGCGCCGGCCTGGTAGCCTTCAACTCGATCTTCCAGGTGCTCCTCTACTCGGTCTATGCCTACGTGTTCATCACGGTTTTGCCGACATGGTTCGGTCTTACGGGCGTCGAGGTCAATATCACCATCGGCGAGATCGCAAAAAGCGTCTTCATCTACCTCGGCATTCCGTTCATCGCCGGCGTCGTCACACGTTTTGCGCTCATCTGGCTCAAGGACAAGGAGTGGTATCACGCGAAGTTCATCCCGAAGCTGAGCCCAATCACTCTCATCGCGTTGCTCTTCACCATCGTCGTGATGTTCTCGCTCAAGGGCGAATACATCGTGCAGCTTCCGCTCGACGTCGTGCGGATCGCCATCCCGCTGCTCATCTACTTCGTGGTGATGTTCTTCATCTCCTTCTTCATGTCAAAGAAAGTCGGTGCTTCCTACGGCCAGTCGGCGACGCTCTCGTTCACGGCGGCCTCCAACAACTTCGAGCTGGCCATCGCGGTGGCGATCGCGACGTTCGGGATCAACCACGGCGCCGCGTTTGCCGCCGTGATCGGGCCGCTGGTGGAGGTCCCCGCGCTGATTGCCTTGGTGAACGTCGCGCTGTGGTTCAAGAAGAAGTACTTCCAATGAGAGAACGCACGAAGCTGGCGCTGGTTCTCGCGATCTTCCGAGGTCGCGACCGACTATGTCGAGGTACGGGCGGACTTCGTCTTGCCTTGAGACCATGCTACCGTCCGGCGGGATCGCAATGGAGGCCCAAAAAAACATGAGAACATCCGGCGATAGGTCCTTAAAACCCGTGTTGCGCGCGGCGTCCGGCCTCGCCTTGATTGTCACCGTTGCCGGATGTCCCGGGCTCGATCCGCGGTTAGTCGAAACCCCCGCGCAGGACCCCGGGGCCGGCGCGGGACATGACGGGGGAAACCCCGCCGACGCGGGATCGGGGAATGGAGACGGAGGAGCGGGGGCGGACAGCGCGTACAACGGCCCTTACTACGGCGGACTTCACTCGCACACTTCGTACGCCGACCCCGACTACGCGGGCACGCCGCTTGACGCCTTCGAGACGGCCCGTTCGTATGTTCTGCCCGGAACCGACGTCGACATCAACCGGGGGACCGACTGGTGGGCGGTCACGGACTACTACTGGTCGCTTTCGCTTCTGAACCCGGAGTACTGGACCATGACGTTCGAGCAGGCCGCGCAGGTGCGCGCCGAAGGTTTTCCGGCGATCGTCGGCTGGGAGTGGAGCAACACGAAGTTGGGCGGCCCCTCGCAGCGCGACCACATTGGGTGCTTTCCGCTCAATCAGATCGACCCGCCGCTCCCGCCGTCCGAGAAGGTGTCGACGCTGTCCGGGCTTTTCTCCACCGCGGGGCTCCGGAAGAACCCGCACCTCTGCTCGTTTAACCATCCCGAGATGCGATCGGACGCCGAGCCGCTGCCGGCCTTCGACGGGTTCCGGTACGATGCGGCGGCCGACGAGTTCATGTCCTTGATCGACATACGCGGCAACAACGGCGGGTTCCGCGGGTACTTCCAGGCCCTGAACATGGGCTGGCACGTCTCCCCTACAAAGGACGAAGACAACAAGGACTGGAGCTGGGGGCTCAAAATGGGCGCCCACGGCCAGCAGAGGCGGGTCGGGGTCTTCGCGAGGGAGCGAAGCGTCGACGCGATCATCGGGGGCCTCAAGGACGGGGCCACGTTTGCGACCTCCGACAAGAGCATTTCCGTGTGGATGACCGCGGAGGGCCGGTTCATGGGCTCGGTGTTCAAAGGCGCCCGAACGCTTGAGCTTTCCCTGCACGCCCGCGACGCGGACGAGCGCGAGGAAGTGACGCTCCCCTACTATCCGATTGTCTGCGACAACAAGGGTTGCTCGCCGCCCGCGCCGGAGGACTCCGTGGACCCCGAGCCGGACTCCCCCTTCTTCGTCGAGGCGTACCTGTACACGAACGGCGGGAGCCGCCTCGATGGCGGGACACTGCCGCTCACCGCCGGGAAGGTCCTGAAAAAGTGGACCGGCCTCCATTCACGCGAGTTCGACGAAGCAGTGGTCGTGACCCCGACCGAAGACGGTTCCAACGCGGAGAACGCGACATCAAGCGTGTGGTACGTCCTGCGCCTTGTGCAGTCCGACGGTGACGAGGCCATCACCGCGCCGATCTTCGTCCATTTCGACTGATTCCGGCCCGGGCCATCGACCACGGGCGGTCCGGCAACGCGAACTCCCGCCGTTCAGTAGAAGCCGAGCACGCCGACGGTCGCGACGAGGGACTGCTCGAACGACGGCAGTTTGTACCGGTCGACGAACGTCACGGCGCCCGACGGCGGGCCGGCGTAAGTGGATGAGGCCGTGAGGTCAACGTCCTCTTCGGATCCCCAGTACCGGATCTCGTAGCCGACCCCGGCCGTGAGGCCGAAGTGGCGCGAGAGCAGAAGGTCGAGGCCCGCCGACGCCCCGGCGGCAAACCCCGTCCGCCACGAGACCTCCGACGTGGGCGCAAGGTCGACGTCGGCCAGACACGCGCCCGACGCCTCGTCGTACGTTGCCCACCCCGGGCATGCAGTCCCGCCGACGCCGGGGAACGCCGAGGCGGCCTTCTCGCTCCGAACCTCGCGCCGGTCGAGCGCCGCGCCCGCGCGGAACGCGACGTATGGAAGGAATACGCCGACGGGCGGGCGCAGGCGCGCCTGCGCGGCGATCGTGAGGTCGCGCACCGAAAACACGGGCTTCATGTCGAGAACCGTCACACCGACGATCTCCTTGGGCGCCCCCGAGATCGGATCGCTCGTGCTGTCGAGGGTCGCAAGCCGGCCTTGAAACGCCTCGCCGCCGTCGGCAAGTCCAAAAGACACCGCAAGCCCCGTCTCGAGCCACTGCGCGGCCATCCACCCGGTGTCGAGCGAGACGACCGCCTGCGGCGCGCGCACGAAGAAAAGCCCCGAGTCGTTCTGCGCCGCCCCGAGCGGGAACCTGTACCCGGCCGAGAGCCGGGCGTTGAGCGTCTTGGGGACCTCCGAGAGCAAAACCGACTCGAACGCCTTCTCCGACACGCTCTGCGCCTTCTCGGGCGACATCTCGGCGACGAGCGCCTGCGACGCGGTGCGAAGCGAGGCGCTTATCTGCGAGGCGTCGCCGTAGAGCGTCTGCGTGATCCGCCGATCGACCTTGACCGCCGCCACGTTCACGAGCTGGAGCGACACGACGTACGCGCCGCCGAGCTGGTTGACGTTGCCGGTGATGATGAACGCCGCGTTGAACTTTTCGGACACCTTGACGATCTGCTTGGGGTCGTCGGTCCCGAGCGCCTGCTTCACCTCCTCGATCTTGAGAAGCGCAAAGATGTTCTGCCACGTCAAGACGTCGTACCGCCCGCTCCGCGCGACCTGCGTCGCAACGACCTCGGAAAGCGACGACCCGACGGACTCGGGAAGCCCCGTGGTGGAAAATGGATAGACCACGACCCTCGGCTTGTCGGCCTGCGGTCCGCCGGCCATGACGGCGAGAAGTGCGAGCGTGGAAACGGTGTGCATGGGGCTCCCCAAAAAAAAGGAAGCGCTGTTACGGCGACGGCGCCGAACACGCCTCCTGGACTTCCAGGGTGGCGTCGAGGCCGAGTACGCTGAGCCTGATGCCGAGGGAAATCTCGACCCGTGCGACGTCATTCCGGAGTGTCATTTCCAACCAGGTTTCAGACGGGATGTTTTCCCAGCTCGTCTTGTCCGGCGCCACGACCCCTTCGCTTGCCGATTCGATCGTCCAGCCTGGCCCGACTGACGCCTGGAACCGGTTGGGTATGAAGAACTCGAACATGACCGCTTCCGCTCCATCCCCCTCCTCGCCGTACAGGGTGCACCCCGGCGGAGAGAGCTGTACCGCCACGAACGCGTATCCTTGGGGGGAAGGAGTGAACGGTGTGGACGGCGGCTCGCATGAAAAACAGTCGAGGGCGCCGCTGTCCGGCGCCCCGGCATCCCCTGCCCCCCCGTCCTTCTCCCGGCCTGCATCCGCGTCCCCGGTGTCGCGCGGTGCGGCGGCGTCCGAATTGCTGCCTCCGTCCCGCCCGCCCCCCAATCCACAGTTGATCTGGATTGAGCAGCCGGTGCCCATTGCCACGTATCCGTCGGGGAACAGATGGGAATCGAAGTCGCGTTCGCAGTCCCCTTGGGGGTCTTGGCCGCAATAGACCGAGGCCAGCCCCGAACATTCCGTCGCGTCCGGGCCCTCGCACCGGGGGTCAAGTGTCACGCCGGGATCACCGCAGCGGCATTCTTTGGCGGTCGCGCAGCCCTTTCCCTCGCACGCGCGCTCTTCCGTCGTGTAAGTGAGGCTCTTGGTTTTGAGCGTCCCGTGTTTCTGCGCGGCATCGTCAAACCCCACGTTGAAGGCGATTGTCGAGGTGTTTGGCGCCGACGACGCGGAAGAGAGGGCGTTGAGCGCGCGGGACAGCCCGCCGGTGTTGTTCGAAAGCTTCGAGGGCGAAAAACTGACGGTCAGCACGGCAACCCCTTCCGTGCCCGGCTCCCCATCCACACCCACACCGACGTACTGAATACTGTTGTCAACCTGGAAATAGAGCATGAAAAGGGGCGCCGCCCCGACACGGTATCTCACCGTCACTTCAAACGCCCTGCCGGGCCCGACCCGATCCGGAGTCTCGATTGAGAGGACCTGCGGCTCCGAAGGGTCGGCGGTCCCCCGGGGGATGTTGCCGGGGGTCCTCAGCGAAAGATCACTCACCTCCATCGCGTTCGCCAGTTCCTGCGTGGTCGGCGCGACGTCGGCTGCGTCCCTGACCGCAAGCTCCCAAGCCACGTAGTTCCCGACGGCGGTTTCGGCGTCGTGCATGGCGATCTTGACACTGAACGACTTCCCGACAAGCTCGGGGTCGCCCTCAAACGTCCCGACAAGCCGCATGACCATGGCCTCGGGGTCGAGGCCGAACAACGGTTTGACTTTCAGATGCCTGTCCGCCTTCTCCACGTACACCACGGCCCCCGTCACGTCACGCGGGTTTGAAAAATCCGTGTCAAGCGAGACGGTGTATTCCTGTCCCGCGGCCAGCGCGCCGGGGGCCTGGATCTTCGTGACCTGCGCATAATCCATGTCGTCCCGGTGCTCCTCGGGCGGCGGCCCCTCGACGACCGTTCCGCCCTTGAATCCCAGCGATTCCGTCAGCCTGTTCGCAAGCGCCCTCGCGATGTCCTCCTCGCTCTGTTCGTCATCGCACGAGCACCCGGCCGGGACGAAGAGCCAGCACACCACACAGGCGACCGCCGCGATATCAAAGACGTTTCTCATTTTTCCCCTCCTTCAAAGTTCATCGAACCGGTCATGGTGTCGGAATGGAAAAAGGCCCGGCGCAAGCAGAGCC
>JACRCP010000335.1 GCA_016218965.1 Deltaproteobacteria bacterium | reverse complement strand
TTCGTGATGAGCAACAACAGCCGCCTCGACAGCCCGTGCGCCTCAGGGCCTGCCCCGAGCGGAGTCGAGGGGCCGATGTTCAGAATCTACGCCACGACCGACACCGCGGCAGGCGAACAGTTCACGTTCGTCAACAACACCGAAACAAGGGCGCTTTTGTACGCCCCGCTGGCCGCCGTCGAGTTCAAGAACAACGCGACGTTCTGCGGCGCAGCGTTCGTCAAGACCGCGACCCTCAAACAGAACGCCAAGGTGTACCTCGACGAGGCGGTCTGGACTGGGGTACCGGCGGTGTGGTGCGAGTAGAAACTGAGCGCGCGGCAGGCGCCTCCTGACGGCCGCTCGTCGGTCTACCAAGGCCGCATGAGCACACCCGGTCAACACGGGAGTGATTCAAAGGCTTTGGTGATGCAGGGCATGTCTACGGCAACCGCCGGGCGAAGTTAGATGATGGCGCATCGGGAACTGACGCGCAGGGGAAGCCGGCCCCCATCCGAGACTGAATTCTAACGGCGAATCGGCTTTCCTTCTGTTGGCTTTTCTTCTTGGAAAGCGCGTACGTTTCCGGTATCATTCGTCCACTGATGTCCGAAGGGACAAACACCCAAACGTGCAGGGAGAAGTCTATGAAGCTCAACCTCCGGAACGCGTCGTTGTTTGCCGGCCTGTTCCTCTTTTTGGCGGAAGGCTGCTCGCCGACCGTTGACGCGACCAACCCGTTTGACCCCGAGGCCCCGCAGGACACGAAGGCCAAGGGGACCATCAAGGGGAAGGTCGATCTCGAGCGCGCCTCCGACGAGAGCGGGGCGACCGTGACGGTGGCGGAGACGTCGCTCACCACGGTTACCGAACCCACCGGCGCGTTCACGCTGACCAACGTCCCGTCCGGGGTCTACTCGGTCATCGTCACGAAGGAAGGCTACCGCCAGGAGAAGTTGGGTGGCGTGACGGTGAAGGTGGGCCAGACGATAGACGTGGGCGAAATCACGGTCGCCATCGGCCGCGGGACGGTACGCGGCGCCGTATCCCTGGTCGATGCGACCGAGCACGCGGGGGCCACGATAACGCTCAAAGAGGCCGCCGCCGGCGAGGCCGCCGGCATCCCGCCGGTATCCGGGAAGTCGGAACTCCGAACTCACGATTCACGACTCACGGCTGACGACTCGCCGCCCAGCACTCAGCACTCCTCCTTGGAAGGCGGCGCTTCGTTCGGCGCGGTGAGCGGGTCGGACGGGAGCTGGCAGATCTCCGAAGTCCCAACCGGCCAGTATTTCCTGATCGTGGCCAAGGACGGGTACCAGGCGGCGTGCCTGGGGCTTGTGACCATCGTGAGCGACGGCGAGGAAAAGTCGATGGGGGTGCTCCGGCTCACCAGCGCGTCGGCGCTCGTCCGGTTCGCCAAATCCAGCGGGGCCGATATCGTCGGACACGAAATCGACGGCAAGTTGGTGTATTTTGCCAACGAACGTACGCTTTCGGCCCGCTTCAACGCGTCGGGGGCGGTGCAAATGCGCGCCTCGTGGGACGAAGTGGCGATCGAACAGCAGTCCTTCGAGAGTTACGTCGTCGAAAAAGACGTTCCGTTGGCCGAAACCGAAGCCGATGGCTTCAAGACACTGTACGTGGATCTCCAGGACCAGTGCGGGATTGCGCGGCGTTACGAGGCGGGGCTGACGCTCGACATGACGCCCCCGGAGACGGTGTTCGCCGAAATCCAGGCATCCGAGGGACTTGACGGACGCCGATACGTCGTAGCGGCCGACGGTCAGGCGTCGGTGCGGCTCGCGGCGGCGGACGTGGGGAGCGGGGTAGGGGAGTACCGCCTCACGGTCGACAAGGCGCCCACGGATGAGGTCTTTAACTTCATGCCCAGCGTCGGGAGTCTCGTGACGTCGCTTGGGACCGAGCAGGCGCTCCACACGGTGTACGTCCAGTATCGAGACCGCGCCGGCAACGAGTCCGAGGTCGTCAGTTCGGAGGCCATTCTGGACTACGAGCCCCCGGTCCCCGCCCAGCCTCCGGTCACCGTGAGGAACGCGATCGACCGCGCCGGCACGCCGACCGTCTACGACGATTTCGCCGCGCTCGATTTCAACATCCCCGCGGGAGATGCCGCGCAGACCGCTTTGGGCTACGCATCCGGCACGGGCACCTACGAGACGTTCAACGCCGGAGCCACGCTGGGCCTTTTGGGCCGGGACCGCGGCGAGATCCGGCTCTACGTCAAGTTCAGGGACAACGCCCGAAATGAAACCGCGGAGTACGAGGTTGCTTTCTTCCGCGAGACACAGGGGTCGATAAGCGGCAGCGTCGTGCTCGAAAACGTGGGCGCTCCCGCCGCACCGCAGGTGTCCGTGGGCGTAGAAGGTCTGCCGGGGCTCGACGCCACGGCCGACGCCCAGGGCGCGTACACCATCGCATCGGTGCCCGCGGGCGCGCGGGTCTTAAGATTTTCGGCCGACGGATACGTCAGCGTGACGGCGCCGGTGGTCGTTTTGGCATCTCCCGACCCGACCACGGTGGCGGCGGTCGCGCTCGCCGCGGCGCGGGGTGGGGTGCGGGGGACCGTTTCGATCGATGGCGGAGGGGGCGCTCCAGGCGCGCAGGTCACCCTCCGCGGGACGGCGAAGCTGGGGACGGTCGTCGCGGCGGGGACGGTTGCCGGAGAAGACGGCCGGTTCGAGATTGGCGGGCTGCTCGCCGGCACCGACTACGACCTGGGCGCGGCCCTGGAAGGCTACAAGCTGAAGTCCGGCGCGCGCGTCGACGTGAAGGAGGGCGCGGTCACCGATGGTGTTGCGCTGGTCATCGAGCTCAACCCGGGATCGATAAAGGGAAGGGTGTCGCTTGAGGGCGGCGCCGACCCGGCGGGGGTCACGGTGCAGGTGAGCACGGTCGGGACCCCGGTCGTTCCGGACTCAAACGGCGACTACACCGTGACCGGTCTTGCGCGGGGGACGTATGCACTGCGTTTCACCGCTCAGGGCTACGACGGCGCGCAGATGCTCGCGGTGGTGCGGGCCGGCGAGGAGGTGGAGGTTCCCGAGATCGCGCTAAAGAGGTCCCGCGGGGCGCTTGCGGGGGTGTTCACGCTCGCGGGCACGTCGAACCACGCCGGGATTGCCGTGAGGATCGCCGAACCGGGCATCACCGTTGAGACGGCCGCCGACGGCGCGTTCTCGGTCGCGAACCTCGTCGTGGGGCAGTACGCGATATCGGCCTCGAAACACGGATATCTCGGGATCGGTGGGCAGGCCGTCACCGTTCCGGCGGGCGGGACCGGGACGGCCGCCGGAGGCGAGTTGCAGGTGTCACTTGCCGGGTCCATCTCGGGGACCGTGGCCTGCGACGTCGGCACCTGCGCCGGCGTGGCGGTGAACCTGAGCGGGACCCGTTTTGACGGGCAGGCGGTGACGGCCGCCACGGCGGCGAACGGGGCCGGGGCGTACGCGCTCGCGGGTCTTCCGGGCGGCGACTATGTGCTCGCGGCGCAGAAGAACGGGTACGACGGCGCGCAGACGAGCGTTTCACTCGCGCCCGGCGCGGCGCGCCAGGCGCCGGCGATGACGCTTTTCGCACAGCGCGGTTCGGTGAGCGGGACCGTGACCGTCGGCGGCGTGCCGACGCAGGGCGCGCTGGTCACGTTGTCGGGCACCTCGACCGTCGGGATCGCGGTGAACCAGAGCGTAACGAGCGGCCCCGGCGGGCTCTTCAAGTTCGAGGGCGTGCTCATCGGGTCGTACACGCTCACGACGACGCTTCCGGACCACAACCCGGTCACCGGGAGCGTGGCGGTCGCGGCCGACGTCGAAACTCCGGCCGGGACGATTGCGCTCACGATGAACCCGGGTTCGATCACCGGCTCCGCGGCGCTCGAAGGGGGAGGGGACCCGACCGTGATCACGGTGACGGCGGACGGGGCCGGCGGGGTGCACCCGGGCGCAAACGGCTCGTACGCGCTCGCCGGACTTGCGGCCGGGACGCACACCGTGGCGGCCGAGGCCGCGGGCTACTACACGACCTCGGCGACCGTCGTCGCCAAGGCCGGGCAGACCGTGACCGCGCCCAACCTCACGTTGCTCAGGGCCCGCGGGAAGGTCCAGGGGCTGGTCGAGGTGGCCGGCGCGCCGACCAACGAGGGCGCGCTGGTCACGGTGTTCAAAGGCGCGCAGAGGTTCTCGACCACGACGGCGGCAAGCGGCGCGTTCGAGATCGCGGGGATCCCGTCCGACAGCGGGTACGATCTCACGGTCGAGAAGGAAGGGTACCTCACGAAGCACCTGCTCGGGCTGGCCGTTGTCGCGGACCAGACCACCGACGCCGGGACGATCGTAATCGACAGGATCACCGGCGATTTCGCGTTCATGCACTGTCTGCACTATACGACCGGGGACAAGCAGTACCTCTCGCTGGTGGGGTTGGCCTACCTCGGCGAGTGCGGGAGCGTCAGCGGCCCGGGGGTCCGCCTTGACCTCGTGCCCCCGGGCGGGACCACGAAAATCCAATGGGCGCTTATGCAGGATTTCTCCGACGCCACGGAGGTCACGTGGGACCCGGACGACCCGCCCCTCGCGTACCTTGGCAGCACCAGCGGGACGGTGAAGGTCAACGTGAAGTACTACGTCCCGACCAACAACCCGCCGTGGACCGATCCGTACAGTGCGGACATCTTCGTCGATCGCGAGGCGCCTCTCATAGACTCAATCACCATCCTCAACAACCCGTTCTATCTGACACCGGCCCTGACCTATATGTACTTCAGCGTCAGGGCGCACGATCCGCTTTCCGGCTCCGAGGACGGGAGCGGCGTCAAGAAGTATGCGTTTGCAATCGGCGCGGCGAGCTGCCCGGCGGACGGGACGGCGTATCTTGTGCTCCCGGGGGACATCGTGGCCGGCGTCGAACTCAGCGTGCAGGTGATCACCGCGCCCGGGAGCGAGTCCGAAGGGACCAAGACCGCGCGGCTCTGCCTGCGCGACGCCGCCGGGAACCTGGTCGTGTCGGCGAACCAGGACATCACCTTCGACAAGACTTCACCGGTGGCCCAGACATTTGCGTTTTTCGCCGACCGGGGAGATGCGGTCTCGGTGACGCTCGTCAACAACCGGAACATCGTGCTCAAGGCGGCGGTGCAGACGATGTATGCCCCGCTCACGGGCGTGGCGTTCGCGTCCCAGGCGTTCGACTGCTACACCGCCACGTACGAGACACCGGACATCGTCAGTGTGGTCGTGACCGGGGACCGGCGCGACTACGTGATCTCGAAGGCGTGGACGCTGTCCGGCAACGACGGCGACAAGAAGGCCCACGTGTGCCTCAAGGACTGGGCCGGGAACATCACCGGGTCGTCTTTTGAGACCAACCCGTACGTGCGTCTTGACACGACGCCGCCCGACCAGTGCGGCATCGTCCTCCAGGGCGGGGCCCTTGCCGTCAACGTGCGCGACCTCACGCTCGCGCTCAACTCGTCAGACCCCGCGGGCGATGTCTTCGTGAGCGGCGACGTCGATCCGGCGTCGCCGTTCCCGGTCAATACCTGGACGGCCTTCATCGCAAGCCCCCCGAACCCCCTTCGCATCTCGACCGGCAACGGCATCAAGACGGTGACGGTCAAGTGCAGCGACGAGGCGGGCAACGTGAGCCAGGTGGGCTTCACGACGGTGATACTCGACACCATCGCGCCCTCGGGGAGCATCGTCATCGCGGGCGGCGCCGCGTACACGCAGTCGAACACCGTGTCGCTGGGCATCAGCGGCGTCGACGAGCGTACGGGCGTGGCGTCCATGAAGTTCGCGAACGAGGCGCCGCCCGACTGCGCATCCGCGCCCGGGTGGGTCGCGTACAGCACGACCTACAACAACTGGAACATGGTCAATTCCGAAGGGACACGGACGGTGACGGCCTGTCTCAAGGACGGGGCCGGCAACACCGCCGTGATCACCCCGGACTCGATATTCCTCGATCTCAACAACCCCTTGGGGACGGTGTCCATCAACGGCGGCGACGCGTACACCGGCAGCCTCGACGTGGTCCTGACGCTCACCGCGAGCGCCGACGTGGCGCAGATCAAGGTGTCCAACGGCCCCCTTGCGTGCGGATCGGTGACCGACTGGGTCGCGTATCAGCCGCTCGTCCAGCATGCGCTGAACTGCTCGTCGGGTGAGACGTGCAACGTGAACGTGTGCCTGCGCGACGCCTCCGGACGGGTGTCGGGAACGCTCTCGGACCCCGACGGGATCGCCTTCGACAACCGCGAGCCGGCGGTGGCCTCGTTCGCGATCGCGGGCGGCGACTGGGCCAACACCGCGGACGTGACGCTTTCGATGGCGGTGACGGACGACCTTGCGATTGAAATGCGGATCTCCGGCGACGTTGCGGCCGTTCAGGGCGGGCTGCCAAACGAATGGATGGCGTATGCCGCCAGCCAGGTGGTCACGCTCTCCGGCGCCGACGGGCTCAAGACGGTGACGATCCAGTTCAGGGACGCGGCGGGGAACCTCACGCCGCCGTTCTCGGACTCCTTAAACCTCGACCGGGCGGCCCCGGCCGGGACGGTATCGATCAACAACGGCGACGCCAAGACGAACTCCGCCATCGTGACGCTTTCGCTGCCCGCGGCGCAGGACACGCTCTCGATGTTCGTCGCGAACGGCGTCATCGCCGACTGCGCGGCCGTGGCGCCGGGCGACTTTGTCGACTACGCCGCGGTGAAAGTCTGGACGCTTTCCGCGGGCGCGGACGGTTCCCGCGAAGTGAACGCGTGTTTCAGGGATCGCGCCGGGAACGTGAGCACGGCCGTGGCAGGCGACGACATCATGCTCGACACGACGCCGCCGGGGACCGACGCGACGTCGCTCGTGATTTCGCAGGGGGCATACACTCAGGTCCGCCCGATTGACCTCTCGCTGCACACGACCGACGCCGACCAGACGGGCTACGCGATGTACATCGACGGGGACGTCGAGATTCAGCCCGGGGTGACGCACGAATGGGTGCCGTACGCGACGGCGGCGGCCGTGACGCTGACCGCCCCGCAGGGACTCAAGCAGGTGCGCGTGCGGTTCAGGGACGAAGTGGGGAACATCGGCGCGCTGGCGGCCGACACCATCACGTACGACAGCCTTTCGCCCGACGTGCCGCGGCTCCTGATAGTCCAGGGCGGGGTCACAAAGGACGACGTCGTGGACTTGAGCCTCTACGCGGGCGGCGCGGCTACGATGTGCGTTTTCGGAAACGTGAAGTTCGCCGGCGACCCCGGCTTCCGCACCGTGGCCGACCCGGCGCAGGCCGCGGATCCGGGGAAGGAATGTGAGACAAACGGTTGGTGGGAGCCGTACGCCCAGTCAAAAGATGATGCGACGATCGAAATCGCGAACGCGGACAACACGGCGTACGTGTATTTCAGGGACGACGCGCTCAACCTGACGCCGTTTCTTTCAGCCGCCATCTACTGGGACACGACGCTCCCGTCGGTCGCCGCCGGGGATGCGGAAATCAAGGGCGTCATCGCCGACGACCAGCCTTCGGATTTGCTCTCGGGCACCATGAACGTGGTGCTGACCTGGACCGTCAGTGGCGCCGGGGGCCTGGCCGGCGGGGTCTTTGACGCCAATCTGCCTCCGGTCGAGATGGGGTTCGCCAATGTCGCCTGCGCCGCCCCCGCCACCGACTGTGCCTCGGTGGGCTACATCCCGTACGTTCCCGAGAAGGGCTGGGTGCTGGACGTGGGGACGTCTCCGAACGGCGTGCCGCGGTGCGTGGACTACTGTTTCAGGGATCAGGCCGGCAACGTATCCGACGCGCAGCGCGGCGGGATCCTTCTGGACCTCGTCGCGCCGACGGTCCCCACGATCTCGGTTTCGGCCGGTGACTACTCGTCTTCGCGGGACATAGATGTGGTGCTCAACGCCTCGGGGGCGGACGAGTACTACATCGAGGGGAACGTGTTAAACGACGCGAACACGTTCGAGTGGCTGAGCGGCGTGTTCCCGGCGACCGTTCCCGTCGACCTGCCGGCGGGCGACGGGTCGAAGGTCGTCATGGCGAGGTTCCGCGACCTCGCCGGGAACGAGAGCGCCGCGGCCATCGACACCGTCTGGCTTGACGAGACGCCTCCCGTTGCCGCGCTTTCGGTGAACGCCGGCGCCGCCTACACGAGGACAGCCGCGGTGTCGCTTGTGATAACGGCGTCCCCCGACGTGGTCGAGATGGCCGTGGGCGACGACGACGGGGTTCAGATAGACTGCGCAACCGCGGTCTACCAGGCGTTCGCCTCGCCACATACGTACCTGCTCTCCTCTCCCACGGTGGGTGAGGAGACTGTGGTGAAAGTCTGCGTGCGCGACCGGGCGGGGCTTTCTGCGCCCGCCACGGACGGGATAGTGTTCGACAACGCGCCGCCGACGGGCGCCGCCGTCACCATCGCCGGGTGGCGCAAGGACCCGGCCGGGGGCGTGGACATCGAGGACGCCGGGGTTTCGTACACAAACAACGTGAAGCTGACCCTCAATGCGAACGACGCGACGAAGGCCGCGCTCTCGATCGACCCGACGTTTGACTGCCTCACCGCGTCCTATTTCAACGTCACGTTCGTCGCGGGCACGGCGGTGGTCAACTCGTACCTGCTCGGGAGCGGGACCGGCCTCAAGACGGTCTACGCCTGTTACGCCGACGACGCCGGCAACGTGACGGCCTCAAAGGTCAACGACCAGATATACCTTGACCAGACGCCGCCCGCGGGAGTCGCTTTCCAGATCGACGGAGGCGCCGTCTACAACCAGGACAGCACGGTCGATCTCACGGGCATCACCGCGTCCGACGACTACGCGGGCCAGCTCATGATGAAGTTGAGCAACTGCGCCGACTTCGGCGGGGGGGCCGGCTGCAACACGACCGGCTGGACCAACCTCAATCCGCCGGCGACCAACCCGAACTGGGACCTCATCGCGGGAGCCGGGTTGAAGAACGTGTATCTGTCGGTGCGGGACTACAGCGGCAACGTCGCCGTCACGGCGGGCGATTCGATCACCGTCGATCTTGACAACCCTGACATGCCCGCCACGATATTCGGCCCCGGCCGCATAAGCGTCGTGGACGGGACGCGCTATGTCGCGAGCACGACGCCGGTCGTCAGGTGGAGCAAGTCCCCGGCGGCCGATCTCGACCGCTACGAGGTGCGGCTCCGCACGCCTCCGGGCGCGGGGGTGTGGACGACGTATGTAAAGGTCCCCGAGGGGTTCGACGTCGAGAGCCTCGTCCTGCCGGTGCTCACCGAGGTCCAGTACGAGTGGCAGGTGCGCGCGGTGGACGCGGCCGGCAGGCAGAGCGATTGGGCCGCCGTTCCGGCGGTCGACTCGGTGTTCACCGTCGACGTCACGCCGCCGTCGACGCCCAGGTTCGAGAACGTCGCCCAGACGGTGCGTGACCTCGCGGCGGGGGCCGACTGCACGAACGACAACGTGTTGACGCTCGGACTCGCGGTCCTCTCGACCGACACGAACATGGAAGGGTACGAGATCCGCGGCGGCCACAAGCCCGCCGGCGCGCTCCCGGCGTGCACGCCCAAGAACGACTTCACTTACGAGGGCGCCGCCCCGCCGTTCACCTTCTACCTCAACGCCGACCAGGCCAACAACCTGCAGGTGCGAGCGATGGACCGCGCCGGAAACTACAGCAGCGCGGACTTCGTCTTCATCACCGAGGACTCGACCGTCCCCGCC
>JACRCP010000038.1 GCA_016218965.1 Deltaproteobacteria bacterium | reverse complement strand
ATTTGCTACCCGGAAGCGGTTGCCGGTGTGGAAATCTGACCGCCATGATCCGATTGGCTCACGGCGGAACCGTCACGTTGTCACGAGCGCTGACAACGCGCATGTCCGCGAACAGGGGGTTCTTACGGAAGGATCAACATTACAGGGGCATCCGAACGCCATTTAACGTTTTTCTGCGTTCCTCACATCCGTAAACCGTGCAGGCTTACCTGGCCAACTCGGTCGGGACGATGATGTTCCAGTCGGGAACGAGCATGCCGCCGCGCTCGCCGGGGACCAAGTAGCGGGGCTGGCCGGGGAGACCGTTTTCAAAGAGTGCATAGTCGTCGGTGGTGCCATCAAAGCGGCGGCGATACCGATCGATGTACCACCCGACGCGGGCGGTGATGGCAGAGTTATCCAATCGTTCGAGGTAACCTACAATGCTGTCCAGGTTCAGCCCCGACAACTTTTTCAGGCGCGGCCAGGATGACCGCCAGTCGCCACACCACTTGAGGCGGCTCAGGATATCGACCAACGTCCGCTCGGGGCTGGTGACTCGCACATCGAATCCTGGTCGCCTGACCGTTTCGATCTCCGCATCCGTCCATCCGGTCCGGAGCAGGGACTCTGGGTGAGTGCAGGGAACAAATCGAACCCCTCGAAACTTCGTCGTCCGCGCTTTGTGGCCGGTGAAGAAGTAGATGCGACCGCCAGTCGGTTTCCTTGCACCGGCGTGGATATCCAACGCCGAGAGGTAGCCCAGGACCGCATCGTCGGTGAATCGGGAGGCTGCCAGGTAAAGGTCGACGGAGCATGTGGAAGACGATTTCTTCTTGAGGACGGCGTAGTACAGCCCGCGGCGGATTCTACCGATCGCGCCCTGCTGGCCCAAGCGGCAGAGCATGACATCGACAGACTTGACGCTACGCCGATCATCCTGCGGAAGGAAGGCATGGAAGTCTTTCCAAGTGAATACAGGATGGCGTTCCAAGAATTCTTCCAGGGGCATGTGCTTGATCCCTATCCGCAAAGGTTACATGCAGTTCATCGTGTAACCTTTGCGGAAGAATGTCAAATGACGGGGCCCGGACGGAAGCCTTCAACGTGGCTGCCAGACCCGGCATACGCCTGAGCAGTGGAAATCTTTACCGAAGCGAATTGCCGGCAAAATGGCTTGCGGCTCCGTTGAAAAAAACGTAGATTCTCGCAGTGGAGGAATAGGTCGCTGCCATGAGTCTATCATCTCTCACACCCGTCCTGACGCCTCAGGGCCGACTCGTGCTCGCCTCCGTGGACGACGCGCCGGAGCTGGAAGCAGCGCTCGCCCGGCGTATCGAGCAGGCCTTCGCCCGAGGCGCGGGGCACGGACTTCTGAGGCTCGGAGGCTCGGAGGTCGGCCAGATCCTGCCACCGGTCTTCGCCTACTGGCGGGAGTTCGGCGGGCGCTGGGTCACCGCGCTGTGCACCAGGCCCGACATCGAGGAACGCCGCGCGGAAATCCCGCCGCCGTCCGAGGAAGATCTCGAAGCGCTCGCCTCGGCCGCCCCGGTGATGCCGGGAGCCGAGTACCTGAAGGCCGGCGTGCTTCGTGTACTCTGGGACGAGATGGGCGGAGCCTTCGCTGCCGAGCATGCCGAGTCGCGGGCCACAGTCCAGGACTTTCTCAAGAGCCTGAACCCGGCTTGGAACGTCGTGGGGCGGGTGCACTTCAACCTTGCCGAGAACCGCAATGACGAGCAGGCGCCGTTTGCCTTCCTCGCCACTTACACCCACCGGCTATCGGCGCACGGAAAGGCCCAGCACCTGCCGCTCGGCCAGGCCCTGCGCGAATATGCGGGCGCGGAAAACAAGGAGCGCCTCCTTTCGCTGCTACTCCCGGTACAACGGGCCGCCGAACAGTGCGTCTGGCTCAAGCAGATGGTGGACGCGGGCGAGATCTTCCATCCGCTGCGCTGGTCGCCCCAGGATGCGTTTCGCTTCCTCGGCGATGTCCCCGAGATGGAGAGGGCCGGCGTCGTGGTCCGCATGCCCGCGAGCTGGAGGGCGGGCCGCCCGGCACGGCCACAGGTGACCGCCACGGTCGGGGGAAAGACGCCATCCGGGCTCGGCAGGGACGCGTTGCTTGACTTCGATCTGGAGGTCACGCTCGACGGCGAGCGGCTGAGCCCGGCGGAGGTGAAGGAGATACTGGCAAGCGCGAACGGGCTCGCGCTCATCCGCGGCCAGTGGGTTGAGGTTGATCGGGAGCGGCTCGGCCGGATGATGGAGCGGTTCCAGGAGGCGGAGCGGCTCGCGGCCGCGGGCGGGCTTAGCTTCGCCGAGGCGATGCGGATGCTCGCCGGCGCTGACGTCACGAAGGACGGAGCCGCAATTGGCGCCGATCCCGATTGGTCCCGCATCGTTGCGGGCCCGTGGCTCGCCGAGACGCTGAAGGGGCTACGCTCGCCCGAGGGGCTGGCGAAGATCGATCCCGGACGCAAACTGCGTGGCACCCTGCGGCCCTACCAGCAGGTCGGCGTCCGCTGGCTCCACCTGCTCTCGAAGCTCGGCCTCGGTGCCTGCCTCGCCGACGACATGGGGCTCGGCAAGACCATCCAGGTACTCTCGCTGCTCCTTGTGCAGCGCGGCGAACCGGATGTAACAAGGCGGCCGAGCCTGCTTGTGGCCCCGGCATCCCTTCTCGCCAACTGGGCTGCGGAGATCGAGCGTTTCGCGCCGGGCATCAATGCCATGATCGCGCATCCGTCGGCCATACCTGCCGACGAGTTGAAGACACTCGAGCCCGAGAAGATTGCCGACAAAGACCTCGTGATTACCAGCTACGGCTCGCTCCTCCGCATCCCTTGGTTGGCGAGCACGTCGTGGCACTTTGTGGTCCTCGACGAGGCCCAGGCGATCAAGAACCCCGAGGCCAAGCAGACCCGGGCGGCGAAGAAACTCGAGGCGCGGGCGCGGATGGCGCTCACCGGCACGCCGATCGAGAACCGCCTCGGCGACCTGTGGTCGATCTTCGACTTCATCAACCCTGGTTTGCTCGGCTCGGCCAAGGAGTTCACGAGCTACACCAAGCGCCTCGTGGACCAGCCGCACAATCCTTACGGCCCGCTGCGCGACCTCGTGCGTCCGTATATCCTGCGGCGGCTCAAAACGGACAAGACCGTCATCTCGGATCTGCCCGACAAGACGGAGGTCAAGGCGTACTGCCAGCTCAGCCGGAAGCAGGCCGCGCTCTATCAGCAGGCCGTGAAGGAGCTGGCCGGCCAACTCGATGACGCCGAGGGGATCCGGCGCAAGGGCCTGGTACTCGCCTTCCTCATGCGTTTCAAGCAGATCTGCAACCACCCTTCGCAGTGGCTGGGCGACGGCGCCTGGGCCGAGGATGACAGCGGCAAGTGGTCGCGCCTGCGCGAGCTGTGCGAGGTCATCGCGGCCAAGCAGGAGAAGGCGCTCGTTTTCACGCAGTTCCGCGAGGTGACCGCGCCGCTCGCGTCGTTTTTGGGTTCCGTGTTCGGCCGGCCTGGTCTTGTGTTGCACGGCGAGACCGAGGTAAAAAAGCGAAAGGGGCTGGTCCAGCGCTTCCAGGAGGACGAGTCTGTTCCCTTTTTCGTGCTCTCGCTGAAGGCGGGCGGATCGGGGCTGAACCTCACTGCTGCCTCACACGTGGTGCACTTCGATCGATGGTGGAACCCGGCGGTCGAGAACCAGGCCACCGACAGGGCTTTCCGCATCGGACAGACGAAGAACGTGTTGGTCCACAAGTTTGTGTGTCGAGGGACCGTCGAGGAGAAGATCGATGTGCTCATCGAGTCGAAAAAGCAGCTCTCGCAAGAACTGCTCGAAGGCGGGTCGGAGATCAACCTGACCGAGATGAAGGACGAGGAGTTGCTCAAGCTCGTCGCGCTCGATCTCAACGCTGCGATGAAGGAGTGAGTCATGTCGTACTACGGATACGGATGGAGGCCCTATGTTTCCGTGGCCGCGAGACGGGCCAAGGCCGAGCGCGAGATGCAGAAGCTCAGGAAGAAGGGCCATCCGGTATCGCCGATTGTGATCGACGGCCGCACCATCGCAAATACCTTCTGGGGCAAGGCCTGGTGCGACAACCTCGAACGCTACAGCGACTTCGCGAACCGCGTGCCGCGCGGGCGCACCTACGTGCGCAACGGCTCGGTGGTTGACCTCCAGATCGCGCCGGGCGAGGTAAAGGCGCTGGTCAGCGGCTCGGAGATCTACAAGGTGGCCGTCAAGGTTGCGGCCGTGCCGAATACCCGCTGGGCCTCCATCTGTACGGACTGCGCGGGAGCGATCGACTCGCTGGTCGAACTCCTGCAAGGGCGCTTTTCCAAGGGGGTCATGGAGCGCATCTGCCAGCAGAAGACCGGCCTTTTCCCCGCCCCCGCCGAGATCGATTTCTCGTGCAGCTGCCCCGACTGGGCTTCGATGTGCAAGCACGTCGCGGCCGTGCTCTATGGCATCGGCGCCCGGCTCGACGAGCGACCCGAGCTGCTATTCAAACTGCGCAAGGTGGACGAGAAGGACCTCATCGCCAAGGCCGGCCGTGGTCTGCCCTTGTCGAAAAAAGGACCCGCAGAAGACAAGGTCCTGGCGGCCAACGGCCTGTCGGAGTTGTTCGGGTTGGAAATGGCGACGAGTGAGGAAGAGTTGCCGTCGGCGGTGAAGACCGCCAGAAAGCGTCACTCGGCGAATTTGGCCAGGCGGCGGTCCTCGATGCCGACCAAGAAGAAGGCGGCAAAATCCAAAGCCAAGTCGAGAGCGAGGAAGCGGTGACCGCGTCGCCCAGAATGGAACACGAGTCATGGTAAAGAAGCGAAACCCCATTGCTGACGATCTTGTCGCAAAAATGAAGAAGGAAGTCCGCGGCACGGTCGTCAACTTCAAGGAGGTCATGAACGGCCGAGTCATCGCGGACGAGTTGCAGAAAACGGTCGCGACCAAGGAACGTCTCGCTGGCTTTCATCCGGCCCACGCCGTATACGTCTGCGCCCAGAACCAGGTGTCGGTGATGTCGGAGCAGCTCACGACGCTGGACGAAATGGCGCCGTTCGCAGAAATCGTCTCGAAGGCCGAGGACCTCTACATGCCGAGCGGACCGCCGATGAGCCCACTCACCACGTCCTACTTAACCTGTTGGGCCTTCTTCGACGCTTGCGCCGGGCCGACGAACGAAACCATCGGCACTACCGTCGTGGAGATGGGCGCTGCCTTCGGCATGGACGTCGAGCTGTTGCGCCTCATCCACATCATGCAGCAGTCGAGGATGGGTTTCTATATCCACGAGGGCACGGAGGGGATCCTCGCCGTACTCAGAGAACTGGTCACTGACACCGTGTGCCGCGCCATCGTCCCATCCGGCTACCGCGGTCAGAATGGCGAGCTTTGGTACGCCCGTGTGCTCCCACCACCCCTGCCTGGCGGTTCGGAGCACGTCGTTTTCACGACGCCGTACATCCTGATGAAGCCGGCGCTGTGCGAGTGGCAGGCATACTTCTGCCGCACATTGCCCGACGCCCCGCAGCAGGTGCGCCTCGACGCCTACGAACAACACATGAAGTATGGGCCAACTCGGGGATACTGGAACGACTTCGTGTTCGAGGGCTATGTGAATCACCGGACGGAAGCCATCTATCTCGCCGGCCTCCCCGACGTTCCCGAGAGCCGGCCGCACTCCGAGGTGAACAGTCAACGCTTTCGGCGGTGACCGCAACTGGAAGAACGAAAGTCGAAACTGATGGCCGATCTCGGAAGTGACGGGATCGGTCCTGTCGTCGGAGGAGGAGAGAGAAAGATGAGAGGCTACTTCGCACAGGTCCGCCGCGCTGGCTTCGACATCGGGGTATCCACCGGGAAGCTCGCCAAAGCGATGGTCGACGTGCTTTTGCAGCTGCCGCCCGAGGCGGCACCCTCGAAGGAGCTCGTCGTGCAGCACCTCGGCCTCCTCGGGCAGATGTCCAAGACCCGCGACCTCAACGCCGCCTGGAACAGCGCCAAGCGCCAGGTTGTGCGAGAGCACCCAGACAGGTTCTGTCTCGACGGCAAGGTCCTGCGCCCGGCATCGGCCATGGAGGATCGACCCCGAGAGAAGCTCTCCGCCGCCGGCCATCGCAAGCTCGCCACCCTGGCTGCAAAGGAAGGGATGACGCCGGATGAGTTTCTCGGTCGTCTGATCGCCTCTTGGCGCTCCTCAAAGGCATGACGCCCATGCCAGACGCACACAAGCTGGTCGAAGCCACGAGCGGTGCAGAGGGCCAAACGCGTGTTTCACAACCGCACGACGCTCCGATAGTGTTCCTCGTCGGGTCTCCTCGCGCCCTGGCGCGCTTCGGGTCCACGTGGGACGCTTTCGGCAAGTTCCTTCGCGATTCGGGAATGCTCGGCGGCGGCGGGAAACTGCGATGACCAGACGCCGAGCGCTCGACCGGCGGACGCCCGGCTGGTGCCATGAGTCGGGGGTCCACTGGGAAAGCTGGTCACTCAACGGCGAGGCCTGCATCACGGGGCTCGATCCGCCCTTCGTCGGCGGCGCGAGGTTGGCGAGTTGCCTCACGTGGCTCATGCGCTCGTTCGCAAGCCACTGCCGCCGCACGCACGACGCGACTGGAGCGTTCGCCTTGACGTGCACCGGCCCGCGAATGCCGAGCACGCTCGCCGTGACGATGTCCGTTTCGTTCGATCTCGCGCTTCGTGACCCCAGGTTGATCCGTGAGCGCGTACGGCGCCGAGGCGGCGATCCGGCCGCATGTTCCTGGCCGGCGTTCTGGCTGGAGGGGGCGGTATTCGACTACGTGATCGGCCACGATCCGTTTCCTCCAGTCGGAACGCGGCGCCGGAAGCTGGTCGTTCTGGCCGAGGAGCGACAGGTGTTCGTCCCAGCCCGGGCAGCAACGCTTGCCATCGGCGCCCACCGTGCGTGGGCGAGCGGCCTCAATGCCGTCGCAGGCGTCGATAGGGCGGCCTTCGTCGGACTCCTTGACGAGGATGAGCAGGCGTTTCTGGTCAACATGCTTGTGCTGGTGCACGTGCGGCCCGCCGCAAACGCCCAACCCCGGCCATCGCTGGAGGAGAGCTACCGGCGACACGAAAGACTGGTCGCCGAGCTGGCTCCAAGCGCCCAGGCGACGGGCCTGCCGGTGGCGTGGCATGCGCTGTGGCGGCTACCGCCCGCGATGACATGGATCGAACCGGGCGGGAAGCCATGGATGCGGTACCCGGCGGTCTCGTTCGCGGCGGCGGTGCGACCGTTGCAGTAGGCAGGGCGACATTTGGATATGCCCGCGACGAGGCCTCGTATAGGATTGCGCCCGCCGAAGGGCATGTCATCGAGTACAACGAGGGCGTGTTACAAGCATTGGAGGATCTGTACGAATGAGGACTCCGATGGGAAAGACGAAGCGCCAGGAAATGAAGACGAGAGAACTGGAGAAACGTGGTGGCGACATCAACCCTGCACGTCTCGACGAGATGATCGAAGAGGCGATGGTCGACTGCTACGACGAGTATGAGCAAGCAAGCGGTCTCTTCACCATGTTGGAAGACAACTTGGCGGTGCCGTTCGCAACGACGCTGCTCGGCATGGAGGTCACGGTTGAACGCGTCGACCAGAACGACGCAGGTGAGATCGTCGCGATCTGCCGGCGCGGAAACAAACGGCAGCGCATACCCCTTGTGGACCTGCCGCTACCGGAGCCCAAGCCGGAAGGCTGGGAGTGGATTGAAGCGCACCGGCGCTGGGCGCGCGGGAGGTAGCCATGGCCGAGGCAAGAAGCAATGCCGCGCGGAAAGCTTGGCGCACGCGCAAGAGTCCGAAATACAAGGCCGACAGGACCGAACAAGCCAGCAAGAACGCCCTGTCGAAATGGTGCGAGCGCCACGGATGGAAAGTGATCTTCTTCGAGGGGAAAACCGGTGCACCAAGAACGGGCATCGTTGACGCCGTCATTGTCCGCATCAGGCCGGGTGACGCAGACGCCATTGAGGTCTGCTTGATCCAGCTCAAGGCGGGCGCCGGCGGATTGACGGCCATCGAGATCTCCCGCATGAAGAAGGCTGTTGGAAAGGCATCGTTGTCTTGGTTGCTGGCCGCGTTCGATGGCGACGATCTGCATTTTCTGCCCGGAACGCCTTGACGAGGACGTGCATAGCGCACCGTGGGAAATATTCATGAGCGAGTACCAGTACTACGAGTTCCAGGCCGTCGATCGGCCACTTGCCGACGAGGAGATACGCGAGCTGCGTTCGTATTCGACTCGCGCTCGCAAGCCGACGTTTAACGAACGGCTCAAGAAGGCGGGGCTGTGATGGCAATGGGCAAGCGCGGCAAAAAACAGGCGACCACCCGAGGAGAAGAGACGCCGAAGTTGATCAAGGTTTGCCCGAAGAGCGTCTTGGACAAGATGTCTCCGGGAGAGCTTGACGTGGTCCTGCGCGCTTTACTGAAAGAGCACCCGGATCTCAAACCCAAGGCCGAAGCGATCGCTGTCGAGATGGTATTGTCCCCGTCTGTCGAGGACATCGCCGATGAGGTATTTCATGCGGTGACCTGTCTCGACCTCGATTCGCTCAACGACCGGGCGGGGTCGCACTCCTGGGGCTACGTGGAGCCGACCGAGGCTGCGTGGGAGTTGCTCGATGAAGCCGTTGAGGATGTCGTCGCCGACATGAAGCGCAGAATGGAGCTCGGGCTCGACTCGGCGGCCGAAACCATCTGCCATGGGATCGTTGTCGGGCTCCACAAGGCGAAGGGAGTCAAGTCCGATGGGCCGCTCGGCTGGGCGCCGGATTTCCCTGCCGAGGAGGCTTGTCATGTCGTCGCCGAGTTGATCCGCGCGTACCCCGTCGAGAAGCGCGGAGCCGTCCGAGATCGTCTCGTCGAAGTCCTGGGCGACCTCGTGCCCGAGTGGCACGAGATGATCTCGCGGGCGGCCGAAAGTGCTGCACGGGGGAGGTGAAGGACACCACCCTTGAAAGCCAGATCGAGCTCGCTCTTGAGCCTGGCAAGTCCTATCACGATCGGGCGCGGGAGCGGTTGGTTGAAGTGGACATCAGCGAGGTTTTTTTCACATGAGCAAATGCGCGTACTGTCACAGCCAGAAGGGCAGGCGAAGTTGCCCGGCCCTTGAGGCAGGCGTCTGTAGTCTATGCTGTGGGACGCATCGCGGGCGGGAGATTCAATGTCCGTCCGACTGCTGCTACTTCGGCCCCTCGCTCAAAGACCTCCCGACTCGCGAGTCCTACAGCCGGGCAATCGAAAAGCTCCTCCGGTTCCGGGAGACGAACGCGACCTGGGTCAAGTCTGCCATACTGACCTTCCTCGGTGAGGATCGCGAGCCCGAGAAATGGGAACACAACCCCTGCGTCGACTACTGCCTCCACGGCCACCGTGATCGAGATGGCCGTCGCTTGGTGGACCTCTTTCTGGCCGAGCGTGGAGCGGACCTGCGCGAAGATGAACGAGCTTCGCTGGCTCTGCTTGACGATGCATGGTTCTCGCTTTTCGAGGTGCAGGCGGTCAAGGTCAACGAGGGACTGGAGCTTCAAGACCTTGTCTCCGGACAATCGGTCTTCATCCGGGAGCGGCTGGGCACCCGGTCAATAAAGAGGTTTGATCTGCTCCTGGCCCCCGTGATTACCTTCGACGACCAACACGAGATGACGGGCGGGAGTGCGCTTGTTCCCCGTGTCCACCGGGAGGTTGTTTTAAAGGCCCTGCGTAAAGGGGCGGACGTTTGGAGACGCAGGCGGCCGGAGGCCTCCCTTCGCGAACAGCTTCGCGGCTCCCTGCTTCCGGCCTTTCAAGCCCTGCGCGAGGCCTACGCCAACGTCCGTCTGCCTGAGATCCGCAACAGCGACGGCGACGAGATCGTTTACTCCACCGCCACCTATAAAGTGCTTGACGAGGCAGGAGTCTATGAACGCCTGGACGCGCATCCGGTATTCGAGCAGACGGCGGAAGACGAAGAAGAGACGATTTACAACTGGTCGGGCGAGACCGAAAACGCCTCCTTCAGCACCGGACCCGTGGACCTCGGAACCATCCGCATCCGGAAGGACACGCTCCTCTTGGAGACCAACTCGCGGGAGCGGCTTGAGGAAGGCAAGGAGCTTCTCGCCGAAGTTCTTGGCGAGGCGATTCGCCACCAAGACGACGAATTCAAAGACTTGGAGACCACCCTGGCCGAGAACAGAGCCAGGAAGGAGAGCGGCGAAGCCGACGAAACGGACTCTGACGACGGCATTCCGCCCGAGGTCAAGGCCGAGATAATCGGCAACTTTTACCGGGACCACTTCAAGCGCTGGGTGGACATGGCGATCCCGGCTCTGGGAGGAGCAACCCCGCGGCAGGCGGTGAAAACCGCCGCCGGCCGTGAACGCGTGATCGAGATGCTCAAGGATCAGGAAAACAGACTGGCCCGAAATCCCGACGGCGGAGGGGTGGACTTCACCGAGGTCTACCGGGATCTGGGACTGAAGCGCTGGGCAAAGTGACTTTCGCCGATCGCTGTTGTATGCTCCATAGTGTTCAGCGAATCGACCAGGCATCCAACGGAGGAGGAACCGTCATGCCGCAGAGCAGCCCCTATTCGGGGCCGAGGAGTAAGGCATTGTAAAAGAATAAATTGCTCAACTTCGTCGCGGCTCCAAGTGATAGTTCCAATCACCATGAAACTCATTGGTCCGGAGTGCGAGCCGCTTCATCTCGGTCTTTGTGATTTCGAGTCCAGTCGGATATTTGTTCT
>JACRCP010000336.1 GCA_016218965.1 Deltaproteobacteria bacterium | reverse complement strand
CGAGCCCAGGGTTGCCGCCCGGCGGCTGCCCTGGGATCACGGGCACACCGACCAATCTCTCCCCAACCCTGAAGGGGTTGCGGAATCCGCCCGAGATCTTCCCCGCGACAACTTGCGTGCCGTTGTGGCATATTCCGCCCGTAAAGAGGAGGGGGATTTCGAAACTTGCGCGGCGGCGCCGGGTCGTTTAGACTCCGGGCATGGTGACAAACGGCTCATCCACGGGCTTGCCTCTGGTGCGGCGGATCGCGCCACGGAACATCCTTTCGTTCGGTCCCGACACGCCTGCTCTCGAACTGAGTGCCTTAAACGTCTTGATCGGTCCGAACGGGGCGGGCAAGTCGAATCTGATCGAGTTGCTCGCGCTCATGCGCGCGACCCCTGTTGCGCCGCAGGCCACATCAAACGCCGACGTCCGCGGAGTCGTCCGGCGGGGGGGCGGCGTTGTCGAATGGGTGTGGAAGGGCGCGCGAGAGGAGCCTGCGTCCGTCGAGCTGGTGGTCGGCAATCCGAAAGGGAAACAGCCTCTGCGGCACCTTTTCGCGTTCCGCGCGGACGTTCAAGGTTTCCGGTTGCACGACGAGCGCGTGGAGAACGAGAACCCCTATCCGAACCAGGGCAAACCTTGTTTCTACTACCGATTCCAGGACGGGCACCCTGTCGTCAACGCGGCCGGCCGGGACAAGCGCAAGCTGGCGCGCGAGACGGTCAATCTCGACCTTTCAATCCTTGCCCAGCGGCGGGACCCGGAACTGTACCCCGAGATTACGTACCTGGTCGACACGTACGAAAAATGGCGCATATATCGTGAGTGGTCCTTCGGGCGAAACACCGTGTTCCGCGAGCCGCAAAAGGCCGACAGTCGCAACGACCGGCTCGAAGAAGATTTCTCGAACCTGGGGCTTTTTCTGAGCCACCTGCGGAAGACGCAAAAGGCCAAGAAGGACCTCGTGCAAAGCTTGGCGGATCTATACGACGGCCTCTCCGACTTCGACCCAATCGTAGAAGGCGGAAGCGTGCAGGTGTTCTTCTCGGAAGGTGATTTTTCCATCCCGGCAACGCGGCTGTCCGACGGAACCCTTCGCTATCTGTGCCTTCTGGCTATTCTGTGCGACCCGTCTCCGCCGCCACTGGTCTGTATCGAAGAACCGGAGCTTGGGTTGCACCCGGATATCCTGCCGAAGCTCGCCGACCTGTTGGTGGCGGCGTCAGGCCGGACACAGATAGTCGTCACGACGCACTCGGACATCCTTGTCGATGCGATGACCGAGCGTCCGGAGGCGGTCGTCGTCTGCGAAAAACGCGCGGGGCGCACCGAGATGCGGCGGCTCGATAGGCAGGAACTTTCGAAATGGCTTGACAAGTACCGGCTTGGTCAGTTGTGGACCAAGGGTCAGCTCGGGGGAACGCGGTGGTGAATGCGACCATCTATATCGAAGGCGGGAGCAGCGGCCCCGACTCAAAGGAAATGCAGGTGCGTTGCCGCGAAGGGTTCCGAAAACTCCTCGAAAAATGCGGATTCCAGGGGCGAATGCCGAGGCTGTCGGCCTGCGGCGGCCGTGACGCGGTCTTTTCGGATTTTTCGACCGCCCACGCCAACCGCTCCACCCGCCACTATGTGGCCATGTGGCTCGACAGTGAAGACCCTGTGAAGGACATCGAGAAAGCCTGGGATCACCTCGGGAACGTGAAAGTTCAACAGTCCCTCGAAGAGGCCACACGCGATTGCACCAGTCCGTACTCGAAAGGTAAACAATCGTACGCGCTTCTTGGGATGCTCGCACCTGCCGAACTTGCGCGATGTCTTCCCAGCTTTGTGCGTGTCCGCCGGATTCTGGACGAGAAGCTGCAGGCGCCGTCTCCCCCGTGAGAATGGCAGTCGCTGTGGCGCCTGTCATTCCGGTGCCAAAACGTGATCCGAATTCTTCCTTGACTCGCTTCGGCCGGGCGGTGGTATTATCCGTGCCGGCTCGCAGAAGGAGGCGGCTCATGTACGGCAAGCTCAAGGAGATCCTTCAAAGAGAACTCGGCGAGATACGCGGCGCCGGGCTGTACAAGGACGAGCGCGTCATCCTCACGCCGCAGGGGGCGGACATCAAGGTCAAAGAGGGGGGCGTCATCAATTTCTGCGCAAACAACTACCTGGGCCTGGCCGACAGCCCCGAGCTCGTTTCGGCGGCAAAGGAGTGGCTCGACAAACGCGGCTACGGGATGGCCTCGGTCCGGTTCATATGCGGCACGCAGGACATCCACAAGGAACTCGAGGCGACCATATCGAGGTTTTTCGGGACCGACGACACCATCCTGTACAGCTCGTGCTTCGACGCGAACGGCGGGCTGTTCGAGACCCTCCTTTCGGACCAGGACGCGGTCATCTCGGACGAGCTCAACCACGCCAGCATCATAGACGGCGTCAGGTTGTGCAAGGCGGCGCGGCATCGATACCGGAACTCCGACATGGACGACCTCGAAGCCAAGCTCACGGAGACGCGGGGCTGCCGCCTTCGCATGATAGCGACGGACGGCGTATTTTCGATGGACGGCTACATCGCGAAGCTCGACCGGATCTGCGACCTTGCCGAAAAACACGACGCCCTCGTGATGGTCGATGACTCGCACGCGACGGGCTTCATAGGGAAGACCGGTCGGGGCACGCCCGAGCACTGCGGCGTCATGGGCCGCGTGGACATCATCACCAGCACCATGGGCAAGGCCCTGGGCGGGGCGTCGGGGGGGTTCACCACCGGGCGGTCCGAGATCATCGAATACCTGCGCCAGCGGAGCCGCCCGTACCTGTTCTCGAACACGCTCGCCCCGGTCATCACGGCGACCACGCTCAAGGTCTTCGAGATGCTCTCGAAGACCACGGCGCTCCGCGACCGGCTCGAGGAGAACACGAAGTACTTCCGGGCCGAGATGAAGGCACGCGGTTTTGCGATAAGGGACGGCGTGCACCCGATCTGCCCCATCATGCTTGGCGACGCGAAGCTGGCCGCCGACTTCGCCCGCGAGATGCTCGCGGAGGGTATCTACGTCGTCGGGTTCAGCTACCCGGTTGTCCCCAAGGGCCAGGCGCGCATCAGGGTCCAGATCTCCGCCGCGCACACCAAAGAACAGATTGCGCGGGCGATAGAGGCTTTCACGAAGGTCGGGAGGAAGCTCGGGGTGGTGGGTTAGGTCGGGTATTTTGTTTGACTTTGCCCGGGGCGTGTGGTAGAGGGCCGGCCAACCAGATCTGAGCGTTGGAAAAAACGTGGTCTCTGTCAGAAAGGGAGAGGTTTTAGATGAAAGCGACAGTGGTGATTGTGGCGGTCCTTTGTGCGGCGGTCCTGGCACTTTGCTCGGGGTGCAACAAGGCCGAGCTTGCCAAGCTCCGCACCGACCTCAACTCGGTCACGAACGACAAGAATGCGTGCGATCTCAAGCTCAACGAGGCCGAAAAGGCCAAAGCCGACCTGCAGAAGCAGAAGGCCGACCTCGATGCCCAGCTCCAGGCGGTGTCGGCTGAGCGCGACCAGCTCAAGGCCGAGAAGTCCAAGGCGGCCGAGGCGGCCCCCGCGTCAGCGGCCCCGGCGGCCAAGGACGACGGCAAGAAAAAGAAGAAGGGCAAGTGAATAACGCGGCCGGGTTTTCCGTCCGGTTGTAGTTCCAGTGCCGAAAATGTTGTGCCCTGGCGGGCGCACCCACAAGGAGGAGCAGAATGAGGAAGGTCCTGTATGTCGCGGTGATCCTGGTCCCGATCCTGATGCTTGCGTTTGCGGCCCCGGCCCTTGCGGCTGACAAGGCGAAGAAGGAAAAGCCGCCCAAGCCGGCCAAGCTCGATATCGATCCCAAGAAGGTCGATTTCGGCAAGCTCATGGGCGGCGAAACCAAGGACATGTCGGTCAACGTCAGCAACAAAGGCGAGGCCGAAGCAAAGGACGTCAAGTGCGTCCCCGGCGGGCAGATGGGAAAGTGGCTGACCGTGGCCCCCGACCTGATCACCGTGGCCGGCGGCAAGGACGCCAAGCCCGTCGAGGTCAAGCTCACGCTCAAGCCCGAGCCGGCCGAGACCAAGAAGGACAAGAAGGGCAAGGACATCACCAAGGAAGAGAAGCGGGCCGGGAACATCGAGTGCAAGTACGGCGAAGGCAAGAAGCTCAACATCCCTGTGATGTTCACGCACGTCCCCGGCAAGAAGGAAGAGGTCAAGAAGGAAGAGCCGAAACCGGCCGAACCGGCGAAGCCGGCCGAGCCTGCCAAGCCCGAAGAGAAGAAGGACGCCCCGGCCACCCCGGCGGCTCCGGCGACCGAGAAGAAGGAAGAACCCAAGAAGGAAGAGCCGAAGGCGGAAGAAAAGAAGTAGCCTTCATCCGGTCCACCAATCGAAGCCCCCGAGCCCCGCGGCCCGGGGGCTTTTTCGCCTCCAACACGGGGAAATCCCCATGAGCCAGCAAGGGCCCGAGAACGCCGCCGCCCCCAAAAGCCCGCTCCGCGAGATCGTCCAGCCGTTCGTAGACCTCGTCCGCGCCCCCCGCGCGCTCTGGGGCGTGAACGTGTCGTATTTCCTCGAGGGGTTCGTCTATTTCGGCGTTCTCGGATACCTCGCCATGTTCTTCAACGAGAACGTCGGCCTGGGCGACATTCACGCCGGGATCATGGTCGGCGTGTTGACTTGGGGCATCACGTTTTCGATGTTTTTGTTCGGAGGGCTTGCGGACAAGTGGCGGGTGCGTGCGGCGCTTCTGCTCGCGCTTCTGCTTCTCGTCGCCGGGCGGTGTTTCCTTGCCGGCGGCCCCGCGCTGGGGGTGGGTCCCGGCGGCCTGTGGTCGCCGATCTTTTTCACTTCGATGTTCGGGATCGTGCTGGTCGTCCTTGGGTACGGGATGTATCAGCCCGCGGCCTATGCGGCCGTCCGGCAGTTCACGACGCCGAAGACCGCCGGGATGGGATACGCGATGCTGTACGCCCTGATGAACCTGGGCGGATGGCTGCCCACGTTCTTTACGCCAATCCGGAAGGCGGTCGGTATTGCGGGCGCGTATTGGGTGTACGTCGGGTTCACCGTGTTGGGCCTTGTCCTCACATGGGCGATTCTGACGCGAAAGGTCGTCCAAGATGCCACCGCGCGGGCCAAGGCCGGGACCGCGGCGCTCGGCGCCGGTGGGGCGCCCGCGGGCGAAAAGGCCCCGGCGTCCGCTCAGAAGGCGCCTTTCTCGCTCATCCGGTGGCTCAGGGAGCACCCTCTTGCCGACGTGAAGTTCTCGTTCTTCATCTTCTGCCTCATCCCTGTGCAAACCCTTTTTGCGCACAATTGGCTCACGCTTCCGATGTACGTCGAGCGCGCGTACAAGGGCACGTGGCTGGGAGACCACTTCGAGGCGGCGACGAACTTCAATCCGATCATGATCTTCATCCTTGTCCCGATCGTCGCCGCGCTCACGCAGAAGGCGAAGGTCTACCGAATGATGATCGTCGGAACGACCGTGATGGCCGCGCCGACGTTTCTTCTTGCATTCGGGCCCGGCTTCTGGACTTTGCTCGGGTATCTGGTCCTCATGACGGTCGGCGAGGCGATCTGGCAGCCGCGTTTCCTGCAGTACGCGGCGGAGATTGCCCCCGAAGGCCGCACAGGCGCCTACATGGGCGTGGCGCAGTTCCCGTGGTTCTTGACCAAGGTCATCGCCAGCCTCTATTCGGGCTGGTTTCTCGCGAACTTCTGCCCGAAGGACGGGGAACTGCACACCGAAACCATGTGGCTCATCTACGGCTGCATCGCGATGGCCTCACCCGTGTTGCTCATCCTCGCCTCGGGGTGGATCGGGAAGGACTTCAAGACCAAGGCGTAAAGGGGTCCTTGTGTCGGACGACGGTGGGACAAATATCGAACCGCGCCTCGACGAGGCGGGCGCTTCGACTGCGGATCTCGCGAATAGGAAACGTCGCATACTTGTTGCGTTGGTTTTGTACGCGGCGTTTCTCGGTGTTGTCGGTATTCTGATGGGCTTTCTGCCCAAAGATGCTCGATCTCCGAACATGATCTCTGCGATCGCAGTGCTGCCAGCGCTGATACTCGCAATCCTGTGGTGCGACGCGGATGCCAGACACCGTGGTCACAAGATAGGCAGTGTCGCGCGGCTGGGGTTGGTGTTTTGTTTTGTAGTTGCGTTCCCTGTCTACGTTTTTCGAAGCCGGGGACTTTCCGGTTTCAAGACCTTGGGACTGGCGATGTTGTTCATCGCGGCCATGATCGGTTGTGCTTTTGTCGCGGGACTCATGTTCGCATTGGTTGCGCATTTTGCGGGATTCAAGCTTCCAAGCCCTCCGAGATAGGGCCCCAAGTGTCCCTGGGGGAAGATGCGCAATGGCCCGAGGCCATAACTCCGCTCTAAGGAAACTCCGTCGAGGAGCGGTGTCTCACCAAACGGTGGAACGGGGCTCCTCTGAGACGCGGCCCTAAAGCGGAGCTATGGCCGAGGGCCCGAGGGTTTACACGGTCCGTGCCGGATGGTAGATTGGTGTAGAGGCTGCGGCGCTTGAACGACGGAACGCGGGGAATGCAAGGTGATGCGCGCGGCGCCGCGAGGAGGGAGAAGTGGGCAAAGTTCTCGAGAAGGTGAGGTTGTCGAGCTTGTTGGATCCGACCAAGTCAATCGTTGTCGAGGCGGTCGTGGACACAGGCGCGACCATGTTGGTGCTGCCCGAGAACCTTGTCAGCGAGCTGGGGCTCCGGAAGATCCGCGAGGTGACGGTCAAGTACGCCAACAACACAACGCAAAAGAAAGAGATCTTCGCAGGGCTCCTCATAGAAATCAAAGGGCGCATCGGCAACTTCGACGCCCTCGCCGAGGTTGAAGGGTCCGAGCCGCTGATCGGCCAGATTGTGCTTGAAGAGCTGGATCTGGTCGTCGAGCCGAGGACGAGGTCGCTGATTCCGAATCCCCGTTCCCCCGAGCTTCCGATGGTCGAGATCCTCTAGCCCACCGCCCCCCGCCTACCGCCTGTACGTCCCCTCGATCCAGTCCGCCACCGGTTTGAAGACCATCTCCGTCGCGTGGTTGCTCACGTACAGGTCGGCGTGGGCGAACCGAAGGTCGGTGGTGCCCACGGTGATCGTGTCCCGGATCTTGGATTGCACCACGTCGAGCACCGAGGTCGCGGTTGCCGGCGGGACGATGCCGTCGGCGTTCGCTACGAGCGCGCAGACGGGGTTCGCAAACGACCGCATCCCCTCGGTCACGTTCACCCCGTCAATGAAAAGGTCCTTCGTCTTGATCCAGACAGAGATCTCCCGGTTGACGGACGGCACGGGGTCCTCGACCGTCTCGACGAGCTGTTTCGTGTAGCGGAGGTCCGAGTGGTTCCCGTGGATGTAGAAGTCGATGAGCCCGGGGATCTTGGTGACCTTCGGGAGCAGGAAACCCGCGATCTCGCGGCTTTTGAAGAACGGTAGATGTCCCATGACGAATGGCGAGCCGAAGGCAAGCCTTATGAAAGGGTGGACCTCGCGCCACCGCAGGGGGGCCCCGAGCGCCACCAGCGTCCCGACCCGGGGGCGTGAAGAGAGCGCAACATACGCGAAGATGATGCTCCCGCCCAGGCTGCACCCAAGGCAGTCCACGTTGCCCGAGGCCGAATCGGCCGCCGTGTGCGAGGCGATATAGTCGAGCGCCGTCTTGAGGTCGATGATCGCGAGCTCCCGAAGGCCGAACTCCCCGCATCGACGGCAGCGCCCCGCGCCGTCCGTCCGCCGCGAATCGCCCTGCTGCCGGAGGTCCATGGACCAGACCTCGAACCCCCGCGAGGCGATGTAATCCTCGAGCGGCGGAGAGTGCGGGTGGTAGCCGAAGATCCGCGAGTTCATGCCGTAGCCCGGCACTATCGCCACGGGACGCCGGTCTTTGCGGACCTTGCCCGCAACGAACCTCTGGCGCAGGGCCAGCTCCCAGCCGTCGTTGTTTGCGACAAAATGCCTGACGTTCTCGATCGGTTCCATTGCTTCCTCAGCGGGAGATGAGCACGACGCACGAATGCTCGTTGACGATGTAGAAATCGGGCGGCTCAAGCGGCACCGAACGATGTTCGTCCACGATGTCTTCTCCGTCCGGAAGTCCGGTATCGATCACCCGGTGCCAGCACGTCCGTTCCGAAGAGGGGACGGGCAGTTTGTAGTGCGCCTTCCCGCCGGAGGCGTTGAGGATCACGAAAAGGTCGTTGTCGTGCCCGCGGAACGGTCCCGTCACCTCCGATCCGTCGAGGTGGAACGCGATGGAACGGCAGAGCGGGTCGTTCCACCTGGGCGTTTCACCCCCTGCCCCGTGCCACGCGATGTCCGACAGGCCGTCGCGGTTGTGGTCGAGCCCCTCGTAGAAGTGTTTTTGGGTGAGCACGGGGTGGCGTGCGCGGAACTCGAGGAGCATGCGGGTGTACCGCGTGAAAAGGTCCTTCTCGGCGGCGGCCAGGGCCCAGTCCAGCCAGGAGATGGGGTTGTCCTGGCAGTACGCGTTGTTGTTGCCCCCCTGTGTGCGGAGGAACTCGTCGCCCCCCAGGATCATCGGCACCCCGCGCGAGAGCGCCAGGACGAGCATCAGGTTCTTCGACTGCGTGCGCCGCAGGGCGCCCACCGCCGGGTCGTCGGTTGGACCCTCGACGCCGCAGTTGCTCGATTCGTTCGTGTCGTTCCCGTCGCGGTTCTCCTCGCCGTTCTGTTCGTTGTGCTTCCGCTCGTAGGTCACCAGGTCGCCAAGCGTGAAGCCGTCGTGGCAGGTCACGAAGTTGATGCTGTGATAAGGCGACCTGCCGTCGTCGAAGTAGAGGTCCGAGCTTCCGGTCAGCCGGTATCCGAGGTCGTTGAGCATCCCGGGATCGCCGCGCACGAACTTCCGCACGGTGTCCCTGAAGCGCCCGTTCCATTCGGCCCAATCCTCGGGAAAGTTCCCGACCTGGTACGAGTCGCCCCAGGCGCAGTCCCAGGGCTCGGCTATCAGCTTTACGCGCGAGAGCACGGGGTCCTGGTGGATGGCGACGAAAAACGCCGCCACGCGGTTGAACTGGGTCTCGCGCCTGCCGAGGGCCGACGCGAGGTCGAACCTGAACCCGTCGACGTGCATGACCTCGACCCAGTACCGCAGGCTGTCCATGACGAACTTGATGACCTGGCTGTTGTCGAAGTTGAGGGTGTTCCCGCAGCCCGTGAAGTCGCGGTACCGGCGCCGGTCCTCGGGCATGAGCTGGTAGTACGTTGCGTTGTCTATGCCGCGGAAGCACAGTGAGGGCCCCATGTGGTTTCCCTCGCCGGTGTGGTTGTAGACGACGTCCAGGATGACCTCGATGCCGGACTTGTGAAACTCGCGCACCATCGTCTTGAACTCGTGGACCTGGTCGGCGGGGCCGGCGCCGGCGCGGAAGCGGGAGTCCGGGGCGAAGAAGCCGATGGTGTTGTAGCCCCAGTAGTTCGTCAGCCCCCGGCCGGTTAGGAACTCGTCAATGACGCATTCGTGCACGGGCAGGAGTTCGACCGCGTTGACCCCGAGCGCCCGAAGATGCGGTATCTTTTCGATCGCGCCGAGGTACGTGCCGGGGCTCGAAACCCCCGAAGACGGGTGTTTCGTGAAACCCCCTATGTGCATCTCGTAGATGACGGTTCGGTTCATCGGGACGTGCGGCCGGTGGTCGTGCCCCCAGTCGAAGTGCTCGTGCGTCGCGACGCACTTGGGACAGCCCTCGATGTTCGATTTTTCCGAAAAGGACTCCTCTCCGGACTTGCGGTCGTACGCGTGGTGGCAGCCCTTCGACCAATCGTGTTTGCCGGTGACGGCCGTCGCGTACGGGTCCAGGAGGAACTTGTGTCTGTTGAAACGGTGTCCGGCCGCGGGATCCCACGGTCCGTCCACACGGTACAGGTAGAGCTGGCCGGGGCGGATACCCCGCGCGAAACCGTGCCAGACGAAGCGATCGCGGTGCGTGAGCTGAAGGATGTGCGACGGCGCCGTGTCGTCCGGCCGGTCAAACAGGCACAGCTCGACGGCGGTCGCGTGTTTCGAGTACAGGGCGAAGTTGGCGCCCTCGCCGTTGAAGTGTACGCCCTGCGGAAAGAAAGAGCCTTCTTCCCCGACCGGTTTGCCGTTGTTGTTTTTCACAGGTCCGTCCTTGCGCCTTGCGCCTCGTGCCTTGCGTCTATCTCTCGAAAGGGTACTTCCTGAAAACCAGCGTGCCGGCCAGGATGAACACGGCGGCGACCGGGCCGCAAAGCAGAACTCCAAGAGGGTTCTCCGCACTGTTTCCGAACAGGTAGAACAACGTGGCCGAGAGCACCCACGCCAGGCCCGACGCCGACCGGGTGAACAGGCCCTCGACGCCGTTGTACATGGCCTCGCGCCGGTAGGTCGTGAGTTTTTCGTCGTGGTCGATGATGTCGGCCAGGAGCGGCCTGGGCAGGACGGAAAATGTCGCGGCCGGGAACGCAGCCAGCAGGAAAACCACGATCCCCTGCGCCATGGGCGACAGGAACGGCCATTTGCCTATCGTGACCACGAGGGGCATGACCACGAGAAAGCCCAAAGACCCCACGAGAAAGCATTTCTTCTTCCCCAGGCGGTCGCTCAGAATCGTCACCGGGTAGAAAAGCGCGATGGCCGCGAGCATGATGCCCATCTGTATGAAGCCCGCGTGGAGCTCGGTCCCGCCCATGACCGTCGTGACCATGTACGGGATTACCACCACGACGGTATCGATTCCTATCCTGAAGGCGACCACCATGAACAGGTACGGCGGGAACGCGGAGTTTTTTAACGATTCCCCAAACGACGCCCGGAACCCGAACGAGACCTCCTTGCTGGGGGTGAACTCCCTCTCCTTCACGCGGAACGCGGTCGTGTAGAACGCGGCGAGTGTCAGGGCACCCACCGCCATCGCCGAGAGGTTGAAGCCGTTGAAGGCGGCCGGGAGGCCGGGGACGCCGGTCTTCCAGGCGTCAATCACCACGCCTGCCGCGCCGCCGGCGAGCAGAAGCCCCACAATCTCAAAGACCGCCATGATCGAGGAGAGCCGGATTCGCTCGTCGTTGTACGGCGTGAGTTCGGGAAGCAGCGAGAGGTAGGGCGCGACGACCACCGCAAAAAGCACGCACATTCCCGTCATCATAACCGCGACCCACGCGGCGTTGATCATCGACTCGCGATGGACGAGCGGGAACCACATCAGGACGGCGGCGATGGTCATCGGCAGCGTGCCGTACATGATGTATGGGATGCGGCGGCCGAGTTTCGATCGGGTGCGGTCGCTCCAGTAGCCGATGAACGGGTTGATGATCGCCTCGCCCAAGCGCCCGATGAAGAGCACCCACCCCACGACCATGAGCGGGATATACGAGGGAAGGCCTTCGCCGGGGGGCGGCGAAAAGTAGTACATCGCCCAGGAGCCGATGAGCGTCGGAAGCAGCCCGACGCCCATGTTGCCCACGGCGTACGAGAGCTGTTGACCGAATGTGAGGGCGCGCTCTGCGGCCATGCGTTTCCCGCCGGTGTGCGGCAAAGCCCCCGTGCGCGCGCATCGTAGCACGTGCGGCCGGCCGACCGGTAGGAAAAAATGGAACTTCTGGAATTAGTGTGGGTCCCTCTCTGAAAAAAAGGGGTTCAATGCCGATCTAATCGTCGGATTCGAGTTTGCCGCACTTGCGGAGGATTTTCAGACGGAAGTACTGCCAGTCATGGAAACCGTATGCGTCCT
>JACRCP010000037.1 GCA_016218965.1 Deltaproteobacteria bacterium | reverse complement strand
CTTGTCTTTGTCGTTCGTCTCGCTCATCTCAGCGCGACGCATACCACGGCCAGAGCGATGCGCAAGTTTCTTGCAGGAGGTGGTAATTGTCAGCCATTCATGCTCCGAAGCCCGGCCGTCCAGAGAGAACTAAAGAGATACATCTGCAACACAAGCCTCCGAAACCCCACGACGGGCCAGGTCGTGTCTTCGGCGTCTTTTTCCAAAACCGTTCCGGCAAACGGTTCGGCGACGATGGATTCGCCCATCGCCGTTTCGGTCCGCCAGGGAAGCTACGAGTTCTCGTTTTCCGTCACCGACAACAACACACAGCAGGCGGTGCAAGGGACGGCGACGGTATTCGTCGAAAACAGCGTTCTTTCGCTGGGCGCCGGCCCTGCAAGCGTGCTCGCCGGGGCGACACTCAGCCGCGCGCTCTCAAACGACGGTGCGGTCCCGACGAATGCTGCCTACTGGGTTGCGCTGAAGAACGCCGCGACGGGGGAGTCGGTGACCACGGGGACGGGTTGGAACAACGTGCCCGAACACGGCAGCGTGGGTATCGACCTCTATGTGCCGTCATGGCCCAGGACGGGGAACTACCTGTACGAGTACACGATCACGAACTGGAATACGAACGAGCAACTCCAAGGCTCGGACCCCGTGACAATCCAGAACAGCGATCTTTCGGTACCGGCGGGGCCGCCAGCCGCCACGGCCGGCGGCTCGCTTGAACGCCAGATTGCGAATCAGGGGCCGGTCGCGACGACCGCATCGTACACTTTTGCGTTCAGGGACCCCGCTTCCGGGCAGGTGGTCTCTTCGGCGTCCGGCTCCAAAACCGTCCCGGCAATCGGCACGGCCGCTGTGCAGGTGCCGGTCCCCTCCTCGCTCGCGCGGAAGAGCTACGACATCGAATATCAGGTAACGGACGGCAACACGGGCGAGGTCCGCCAGGGCACGGACCCGTTGTTCGTACAAAACAGCGCCCTTCGCGTGACGCTCCCGGCCGGGCCGCTTGTCGCAGGGTCCACCGGGAATTTCTCCGTGATGAACGATGGAGAGGTCGCGACGACGTTCGCGTACGCTGCAAACTACGTGAACATTTCGACCGGCATCGTGTTCGCGACGTACTCCGGCAACGGCAACGTCGCGGCGTCGGGACAGGCGGCGATGCCGCTCCCGGTCCCGTCCGGGATCGAGCAGGGGACGTACCGCCTGAGGACAAACGCGAACGACGCGCGGACTGGAATACTATCCGAGTCGGAGCAGGATGTGAGCATTCTTGCGAGCAACATAGTCGTGTCGTCGTTGCAGGGTCAGGTGGCCGCCGGTGCGAAAGCTCTGGTGGGAATCGACAACGCAGGAGGGGCGGCGGGACTGGTCAACTGGACTTTGAATCTGGAACCGGTCGGCGGAGGCGCCGTTCTGGCCAGCAACACCGGCAGCGCCGAGGTCCAGCCGGGCAGCACCGCCGTGGCGAACGTCGATGTCCCGGAGGCGCTCGCGGCCGGCAGCTACCAGATTTCGGTCTCGGTTCAGGACACGCGGTTCGGACTCAGCCGGGCGGCCGTGCTCCCTATTCAGGTCGAGGGGGCCGATCTGTCTCTGTCGCAGGTTTCGGGATTCGTCATGGCGGGCGAGACCGCGGCAATCGACGTTGTGAACAACGGCGGCGCGCCCGCGGATTACTGGATCATCCTGGCCGTGAGCGACGTTGGCGGGAACTACGTCGGATACGTCGAGCGGGCGGGGGCGGTCGATGCGTTCGGCACCACGCGCGAGCCGCTCGATGTGGCCCCGTTTGCCCTCCGGGGGATGGGCAAGCTCGATGCGGACTGCGTGGTTCTGGCGACGGGCACGCACGTCGGGCAGTCGCTTGGCATCGCGATCCAAGGCTCCGAGCTTGCTGTCTCCATCGGCACGTCCAACGTTGTGGCCGGAGAGAGCCTCACGGCGACCGTCCAGAACATCGGGGAAGCGGCATCGGGGTATTCGGCCGAGGCCAAACTGAAACGCCTTTCGGGCGAGGAGGTTGCGGCCGCGATTGCCTCGGGTCCTCTGGGCGAGCAACAAAGCGAGGTCATTTCACTGCCGGTGCCCTCCGGACTTGTCGGCCAGTTCGAGTTCTCGGTCGCCGCAGTCGATAGTCGAACGGGAAAAGAGGTGCGCGCACAACAGAACGTGACGGTGACTAATGCCGACCTGGTTGTTTCGTTTGAAACCCCGTTGCTCTCTGCGGGCGTCGCGTCGTCGATCCGGGTCACAAATCAAGGGACGCTTGCCACCGATTTCAACTACGAGATTACTCTTGGCGCCGGCGGCCTCACGCAGCCGGTATCGTTGGGCCTGGGGTCGGGGCATGCTCCGGTCAACGTCCAAACGGACGTGAGTTTTTCGCTTCCTGTAAGCGTCCGAGGCGGCCAGTATGACCTGATTTCGCGCGTCACGGCGGTCGCGACCGGTGTCATCACGGAAAACACCTTTGCACTTACCGTTCTCAACTCCGATCTCGACATCGCTCTGGGAGCCGGACCGTACCTTGCGGGCCAACCGTTGTCGGCCACGATCAACAACCGCGGGCCTGTGGAGACGGCATTCGCGTACTTCGTCGAGATCTCCGGCGGCGGGCTTGGCCAACCGATACGGATAGGGGAGGGAACGGGGGCGATCGGGGGATACACCAATCCGGATGCCGACGGCGGAATCGCCGATCCGGATGCCGGAACGGCGGGCGCGACAAGTATGGAAGTCGCGATCCTCGTCCCTCTGACTGTCCCCCGGGGTACATACGAGTTCAAGGCGAGGGTCACCGCACAGAACACGGGGGTCGAGACCGAATTCGTGGCCACGGCCTTGGTCGAGAACGCCGAACTGTCGATCAACCCGCCCGCCGGGACACTGTTCGCCGGCGGTTGGTCGATGTTGGCTGTCCAAAACGCGGGGGCAGTCGGAACGCCGTTCTCGTACGCCGTGACGATATTCGACCAGGAACACCCCGAAGGTCTTGGGGTATTGACGGGGAGTGGCACCGTTGCAGCCAACAACAGCTACGACGTGGCTTTTCAGGTGCCCGCAAGCCTCTTGCGGGGCAACGGTACGCTCGCGATCCGTGCTGTCAACGGAAACACCGGTGTTGCGACCGAGTCTTCCTCGGCCCACGCGATCGAGAACGCCGAACTTTCGCTCACGCTGCCTGCGGGAACATTGCAGGCAGGAACTTGGGGGATGTTTACGGTCGCGAACGCCGGACTCGTGGGCACGCCGTTTTCCTATTTCGTCAAGATCGCCGACGCGGAGCACCCGGAAGGGCTCGATATCGCCGCGGGCGACGGGAACGTTGCCGCCGGCAACAGCTACGACGCCGCTTTCCTCGTCCCTTTGGGCCTTCTCCGTGGCGACGCGACTCTAACAGTCCGCACAGTCTGCGGGAATACGGGCTTGGTGACGGAGTCCTCGTCGGGCATCTTGATCGAAAACGCGGAACTCTCGATTACGCTTCCGATTGGGCCTTTGCAGGCGGGCGGAGGAGGGATATTCACCGTCGGGAACGTGGGCGCCGTCGGGACACCGTTCTCATACGTTGTGGAGATCTCCGGAGGCCAACTTGCCCGGACGGTGAGGGCGGCGGAGGGAGACAGCGCAGTGGCGGGGAACGACAGCGCGGACGTGGGCTTCGTCGTCCCCGTGTTCATCCCCTCGGGGCAGTACACTCTGTCAACAAGAGTCGTCGCCGGGAATACCGGTTTGATATCGGACGCGGTGGGCGAGATCGCTATCGAGAACGCGGTGCTGTCGGTCTCGGTGCCGGACACCAGCGTGTTGGCGGGTTCCTCTGTCGAGATACACGTGGCGAATTCCGGTCCGGTCGGAACGGCATACTCGTACCGGGTGACGGTCTGGCACGGCGGTGCGAGGCCTCCGAGCCTGTTCGCCGGGGCGGGGACCGTCGGCGCGAACATGCCGGACGCGATCTCGATTGCCGTGCCGGCCGATGCGGCCTCGGGCACGTACCTCTTGACCGTGCAAGTCGAAAACGGCAACACCGGCGCGAGGTCGGAAGGGGAATTCGAGATATCGGTGTTGGGGGCGGGCGTTTTGCTCGACGAGGTCCTCGACAAGTCGATCTACCTCACGACTGACTCGATCACCTCGACGACGAACATACAAAACGGCGCGATCGGTTTGCCGGATTCGACGCTTGACCTCATGATCCTGCGGCGGAAACCCGGCACAACCGACTGGCCGATGCTCAACCGTGACCCGGCGCACCGGAGCACCGCCTCGATCGCGGGATACATCCGGCGGCCCGCCAGCGTGTGGTTCGATTTGGGGACGTTTACGCCTTCGGCGCCGCTCGGCGATGGCTCTGAGTTTTTTGGGATGATGGGGTCTCCGATTGCCGGGGACGTGGACGGGGACGGGATCAACGAGGTCGTGATGACCGCCGCGGACGCGAGCGTGGGTCTCAAGGTTTTCGACGGACGCACGGGCCAGGAGCGGTGGCGTTCGGCCACTGTCGCTCCCTCAATCGCGGTGTGGGGCTTGGGCACTCCGGCCATCGCAGATCTCGATGGTGACGGCGCCGGTGAGATCGTGGCCGTCTCGGCGTATCCGGGCAGTGAAGGGGTCTACGCCTTCGGCGGCGACGGAACATTGCTGTGGACGTATGTCACGGGGCGGCCGTTCATTTCGGCCGTGACGGTTGCCGATCTCGACCGCGACGGGGTTCCGGAGATCGTCGTTGCGGATGGCGTGTTTGACGCGAGCACGCTCATGCCGACTTCGGCGGACCTTCATGTCCTGAACGCCGGCGGAAGTCTGCGCTGGAGAACCGAAAGCGGCGAGGCCGGGTCTCTCGGCGCGTCGGTGGGTGACATCGACGGGGACAGGGACGCGGAGATCGTCGTCGGGGCACCCTCGGGGCGCGTGACGGCATTTGCGGCCGACGGGCAAGTCAAGTGGAGCCGGCAGGGCAGCTCGCCGGTCATCGCGCCGGTCGTGCTGGCGGACTTGGACCGTGACGGGACGCTTGACGTTGCGGTGGTCGAGGACGGCGAATTCACCGCGACCTCGGAGGTGTATGCACTTTCCGGTTTCGATGGCACGCTCCGGTGGACGAGCGCTTCCGTGCTCCCCGGACTCAAGATCGCGAGTTTCGCCGCGCCCTTGTTGGTCGACATCGACCAGGACGGGCTGTTGGAACTCGAGGTGCTCGCCGTCAGCCTGCTCCCTGACAGTTCGACGGGGAACTTCTCGATCTACATGTTCTCGTCGGACGGCCAGGTCCTAAACGTCGTCTCGGATGTGGACAATCCGCTGGTCGCGACGCCGACCGTCGCCGATATCGACGGCAGCGGGAAACAAGACCTCGTCATTACACTCAGTTGTTGGGACTTCGACGAGTGCGAGGCTGCCACCGTCGCGGCTTCACTGCCGGATTTCACCCTGCTTTGGCTCCTGCCGTTCGCGGCGGGGTATGCCTCACCCGCGATCGCCGACGTGACGGGAGATGGCCACGCCGACGTCGTCATCCGCGCAGGTGCCGACACCGTGGCGGTCATCGGCCAGAGTCCGCTGGTGCCCGAAAGCCCCGAGCCGGTTCTGGCCGGGGTGAACGAGGCCGGGCAGGACACTTGGGACGTGATGTGCGCCGACCCGCTCAAGTTGGACTGCTATGTTGACGGCACATTCCCCTTCCCCGTTGAATTCAGAGGCAACACATACGAACGTTTCAGGATGGCGCCGCGGGGTGAGGTCGAATGGGCGGTCACAGGGACATCTTTTGTAGTTCCCGACCTGACGCCGGACACCGACAAAATCCTCGGTGCGCTTGTCGAAAACAGCGCCACCTTCTTCTCGATGGGTGAGACGAATCTGGTACCGACCTGCGGCTTCTTCGGTGCAAAGTATCTGCGACCTGGAGAAGTGGATACGCAGGGGAAAATCGTGACGGCCGATCAGGTGGTGTTCACGTGGTTTGCCGAAACGACAACCGATGCATTGGCGGACGGCGCCTTTGCGGCGTGTGCCGGTGCGCACCTCAACACCGTCCAGATGGTCGTATTCGCCGACGGCCGCATTCGCTTCACGAAGGACATCCATGCAACCGACCCCGCCGAGTTGAGGAATGGGCCGGCCATTTTGGATTTCCGCGGGCGGATCGTGGCAGCCGGAAATATTTGGGAACAGGCATTGCCCTACGATGCCGGGCCGACGTTCATGTACGACCCGAACGAGGAAACGTGGATGCCCCCCGCCGCGGAGCCGTTTGTAGACGAATTGGTGTGGCAGAAATCCCTCGCAATCGACTTGGCCTCGGGTGAGTCGCGGTCGGTGGTCGAGGTCGTCCCCCCGCTTGGAGTGGAGCCGGGCGATTACATCTTCAGGGCCAGTCTTTTGAATTCGCTTCGCCAACTTGTCGGACGGGACGAGGAACCGTTCAAGCTCGTCGCCGGGGACATCTCGGTCACTTTGGCATCGGACAAGTCGCTGTATCGCAGGGGCGCCGAGGTCGACCTTGTGGCGACGCTTGAAAACCTGAGCATCGCGACGGTGTCAGGAGCCGTGGAATTCTACGGACAGGACGGCGAATTCGTCTCGGAAGAGGCGTTCGAGATCGCGCCTTCTTCTCAGACTGACGTGGGCGCGGTCGCGCTGGCGAAGAGGGTCGGTCCCGCCACCGCGCAGGTTGTGGCGTTTGTCGGGGGGAGAAAGGTCGCCGCCGCCGAGACCGGGTTCGAGGTGGCGGAGTCGCAGGTGTCGGTGAACGTCACGGCCCCCGAGACGGTGGACGATCAGCCGTTCGAGATCCGGGTGGATATCTCCAACGCGGGCCCGTTGGCGGCCGAAGTCAGAATCGAGCTTGACGATCTGCAACAGGGGACCGAGGTCAGGGACGTCTTTCTCGCGGCGGGCGAGGCGACGACGGCGGCGTTTCAAAAACGGACCGTTTCGGACGGGACCTATCTTCTCACGCTGTCCGGTGACGTGAGGCTCTCGCGTTCGATACCCGTTCATTTCGGAATGAGCGCAATTGTCGCGGCGAGCATAGAACCGTTCTGCCGGGAGGGCGTCGTCGAGATTCCCGTATTCGTGACGAACACAAGCGCCATGCAGGGGAGTTACCCCGTGGCCTTTGGGTTAACCGATGGAGAAGGCGCCGAAGTGTGGAACGATGTACGCTGGTATCCGCTGTATCCGGCGGGAAGCCAGGTCGGGCCGGACCGCGCGGACGACCTCTTGACGTTCACTCTGCTGTTCGGGACGTACACCTTGGCCGCCGAAACGTACGGGTATGCGACGATCTTCACCTTTGTCGTGGAGAGGCTGCAAGGCGTCATTGCGGTCAGCCCGCCGGTCGGGACGCTCGGCGAAAACGAGCCGTTCGCGCTGGCCTACAACGTCACGAATGCGTCCCTGTTGGGCGGGAACTTCTCGGTGCACTTCGCCGTCTCGGACGCGGCATCAAGCACGGTCTACGAAACCACGGAAACCTTTGCACTGAGTCCCGCCGGCGCGCCGGGGGATGGTGCTGCACGTACTCTGGTCTTGGCTCTGCCCGCCGGCGATTTCACGTTGACCGCCACTCTGGACCCCGGGAACACCGTCGCGACGCCCATCCACGTTGCCGCGCGGGAGGCGTTGACGATAGCGGCCTCTCTCGGGGCCAAAGACCACGGGACCCTTCCGGTTGCGCTCTCGATTGTCAATGTCGGCTCGGGTCCGTTCGATGGGATAGTGTCGTTTGCCGTCGGCGCAACGGTTTCTGAACAGATCATCAGCATCCCCGCGGGCGGGACGGCCACCGTTAACGTCACGGTCGATATGAACGGACTGCAGTCCGGACCGCAGACCGCCACTGCGACCGTCCGAAACCAGGCCGGAGCGCAGGCGGCGGCCACCAATGTGGCGTTTGATGTCGTGGCGCCGGTCCTCGCTTTTGCCGAACTGCCGCCGCAGACGCTCGAATTCGTTGCCGGGGACAACGCCACGTTCGGCTTCACCGTCCAGAACACCGGCGACTTGCCAGGCTCGGCCACACTTTCGTTTGAAACGCTTGGATTCCCGCGAGAAGTGCCGGTGAACGTCGCGGCCGGGGCATCGGCGAGCGTTCCGATCACCGTTCCGTTGCGCGAGGACCTCGAGGAGTTGACGTACACGGCGCTGTACAAGCTTTTGCCGGTCACGGGCAGTATCGCCGGAAGCGACACCGGGACGATCAACTACCTCGTGCGCGGGGTCAAGGTGGTCGCGAGAGTGGAGTTTGACCAACCGCTTTACCGCGCCGGCGAAACGGCGCATGTTGACCTTGTCATCGAGAACATCGGCAGCGTGAGCGGCAGGGAACTCTATGCCCGTGTCGAGTACGCGGACGTGAGCATCGACCCTCTGCCGTTCGTGTTGCCGGCAGATTCGATCACGATTCCGGTCGACGTGCCGCTCTCGGTGGTGGGGAGTCAACTGGTGTATGAGATATACACTCCCGCCACGGGGCTGAGCGTTTACCTCAACACGGCCTTCATTCAGGAGCGCCCGATCGGAATTCAGTTGTACACCGACCGGCAAGACTACGGCCCGGGAGACAATGTTCTGGTAACGATTGTGTCCGACGCCGCGGGGATATTGTTGGTGGAGGACGTGTCCTCGGGGTTTTCGCAGTACCTGGATCTTGCCGCCGCGGTGCCGCAGTCCGTTTCATTCGGGATTCCGGAGACGGCGGTATCGGGGACCCGCGACATCCGATACGTGTTTCGGGGAATTGAACGATTCTATCGGTACAACGTGGCCGGGACCGTGGCCGTGGTATCGCGCGTGACGTTCGACAAGACCGTCTATGGCGCCGCCGACACGGTGCGAACGGATTTCCTGGTCAAGAGCAACGAGGCGTTTGAAGGGTCGCTGTACGTGATGTACTTCGCGCCTGATGACTCGACGCTCGCGACGGCAACGTTGCCCATCGCGGCCGTGAGCGGGCAGGTCGTTGTCTCGGCGACCCAGAGCATCGCTTCGGCGCAGCTCGGCACGCACAAGTTGATCTTCTCTCTTTTCAAGAACGTGGCAGGTACGAGCGTGGAGCTTTACGTCGGCGAGGCGTTCTTCAATGTCGGCGGTTCTCAGATCGCTGGCATGACGGTCGGGAAGTCCGCCTACGAGTCGGGAATGGAACCGGTTGACCTGACCGTCTACTTCAGCGCTGTCAACGCGGTATCCGGGACCTTAGACCTTTCAGTCGATGGAGTACCGGCCTATTCAGCACAGGTGGCCATGGAAAGCGGCTTCAGCGCGTACCGAATCAGCCTTGACGCGGCGGCATTCGTCGGTCCCGGCCTGCACCAGGTCCAAGGCATGTTGACCGTCGATGGCTTGGTGTCCACTTGGGCTGTCGAAATGGTTACGGAGGACACGATCCCACCCGTGCTGTCGCTTGCCGGTGTCGTCGACGGGGCGTTCTACAACATCTCTCCCGTGGCGGCGGTGTTCGACGCTACGGACGTCAATCTCTACCGAATCGCCGGAGCGCTCAACGATGTCGTGTACGCCTCAGGCACTCCGATTGCCGAGGACGCCGACTATACCCTCATCGTGACCGCGTACGACCTGGCCAACAACAAGACGACGCAAGGTGTAAGCTTCGTGCTGGACACGGTCCCGCCAGCCATCGATATTCAGGGCGTCGAGGAAGGCGTTGTGGATTACCCGGGTGTTGCCGCGACCATCACGGTTTCGGATCTGCACCCGGATACGTGGTCGGCAACTCTCGACGGAAATCCATACATGAGCGGCACACCCATCACAGCCGTCGGGAGCCACGTCCTTGTCGTCAACGCCGCCGACAAGGCGACAAACGGCGCGTCGCGGACGGTATCGTTCACGGTGAGGGAGGCCAACCGGCCGCCGGTCATCGTCATCGCGGGGGTCGAGGATGGCGGAGAGTACAACGAGGCTGTCACACCCGAAATTTCGGTGACTGATCCTGACGACAACCTGAGCGCGGTCACGATCACCCTCAAAAAAGACGATGGCGAGCCACAACCGTACACGCCGGGAACCGGTATCTCCGACGACGGCGACTACACGCTCAGCGTCACGGCGACGGACACGTTGAACTTGTCGGCGTCACACGTGGTGACGTTCGCGCTGGACCTTACTCCGCCTGCCATAGACCCCGGCGTCGTCGATGGTCTTTGCACGATCCACGACGTGACTCCGGTCATCACGGTCACGGATGTGCACCCCGGCTCGTGGGCGGCGACGCTATCCAAGGATGGCGGACCAGAGGAGTCGTTCGTCTCAGGGACGACGGTATCCGCGGAAGGCAGCTACGTACTGGCCGTCGCAGCCGAAGACGCTTTCGACAACCATGCCACGGTTTCGCCGGGGTTCAAAATCGACCGGACGGCGCCGGTAGTCGATATCTCCGGTGTTGCGGAGGGATCGTACTTCAACTTCCCGGTGGCCCCGGCAGTGGACGTCGACGACGCAAACCTTTTGGGCAGCAACGTCACGCTCAAAAAGGACGACCAGCCGGCGGAACCGTTCGTCTCCGGGACAACCGTCACGGCCGACGGTTCGTACGTGCTCTCGGTGACCGCATGGGACTGCGCGGGGAACTCGACCTCGGCCACGGTGTCGTTCGTTGTGGACCGCACCCCACCGAGCATCGTCGTCACGGGCGTTGTCGATGGCGGGACGCACAACCTTGGGACGGCGGCGTTCATCACGGTTGCGGACGCGAACCTCGTGACGCCGTGGACGGCGACCCTGAACGGCAACCCGTATACGAGCGGCACGCCAATTACCGAGGAGGGGAACTACACGCTGGCGGTCAACGCCGCCGATCTCGCGGGGAACGGCGCCGACCGGACGGTGAACTTCGCCATTGCCGGCATGGCCCTCCCCGAGTTCCGTTACGCCATCTGCGCGACCGGGAGCATTGCCATTCAGAACAACGCGCTCGTCCGGAGCAAGAACTGCACAACCGGACAGTTCGGAGACTTCGGCGACGTGGGCGCGGACGGGAACGTGTCGATGTCCAACAATGCGACTGTCCGCGGAATGCTTGCCGGAGGCGGGAACCTCTCGATGGGGAACAACTCGCATCTGTGGGGCGACGCCTATCTCGGCGGCGCCAAGAGCGGCAATGGCGTCGTCCACGGGAGCATCTCGTACCCGACGCCGGACCCCGCGCCGTGTGCGTGCGACTACGACCTTGCGGCGTTACTCGCCGAAAAAGAGCAGTACAACAACAACGCGGCGCTGGCCGGCGACCCCGCCATCGCCCCGTACCTCGTGAACGGCGGGCTGGAACTTCCGAACAACGCACACGCGACGCTGCCTGCCGGCGGGTATTACCTCGACCACGTGACCTTGAACAACAACGCCGTGCTCGGGGCAGACGACGGCGATGTGTACCTGTATGTGAGGCACAGCTTGGTCATGTCGAACAACTCAAGGCTCAACAGTCCCTGCGCTTCCGGGCCAATGTTCCGCATCTATGCCGGTGCGGACACGGCGGCAGGCGAGCAGTTCACGTTTGTGAACAACACCGAGACGCGGGCGGTGGTCTACGCCCCGCTGGCCGCCGTCGAGTTCAAGAACAACGCGACGTTCTGCGGCGCGGTGTTCGTGAAGAACGCGACGCTCAACAACAACGCGAAAGTGTACCTCGACGAATCGATCCGAGCGGGTCCGCCGCTGCTGTGGTGCGAGTGAGATGGAATGGGATGAAGCTCTCTGGTTCGGTGAACCCGAACGGGTGCGCGATGGGGCCGTAGAATGGACCTGAAAGGCGCGAAGATGCGTGAACTGTTTGCCGACTTGATGAAAAAGGCCAGAGAGGGCGGCGCGGCATACGCCGACGCGCGACTCGTGACGCTTCGCAGGCGCTCAATCGAGGCGCGCGAGGGGAGGCTCACAAAAAAGGCCGACACGACAAGCCGGGGCGTGGGCGTGCGCGCACTCTACAAGGGTTCGTGGGGGTTCGCCTGCACCTCCGACACGACGCCGGACTCGCTTAGGGGCTGTGTCGCGGCCGCGCTCGACGCCGCCAAGGCCTCAATGGCCCACCTTTCGGGTGCAACCGAGGTCCACGCCGTCCCGGCGGCCGAGGACGAGTGGCAGACGCCCATCTCGAAGGACGCGTTCGCCGTCCCGATGGAACGGGCCGCCGCCCTCCTCCTGGACGCCAATGCCAGGGCACTCAGGGTCCGGGGGATCAAGTACGCGACCTCGGGGATGCACTTTGCCCGCGAGGAAAAACTCTATGCAAGCACCGACGGATCCTTCATAGCGCAGACGATCTGCCGTTCGTGGCCCTACATGACGGTCACGGCGGTCGACCCGGCGGCCGGGGATTTCGAGACGCGCTCGCTCGAGTCCCCGCCGGCGCAGAGGGGCTACGAGCACGCCGAGGCGGCGTTTGCGCCCGAAGCGATCGAGCGGATTGCGGCGGAGGCCAATGAAAAGTTCCGGGCGCCGTTTGTCAAACCCGGAAAACACGACCTCGTGATCCTCCCGAGCAATCTGTGGCTCACCATCCACGAGAGTATTGGGCATTCGACCGAGTACGACCGGATCCTGGGCCTCGAGGCCAACATGGCGGGGACGTCGTTCGTGAAGGCCTCGGACGTCGGCAAACTCAAGTTCGGGCCGCCGCTCCTCAACTTCATCGCCGACCGCACCGAGACGTTTGCGCTCGCGACCGCCGCCTACGACGACGACGGCGTCAGGTGCGGCTCATTCGATCTGATTCGCGAGGGCGTGCTCTCGGACCTCCAGTATTCGCGCGCCGAGGCGTCAAGGCTCGGAAAGAAAAGCTCGCCGGGGCTGTCGTACGCCGATTCGTGGGCGTCCATGCCGTTCCAGCGGATGCCCAACATCTCGCTCGAACCGGTGCGCAAGGGCCCGTCGTTCCAAGAGATCGTTGGCGACACCAAGGAGGGGCTTTTGGTCTCGGGAAGCGGGTCGTGGAGCATCGACCAGCAGAGGTACAACTTCCAGTTCGGCGCAGGGCTGGTCCGCGAAATCAAAAACGGAAAGGTCGGCGCGGTGGTCCGCGGCGCGGCGTACCAGGCCAACACGCTGGATTTCTGGGGCGCGTGCGACGCGGCCGGCGGGTGCGAGGAGCGAAAGATCTTCGGGTCCCTCTACGACGGCAAGGGCGAGCCGATGCAGTTCAACGCCGTCTCCCACGGCTGCCCCCCCGCCCGTTTCCGCAAGATCAACGTTCTGGCCGTCGGGGCGAAGTAGCCGCAGATGGATCTTCCGATGGACGACATCAAACAAGCCTGCGAGCTGCTGCGGGTGGACGAGAAGTATCTCTCTCCGTTCGACGTGGCGGACCCGTTCAACGACGACCTGCGCCTCGAGGGTTTTCTCTGCCAGCGGCCCGACCATCGCTACGGGGGACTCGCCCTGCTGCGCGTGGGCGGGGAGCCCGCGCCGCAGGTCATCTTCGCCACGCCAAAACTGCATTATCCCTTCGGCAAGGATGGCCGCTTCCATTTTCCGCCCATCGCGCGCGCCCATCTTTACGAAAAGCTTGACGGCACGAACGTGCTCGCCTACCGCTACCGGGACGCGGACGGGGACTCACATCTTACGTACAAGCTGCGGCTGGCGGCCGCCTTGCGCAACAGCAAATGGGGGCCGTTTCTCGACTACTGGAAGGAGATGATCGCCAAATTCCCGGGCATCCCGAAACTGGTCGATGCCAACAACTGCCACGTAAGCCTTGAGATGTATGGCGCGCGCAACGCCCATCTCATCGCGTACTCGGTGGACCTCGCCCCGGCGGTCTTGTTCGGCGTGCGGCCGCTGGACGCCTCTATCGTAGGGCCTTTTGAGCTCGAGACGTTCGGTGTGCCTCCGGCTCCGCTTCTGGGCGAGCTGGACGGGCGGGAAGACCCCGCCGCGCGCTACGCCGCCTTGCGCGCCGAGATGGAGGCAGGCAACCGGCCTGCGGCGGACGAAAAGCTCACCGGCACGGAGGGCGCAGTCTGGTACGTCACCGAGCCGGGCGGTCGGGTCACGATGTGGAAGTGCAAGCCCGAGTCGGTCGAGCAGATCCACTGGGCGACCGGAATCAACAAGGCCGCGGTCATCGCGACCTGCTGGAACGCGCTCGAGACGAGCGACGTGCTCGACTACGATGTGCTGCTTCCTCTGCTGCTCGAGGAATACCAGGCCGACGACATCGAAAAATTCCGCCCCAACATCGACGCGGCCATGGCCGAGGTTGACCGCGAGTTCGAATTCCGCCAGCGCGTCTGGGCGGCGTACGCCGAGATCAAGGCGCAGGGCCTTTCCCTCACTGCCGACAAAAACGCCGTCATGCGCGCCTTGAGCACGAGATTCCGGCGCGAGGAGATGGGAAGGGTCTACGCCGCCGTGGTTTTGCACGAGCGCTGAATCCGTCGCTACCGGTTTTCAAGAAGGACGGCGTGTTGCTCGCAATGCCGGCGGAACCCGTCGCTGATTCGTAAGTCATCGGCGCAGCGCCGCCAGAACGCGGCTGCCGCCTGCGCGGCGGCATGCCAGGTGTCGCGTTCGTCGGGGAGCGGCGGCTCTGGCTCGAATTCCCGCTCGGGCACCTCTCCGCCGCGTTGCGGCGCGAAAAGCATCGGCAGCATGTCATACGCCGGCGCGAGGCGGAGACCCGGATGAAATGCCAGGTTGCCATGATGCATGTCGGTGTTGGCAATCAGCTTTCCGAACCACCAGAGCAGGCGGATCCGTTCCACCTCGCCTTCCGGAAGGTATCCACGCCTTGAGAGCACCCGGGCGACGTCCGGCCAGGAGGCCTCCACGCGCCCGACCAACGCGAAATTCAGCGACTCCAGCGTGCAAACCGGCAAGCGGCCATGCGGTCCGTGCCGGTCGAACCGCACCACTTCAAGGAAACGGCGCCCCGCAGCCTCATGGATGCGGCTCTTGGGAACGGGGAGCTTGAGGCTGTTGTCGAGCATCTCAAGAGCGAGGTGTTCGCACATGAGCAGATCGGACCATCGCCGCACGGCCGTCGAACCGTCCGCTCCCGAAAACTTTACGATAACGTGCTCGGGACGCCCATCGATCCGCCGTGCGGCGATGAATTTCGTGAATTCGCCGGCCGCGGAAGACCCGGCGTACCCGCCGGCCAGGACTTGCGCGGCAAGCTCGGGGTAACGAGTGCCCACTTCGTCATCGTCGATGAAGTGCTCGCCGCGCGTGCGCTTATCGAGGAAGCGCCTGTAGGACGCTTCGCCGACGATCCAGTTGCCCGGCATGTCGTCGCCCACGCGCGACAGAACATGGACGACGTCATCATCGCTCCATTCATCCGGACTGGCGGATACCTCAAGGGCCTCGGAATGGCGCCGGGCGAAATCACGGCCGAGAAACCCGCGCGGCCGCATGTCGTAGATGGGATAGGGGAGCCCCTCCCACCACCCCTGAGCCATGAGCGGCCCCTCGACCGGCCAGGGAAACGGCTCACGGGAGAACAGCAGGCTGCCGTACGGTTCGGTGAGCGCCAGGGTGCCGATCGTGAGCCCATCACCTTCGGCGTCAACCGCGTAGATCGGGGCTGCCCCCACGCGCCCGCGCAACGGGCGTTGCAACGCGTACCGGGTATTCTTCGCGCCCCCTTGCCGGAGCAACTCGTCACCCAACGAACGCAGGCGTCGCGACAGCGTGGCCCGGCTGATATCCAAGGCGCGTGACAACTCGCCGCCGCTCTGATGCGGTCGGGAGCGAAGGAGATCGACAAGATCTTTTTCACGAAGCTTCGCCACGGCCTGACGATAGCATTCTGCAACGAATAATGCAACGAGACCAAAAGGCTAATGTATTGAAATGTAACGACAACTCGAAAGATCCGGCTGGGATCATGCAACAGACGCTGTCGATTGATGATATGTGCGGTCTACTCTTCCGCCAGGCCGAGGTCGGAGCCGAGATGCTCGCGCAGGTAGGCGATCTCGTCTTGGGTTACGGCCGGGCAGGCGTCGGCAAAACAGTTTGCGGCGAGGTAGTCTGAAAGCTTGAGCGTGCGGCGGGTCCCATCCGGAGGGGCTTCCGGCGCGTTGTAGACGAATCCGTGGCGTGGCATGAGCCAGTCCACCGCGCCGTCGGTGTTGCGAAATACCTCCAGGGAACAGTACGTGCCCGCGCGGCACAGCTCGGTGCTCATCGCCGTGGCGAAGTTGCCGAGCGAATAGAGCACCAGCGCCTTGCGCGGCGGACCCGGTGCACCCGCGAGGACGCAGCCCCCGTCGGCGCGGGTTGCCTCAAGGTCCGGATGGTCCGCGGCGTACTTCGCCTCGGCGCCGTTCACGAAGCACAGCTCGGCCGGCTGCGGTACGTGCGAGTGCGCCCCGACGATGATGTCGGCGCCGGCCCACACGAGCTCGCGCGCCACCACCATCTGAACCGGGTCCGGGAACATCTCGTACTCGTGGCCCCAGTGCAAAAGCAGAATCGAGAGATCGACGCCGCCCAAGGCCATCTCGGAGAGGACCTCCCGCGCCTCCGTCAAATCGACCTGCCTCGCGCCCGGCGGCGCGAGCCCCGGCACGACGTCGATTTCGAGGGCCGTCGAATCGAGCAATGTCATGTCATTGATCCCCCACGTCGCGGCGTAGACACCCAGACGGATGCCGTCAACCTCCAACCCCACGAAGCGCGATCCCGGTGCCGTGCGCCCGCCCGCCGCGGCGATTCCTTCGCTTGCGAGGAAGTCGAGCGTCTCCCGCGCCGCCGCATCGCCGTGGTCGAGCGTGTGGTTGTTTGAAAACGAGAGGGCCGCAAACAACGGGGCGCCGTCGTCCCGGCGAAACGAGCGCACGAGCCCGGGGGCCGAGTTGAACACCGGCAGGCCGGCCATGGTCACGCCGACTTCCACGCTCGCGGCGATGGGCGTTTCGAGGTTGCCGAGCCAGAGGTCGTCTTTTTCCATGCGCTCTCGCAGGACCGGATCGAGGAAGGTGTCCCACGAGTCCGAGATCCACATGATGTCGCCCGCAAGGCCGATGCGCGCCGTGACTGCGCCGGAAGGCACCGACCCGGCTGCGCGCACAGCGGCCTGCAACTTCCGCTGCCGCTCGAAATACTCGCGCTCGGCCGACGGCGCCGTCCTTTTCTTCTCGGTGAATTTCTTCATGTAGTCCGGGAAGCTCGCCAGTACTTCGTCGCCGGTCAGCCCCTCGGCCCGAAACCGGGCCCACTGGGGCGCGCGATCGTCGTCCTTGAATACGTAGGGAAATGTGCCCGTCGGAGGCACGCGCGGGTCGGCGACACCCGTGTCGAGCGGCAGAGCCGCGTCGGTCCCGGCCCCCGCGTCGGCCCCGGCGTCGCCGTCGCCTGCCTCCGGCGCGCCCGCGTCCGCCGGCCCCGCATCTGCCTCGAACGCCGTCGCGCCGGTCTCGATCATGCGCGGGCCGCAACCCGCGATGCTCGCGAGGGCGAAAAGGGCGAGCAGCCCGGCCGCGCCCGGTAGATGTCTCATGGAACAGGCCTCACGCGAAGCGAAAACCCCGAGCCCCGGCCGCACCGGTCGTCGGTGTTCCCGAGTACGTCAGAAGCATACGCGAAGCCGCACCGGCCCGCAATCGGCTACCCACCCACCGTCCATTGGACCCGGGAGGCCCGATGGTGGTAGGCTGGCGCCGCTTCGATTTGGCGGGGACAACGAAGCGGGAGGGAAATCCGACATGCCCGATAGAACCGTGTGGCTGTTTGCCGCGTTGAACCTCATGCAGGCGTCGGTCATCGGGGCGATCGCGAGATACGTCCCGAGCCGCTCGCCTGTCATCAACGGCGTTCTCTGGGGCGCGGCGGCTTTGATGCTCGCCGCCGCGGCGGCCGTCGTCATTCGCAAACCGTGGGCGCGCGGCGTCGCCGCGATCGCGTGCATCATTCACGGCGCGGTCGGCCTGGGCTTTGCGGCGCTAGTCATCGCCTCGGCTTCGTACCTCTACGGAATCTATGGCGGTCACGGGCGGGCGCTCGGGGGGATTGCGCTGGCGATCGCGGCGATGGTCCTCATCGTTTTCTGGCTCGTCCCGGCGCACGAACTGGCGTTTCTCAGGCGGCAGGGGCGTTCGGCTTGACGGTCCCGCGACTTTCAACGATCGGCCTGATATCGCTCCCCGTGCTTTTTGCCGCGGCGGTGATCCCCTTTTCGCTTTTCCGCCTCGAGCCGACGACCTCTCTCGGCCCTGCCGAGGTGAAAGACGTGGTCTCGTGGCTCCGCTCGGGACTTTCCGACGGCAGGGAGACGCCGTTGCCAGAAAGTCTTTCGCGGTTCTCCGGCGACCGCGTACCGCTCGTCCTGACCGTCTGGCACAAGGGTTTTCGGCACAAGGTCTTCCAGTCCGACGACACCGGGTTTGCGGACGGTCTGCGCAAGCTGGCGGCCGGGCTCAAGACACTCGGGACCGAACGCTCGGACCCGACTCTGCGCCTGCAACTCGACGCCGGCGTGGCCGTCGGGCCCGTATCCGCCTGGCCGGTCGCGGAATCGGTCTCGTTTGCCGAGGGTCACGACGGGATCATCGGCGAGGTCTTGGGGAAAAAGGTGCTGGTGCCGCCATCGGAGCTCGTGAGAAGAAACGTCTGAGCCTTTCGCGCTGTTGAAAACTGGTAATAGGTGGAGGAGTTGGACGCCTGTGGGGAAAAGATTACCCCAAGGCGCCGGGTCGGCGTCTCTCTGAAGGAACGCTCCGGCCACCGTTCACCCGGCCGTTGAGCCTGATT
>JACRCP010000333.1 GCA_016218965.1 Deltaproteobacteria bacterium | reverse complement strand
GGTGTGATTTCAAGGAATTGAGCATGCAGAAAATCTGGCAAGGGCACCCGCCCGGGGCACGTACGCTTTGCGGCAGACGATACGTACCGCCGGGAGGTGTAGGGATGAACCACGAAGTGGTGAACGTGAATAGCCGGGGGTTCCGTCGCCTGCGGCTCCGTCACCCCCGGCTATTGACCGACAGCCCCTTCGGGGCCATTCAGGGCAGTCGCCGGGCCAGCGCACAGCATCCAGGTGTCGCAGAGACGTTTTGGTTGCGGCATAGCCGCGCCAGGAGAAATCGATGCCACCAACGTCCATCCGCCGAAAAGAGCCGCACCCAAACCAAATATGACACGGACCGGGACGTTTTTGCAGTTCGGTCCACGTGTCCGTCAGTGCCCCGTCTCGCACCGCCGCCTCAAGATGAAAACGATCGCGATAGCGGCAGCCGCAGGCGGCCAGAGGTGGAGGACCTCCCAGCCAATCACGCGGGCCGTTTCTGCCGAAAGCCAGAGGGGCGACACCGGAATCGGGGTTACGGGGAGGAAGTACCGTTTCCATGAAAACGGCGCGAAGATGGCGATTCCGAGGCCTCCGTCGGTCAGCATGTCGGCCAGGGCGTGTACCACCCCGGCGACGGTGAGGCCCGCCCACAGCCAGACGGCGTCGCGCCCGATTGGGCGGAACGGGCGGTCGACTCGGTGGGTTCGCGAACGGGCGTGGACGACGGCAGCAATCAGTGCGGCGACTGCGACTGTCGCCGCGACCGAGTGCGTGATCCCCCGGTGCCCCAACGCGTGCTCGTACGGGATGCCGGTGATGAAACTCACGAAGTCAATGTCAGGGGACGCGCCCGCGATCGCACCCAAGCCGAGGACCGTGCACGGTTTCACCCGCCGCATGCGCAACGCGAAAACCGCCGCCGCCCCGGCGCCCAAAACCGCGTGTGTGAGGGCCGTGGGCATCAGTTCGGTAAGCCGCAGAGTTCCTCAACCTTCGCGCCGACCTCCGAAATCGGGACACGGACGACGCGGGTTTCGGCCACTTTTTCGGAAACCGGATCAGTCACAGACGGAGACACGAGAAGCGCAGTGTGAGGCGAATATGCGTCTATGAAACTGCGCAGCGAACGCGGGATTCCGCGGACCGGGCCGGTCTTGACCTCGACTGCGACGATCCCGCTTCCGGACACGAGGACGAAATCCACCTCGGCCCCGCCCTTCGACCGCCAGTAGTGGACCGTCCACGATGACGGGATCGATTTCGTGATCTCGGTGAACACGAAACCCTCGACCAGCGGCCCGGAGTCGGCCCCGCGCTGTTCCAGTGGATCAAAGCGCCCCAGAAGCGCGTTGCGGATGCCAATATCAAAAAAATAGATCTTCCTGGCCGACGTGATTTCGAGCCGCCGGCCACCTGCAAACACCGGGAGGAGCTTGACGTCCCAGCTTTCTTCGAGGATATTCAGGTAGTTGGCCACGGTGGACGCCGAGACGCCCGCGTGCGACGCCCATTCCGCGAAGTTCACCAAAGAACCGGTTTGTCCCGCAGCGAGGCGCAACAGCGTCCGGAAGGCGTCCGGCCTCGCAATCCGATGGCGGTCCGACACGTCGCGGATGACCAACGCCTCCAAAAGTCCCGCGAGTTCGTGGACGGGATCCGCGCCAAGATAGACATCCGGATAACCGCCAATCTCGAGCATTCGAGCCGCGGTGGCTGCTTTTCGAGCGATTTTCACAGCCGGTACCCCCCCTTTTTCGGCGCCCGCGATCTCCGACAGCGAAAACGGCAGCACGAGCCTGCGTTCGGCGCGCCCGGCAAGGCTTTCGCGGACGTTTGCGTCCAGATGATACGTCGACGATCCGGTAACCAGGAGATCGAAAGCACGCCGGGCATCGACGAGGCCCTTGACCAACAACCCGGCGCTCTGAAGGTGCTGGGCCTCCTCAAAGAAGATCGTCTTGATGCCCCGAAACTCAGTCTCCAGGTCCGTGAGCATTCCGGCCGCCGACCCGCACCAGTTCCTGACGAGGCTGTCCTCGCAATTCAAATGGAGCACCGTCACGGGGGATCTGTCTTTGAGCAGCGTCCAGACAAACGTCGACTTTCCTGATTGCCGGGGTCCGACTATCAGCTTCGCCTTCCGGGGATCGTCGAAACCCGTGGGGTCGATCTTCCGGGGGATGAAACGCTCCGGTACGCGCCGGGCGATCTCCTGAGCGAATCGGGCCGGGTCTGAAAGCCACGGGTTGAGCCCCAGCAACCTTTGGCGAGTTCCGGCATCCACTCGTCAATCGTACCCGAATATCCTGGATTGTCAAGCTCCGTGTCGATGATTATCCTGGATAATCGGGCTTGGCGTAGTGGATTAGCCAGGACCGTCGCATGGTGCAGGTTGACTCAAATGGGTTTTCGGGGTTTCCGGGAGCGCTACGCGGGCGGGTCGGCGGCGGCAAGGCCGTCTCTGGGCGGATTCCGAGCCTGCGACGCCCTGCGATGGCACGCCTGCGATGACACAACGCAGCGACTTGCACTGATACGGGTGGACGCACGGCGCGCCGTCATCGAGGGTCCCACCGATCTGGCACTCGGGCAGCCGGTCGTTGTCCCGCAGGACAGTCGCCGATAAGTGGCCTGTGACGAACCCGTTGAGTATTTCCTCCGGTGATGCTGGGAAAAAACCCGTGTTTTCCACCGTAGCGGTTCCGCACGATGGCGAGCATACTTTTGGGCACTTTTCGCATCCGCTACACAACATATGGAGGAGCGATGAAGAGCTTCGGGACTACGTCCAGTGTGACAGCCTTTTTGACGGCTGGAATGGTGGCCGTGGCTTTCGCCGGGTTCTCGGTTCACGGGTGCGGCGGAGGCGGCGATTCCGCCGATGCCGGCGTCGTGCCCGGGACGGATGGCGGCGGGAGCGGACTGGAGGACACGGGCGGCGCCGGCGGGGAAGACACGGGTGGCAACGGAGGGGAAGACGCCGGTTCGACGGACACGGGTCTCGCCGACACCGGGACGCCCGATGCGGGGGAATTGGACGTCGGGACGGCTGACGCGGGCGGCGGTGAAGACGGCGGCACAGGCACCGACGCCGGTGACGGGGATGGCGGTATTCCCGGTGTGCCGGAGGTGCTGGCGACGGGCCTCAAGAACCCCTACGCCCCGGTCGCCGATGCGACGCACCTGTACTGGGTGGACAGCGAAGCGGGCGCTGTCACGCGTCTGGCGAAAAGCGGCGGCGCACCCGAGGTTTTCGTCGGCTCGCTGATAGCACCACGCGGCATCGCGCTCGACGCCGATACGGTGTACTTCGCGACCTCGACTTTCGGGGATGCCGCGCCCAAGGGGACCATCTCAAAGGTCGGCAAGGGCGGCGGCGCGCCGGTGGAACTCGCCGGGTTGCAGGAGGTGCCGGAATGG
>JACRCP010000334.1 GCA_016218965.1 Deltaproteobacteria bacterium | reverse complement strand
GGCCGCCGCGCGCGGCGGTCGTGACCGCGTGCTCGACCGGATGGAGGCGTGCGGCGTGATCGACAGATCGGTGCTCGTCGCGGCGAAGGCCGAACCCGTCCCTTTGTCAGTCCGCTCGCTGCCGTTTCACGCACCGCACGCCGCCGAATTCATCAAAGCCAGAAGCCGGAAGTCAGAGGCCGGAAGCCAGGCGTCGGTCGTTTCGACGCTGGATCGCCGGGTCCAGGGGCGCGTCGAGAGGATCGCGCAATCGTACCGGGCGCAACTCAACCGCCTCGGGGCGCGGAACGCCTCGGTCGTCGTCATCGAGAACGACACCCGAAAGGTAAGGGCGTTGGTCGGCAATCTCGATTTCTGGGACACGGACGCGGCGGGCCAGGTCGCGGGGTTCGCCGCGCCGCGCTCTTCCGGGTCGACGCTCAAGCCGTTTCTGTACGCACTCGCGCTCGAAAAGGGCGTCGTCACGCCCGAGTCGCTTGTCGAGGATGCGCCCGTGCAGATCGGGAGTTTCAGGCCCCTCGACTTCGGGGAATCATGGGAGGGGCTGGTCACCGCCGAGCGGGCGCTGTCGCAGTCGCTCAACGTCCCGTTCGTGCACATCCTCCAGCGCACGGGACTCGAAAGATTCTTGAAGCTCCTGAAAGACGGCGGGCTCGACTACCGGCAGGAGACCGCCTACGGCCTTTCGGTCATCACCGGCGCGCTGGAGGTGAACCTCCTCGACCTCACGAACCTGTATGTCACACTAGCGAGGGGCGGAATGCATTCCAGTTATCTCATCGATCTGAAATCCCAAATCCCAAATCCCAAATCCCAAATTGCCCCTGCGTTCCATCTCCTGAACCCCGCCGCCGTCCACCTGACGCGGCGGGCGCTCTCGATCCGGAGCCGGCCGGACGCGCCTCTGGTCGGCGTTGCAACCGCCGCCGGCGGGAAGGTATTCTGGAAAACGGGAACCTCGTGGGGCTTCCGCGACGCGTGGAGCATCGGGTTCAACGGGCAGTACACGGTCGGCGTGTGGGCCGGGAACTTCTCGGGACGGCACGCGAAGGGGATCGTCGGGGCGCAGGCCGCGGCGCCGCTCATGTTCGACATACTCGCCGCCGTGACGACGGAGGACCGCGCAATCGCAGCCCCACCGCCTTCCGGCTTTTCGCGCGTGGCGGTCTGCGAGCACTCGGGTTACCGGGCGACGCCCGCGTGCCCGGGGACGAAGCAAGTGGTCACCGTCAAAGACGCGGCGCCCGCCAGGGAGTGCCCGTACCACAAGCAGTACCTTGTCGAGAACGAATCGGGGATGCGCGCGTGCCTCTGGAAACTCTACCCCGAGGGCGAGGTGTCGCAGCGGGCGATGACGGTCTATCCGCCGTCCGTGGCCGATGTGCTGAGCGCCGCCGACGCCCGGCCTCCGCCGCTGAGCCCGTCGTGCGCGGTCCAGGCCACCGGCGACACGCTCCGGATCGTGAGCCCCGCCTCCGGCGCGTCGTACGTCATGACCGAGGGCGTCCGGAACACGGGCCGGATTCCCCTTCAGGGCTACACCTCGGTGCGCGACAAGACCATATCGTGGTTCATAAACAACAGGTACGTCGGCGACACGCGCTCGGGCGAGACGAAGCTGGTTTCGCTCTCCCCCGGCCCCTCGAAGATCGTGGCGGTGAACTCCGCCGGCCACAAAGACAAGGCCGAAGTCGCCGTCTCCGCGCCGTAGGCCACCGCACTCCAAGACGTCCCCCGTCAGTTGTTGACGTGAAACGTCATCTCGTTGCTGTTTCCGCCGCCTCCGGGGTTGTTGACGCGGAACTTGTAGTCCTTTCCCTTGGGACCGATCACGGGCTTCAGCCTGTACACGATTTGATTGGACGTGCGGCTGGTATACGATCCGTTTGGCGCCTCGTCCCACCAGCCGATGTACCAGTGCACCTGTGAGTCGCCCCGGAAATTGCACCCGTTGATCGTGATCGTGACGTCCGCCCCTTCGTCGCCGGAGAGCGGGGCGGCGTCCGTGATGAACGGCGAGGTGACGGTGCACAGGCCGTCTTTGCAGGTGTCCGGTATGCAGCAGTCGGTCGGAGTGATGCTCATCCCGTCGGAAGCGCAGGTTTCGGCGACGTTTCCGTCGCACCAGGCCAGCGCCGGCTGACAGATCATGCACGCCACTGTCGCGGCGTCGCAACCGAACTGGCAGTCGGTGATGTTGATCTTCATCCCGTCCGTTCCGCATTCCTCGACGTCGCCGGTGGCACCGCACCATTTGGTTCCGGGTTTGCAGTTCACGCACTTGTTGGTCAGGCAGTACGCCGCGCAGGTTTCCTTTGGCACCCAACCCGACCCGTCGGGCTTGCAGACTTCGAGTTCCGTGTCCGAAACGCATTTTTGCCTGCCGGGCTGGCACGCGAGTGCGCCGGCGTCAAAGTCACCCGCGTCCTCGCCGCCCGCGTCGTCGAATCCGGCATCGTCGGGGAAACCGACGTCCTCCGTCCCGTCGTCCGTGTCGCCCGCCTCGGGGCCCGTGCCGCCGTCGTGTTCCACGCCCGCGTCCGGGATTCCGGTGTCGTATATCACGACCGGGCCGGAGTCGCTTTTCCCCCCTCCGTCGTCGATCGTCGATCCGGGCGGGACGCCGCCCAACTTGACGCAGGTCCACGTCGCCTCGTCGCAGGCGAAATCCGCGGCACACGCGCCCGACCGGTCGCAGGCCTTCCCGCCCAGAATTCCGGCGTAGTCGACGGTGCACGACGCGAAAAGAGCGCAGAATGCCGAAAGCAGCGCCGCGGACGCAAGACCGGCGGGTTGACGGCGGCGGCGGACTTCGATGTGGCACCTGGGTTTCATGAACTGCCCGTCAGTTGTTCACGTGAAACGTCACCTGGTTGCTGTTGCCGCCGCCCGGGTTGTGCACGCGCATCGGGTAGTCCTTCCCCTTGGGCGGCTGGATGTTGGAGAGCTTGTACTTGATCTGGGTGGACCCCGTTCGTGCCGTGATCGACCCGTTGCTCGCCCCACCCCAGCTCGAGCCGAACCAGAACTCGACCACGGCATTGCCCGCGAACTGACAGCCGTCGATGGTTATCGTCACGTCGGTGTAGACGTTGGCGCTCAGGGGTGCGGCGTTTGCTATCCAGGGCGAGTTGTCGACGCAATCGCCGTTGCGGCACGAGCTCGGGACACAGCAGTCGCGCTGGTCGAACCCCGCGCCGTCCCCGTGGCAGGTGTTGAGGGTGTTTCCTTCACACCAGGCCGATCCGGGATCACAGACGTTGCATTCGAGTGCGGTGTCGTTGCAGCCGAACTCGCAGGTCGTCTTCGACACGCTCTCTCCGTCCGGGCCGCACGTCACCAGGTCGTCCCAGTCGCACCATTTGTCTCCAGGCCTGCATTCGGCGCAATGATCGACAAGACAGAAATCGCCGCACCAGTCGATCCAGGCCCATGCCGTGCCGTCGCCCGCGCATATCTCCAGGTCGTGGTCGCCCGAGCACCTGAACGTCCCGGGTTTGCAGGCAACGCAGTGATCGGTCAGGCAGTAGCCCGGGCACGTCTGGCTCCATTCCCAGCCCGACCCGTCGGATTTGCAGATGTTCAGGTCCTTCTCGGATGCGCACTTGAGATCGTTGGGGGCGCACACCATGATGCCCGCGTCGATGAACCCCGCGTCGGCGGGGCCGGTGTCTCCCGCGCCGGCGTCGTCCGCCCCGGAATCCAGCGCGCCGACGTCGTCGGCGCCGGCATCAACCTCCCCCGTGTCGCTCGGCCCCGAGTCCGTCGCCGTGGCATCAGGGCCGGCGTCAACACCGGCGTCTAACGGATCGGACGAATCGGACAGATGGGACACATCAGCGGCGGCATCGGTCGCGGCTTCCGCACCGGCGTCCGTCACCGGTCCCCCGTCGTCGGTCTCCGGGGTCTCGGCCCCGTGCGCGGCGTCGTGCGTGCCGCCGTCCGGACGGTTCGCGTCGGGCCGCCCCCCGGTGTCGCTCCCCGCCGCGCCGCCGGTTTCGACGCACGACCACGTCTGCCTGTCGCACACGTATCCTTCCGAGCAGGCGCCGGACTGGTCGCACGTCTTCCCGCCCAGGATCCCGGCGTAGTCCACGCTGCACGACGCGAGCGCCGCGGCTGCGGCCAGGGCCGGGACCAGGGATACTGCGGGCGGGAAGCGCATGGGCACTCCGCTGTTCGACGCCGAAAGATTATACTCCCGGACCGCCCGATTCGACAACCTTTCTTCGCCGCGCCCTGATGAACTCGATGATGCCTGGTAGGATGGAGATGAATATTATCGTGAAGATGACGATGGTGAAGTTCCGCTTCACGACGGGGATGTTGCCGAAGAAGCAACCCCCGAAAACGAACGAGGAGATCCACGCCAGGCCGCCTATCACGTTGTACGCGATGAATCGGGGGTACGTCATGGCGCCGATCCCCGCCACGAACGGGGCGAACGTGCGTATGAACGGCATGAACCGCGCAATGATGATCGTCTTGCCGCCGTGTCTTTCGTAGAAGGCGTGTGTGCGATTGAGGTGCTCCTTGTTCAGAAACCGGGAGGTCTCGCTCGAGAACACCTTTGGCCCCACTGCGTGGCCGATCCAGTAGTTGACGGTGTCGCCGAGAATTGCGGCTGCCGAGAGCAGGCCGAAGCACCACCAGACGTCCAGCGCCCCGATTGCCGTCAGCGCCCCGGTGGCGAAGAGCAGCGAATCTCCGGGCAGGACGGGGGTGACGACGAGGCCGGTTTCGCAGAAGATAATCAGGAACAGGATGATGTAGGTCCAGACGCCGAATGCCGCGGTGATACGCTTCAAGTACTTGTCGAGGTGCAGGAAAAGGTGGACGACGGAGAGCGAGCATTCCCGGTCCGAGCATCTGAGGATCGCGAAGCAGTCGTCGTCCGACACACATCCCCCCGCCGAAGGGTCCTCCGCCTGCGCCGGCGCGCCCGCAATCGAAAGCGCGGCGATGGCGGCGAGCAGAAGTGCCATACGGCCAGTTTTCGGCATTGGACGGCTCCGTTCCATGCACCCCGGGGAGGGCGCATTCTAGCGGACCGCAGACCGATGTCAAACCCTTGACTTTTGCCGCGCCAGACATTATGTATCCGCGCTCGGTGGAGAACATCGGGTTCGGGGAATACCTTTGCGCGGGGGCCGGTTGTAAAGGCGTTTTGTTGCAGTCGGCGAACGCCGTGCCAGCGAGGAGAGGGCCATGATAGAGGTTTCGGGTGTCAGCAAGAGTTACGCCGGCATCAGGGCCGTGGACGACGTGTCGTTTTCGGTCTCCCAAGGCGAGATCGTCGGGTTCCTCGGTCCCAACGGGGCCGGGAAGACGACCACCATGAAGATGATCACTGGCGCCATCCCCGCCGACCGCGGTGCCATCAAGGTGTCCGGCTTCGATGTCTTCGAACAGCCGATGGAGGTCAAGCGCCGGACGGGGTACCTCCCCGAAAACCCTCCCGTGTACAACGACATGACGGTCGTGTCGTACCTCTCGTTTGTTGCCGCCATCAAGGGGATGTCGGGCGCCAGGCTCCGCGACGGCGTGGACTCGTCCATGTCCCGCTGCAACGTGGCCGGCGTGGCGGAACGCCTGATAGGCAATCTTTCAAAGGGCTTCAAACAGCGCGTGGGGATCGCACAGGCCATTCTCGGCAACCCCGAGGTCCTCATCCTCGACGAGCCGACCATTGGGCTCGACCCCAACCAGATCCAGGAGGTCCGGAGTCTCATCAAGGAGCTTGCGAGGGAACGCACCGTGATTCTCTCGACGCACATCCTGCCCGAGGTCGAGATGACCTGCCAGCGCGTGATGGTGATTCACCGCGGCAGGATCGTGGCGACCGACACCATGGAGAACATTGTCAAGAGCCGCACCGGCGGGGAGTCGGTGCTCGTGCGGGTGAGGCGCGACGCCGAGGCGGCCATTAAAAAGGCGCGCGAGGCCCTGCCGGTCACAATCGAACGCCATGACGGCGCGGCCGATTCGTTTGTCGCGGCCTTCGGAAAGGGCGAGGATCGGCGCGAAGACCTTGCCCGGCTCATGGTCGAGGGCGGGTTCGGCCTGATCGAGATGCGGAGCCTGTCCCTGTCGCTCGAAGAGGTCTTCAGGCAGCTCACGACGGACGAGAAGGCGCAATAGCGGTTTTCGGTCACCGGTCACCGGTCGCCGGTCATTTGGGAGGCGTCATGTACAAGATCTGGGCCATTTTTAAGAAGGAAGTCAAAATCTACTTCGGCACGCCCGTGGCCTACGTCATCTTCGGCGTGTTCGCGGCCATAGCGGGGTATTTCTTCTTCCAGATACTCACGTTTTTCCAGCGGCAGTCGATGCAGTTTTTGCAAATGCAGGCGCCGCAGATGCTCGAGCGGATGAATCTGAACGACATGGTCGTCGCCCCGCTCATCATGAACGTCAACGTCTTCTTCCTCCTGATGCTCCCCGTGCTCACGATGCGCCTTCTGGCCGAAGAAAAGCGGACCAAGACGTTCGAGCTTCTCATGACCAACCCGATTTCGGTCTGGCAGATCGTCATCGGCAAATACCTCGCCTCGCTCGCAGTGGTGGCCGCCATGGTCGGCATCATCGGTGTTTACCCGCTGCTGGTTTCGTTCATGACCGGAGGGCCGGGGGGGTCCGGCAATCTTGAATGGGCGCCGATAGTCTCGGGGCTCGTGGGCCTGTTCCTGGCCGGGGCCGCGTTCACCGCCATCGGTCTTTTCACGAGCGCCCTGACCGAATCACAGATCGTGTCTGCGATCGTGGGTTTCGGCGTCCTGCTCATCTTCTGGGTCATCGGCTGGGCGGCCGCCGGCGCCGAGGGGCGGATGCAGGAGGTGCTCAAGTACGTTTCGTTCCTCGAACACATGGGGTCTTTTGCCAAGGGGCTCGTCGAGCTCAAGGACCTGGTCTTTTATGCGTCGGTGATCTTCTTTGCGCTGTTTTTGACGCAGAGGGTGGTGGAATCGCAGAGATGGAGATAGGGAGGATCGGGTGATGGAAAAATACGGGCGGATTGCGGGGCTGGCGGGCCTTTTCGGGGTGCTCATCGGCCTGTTCATCTACCTTGTGCACGCCGATCAGAAGGTCGCGTGGATGTCGGCGGGCGGCGTGGGCGTGGCCGCGCTCCTCTTCTACGTCATCGCGTGCCGCGACGAGGTGATCGCCGCGTTCGGGTCGCGATCGGCGCGTTACGGCGCCAACATGGCGGTGGCAATCATCGTCGTGGCCGGGATCGTGGCCGCCGTGAACTACATCAGCGTGCGCCACCCGCTTCGTTGGGACGTCAACGCCGAGGGGATCTACACGCTCTCCGATCAGACCGAAAAGACCTTGAAGGGTCTGAAGGCCCCCGTGAACGCCGTTGCGTTCTTCATTCCCGAGGACAACGAATACAACAAACTCCGTGACACCTTCGAATCGTACGCGTACTTGAGCAAACAGTTCACGTACGAATTCGTCGACTACCAGAAGAAACCCGAGATGGTGAAGACCTACAACGTCACCAAGACGGGGCCGCGCATCATCCTGCGCAGCGAAGGCCGCGAGGCGCGCGTCAAGGGGATCGCCGAGGAGGACCTCACCAACGGTCTGGTGAAGGTGACACGGGTGGGCGGTCGAAAAGTCTACTTTGTCTTTGGCCACGGCGAGAACGCCATCGACGAAAAGGGCGAGAAGGGGTATTCGGAGATCGTCGAGACGCTCAAGAACGAGGGTTTCGAGGTCGACAAGATTGTGCTGGCCACGACCCCGATTCCGAAGGAAGCGGTGGCGGTCATAGTCTCCGGGCCTCAGAAACCCCTGCTCCCGCCCGAGTTGAAGGAACTCCGCGACTACCTCTCGCGCGAGGGCCACGTGATGCTGATGATCGAGCCCGAGACCAATCCGCAGTTGGGCGATCTCCTGATGGACTGGGGGATCGAGATCGGGAACGACCTCATCGTCGATCCAATGTCCAAGCTCTTCGGCGCCGGGGCGACGATCCCCGTCATCTCGCAGTACGGGAGCCACGAGATCACAAAGGGGTTCAACCTCATGACGTTCTTTCCCACCGCCCGGAGCCTAAGCTCCGGCGCCAAGGCCGCCGAGGGGGTCACGCCCACGAACCTCGCCTCGACCGGCCCCACGGCCTGGGCCGAAACGGATTTCGCCGAACTCAAGGGCGGCGCCGCGAGTTTTACGGATGGGAAGGACAAGAAGGGCCCGATACCCGTCGGGATTGTCGCGACCAGACGGAACCCTTCGTCCGGCGAATCGGGCGGCGAGTCGCGCCTGGTCGTATTCGGCGACAGCGACTTCCCGAACAACCAGTTCAGGAGTTTCTCGGGCAACGGCGACCTGTTTGTCAATTCGGTTTCGTGGCTCGCGCGGGCCGAGGACAACATCTCGATTCGGCCCAAAAAGCGCGCGGCCTCGCGGGTGTTCCTGTCGCAGACCCAGGCCAACCTGCTGAAATACACCACGGTGGGGCCGTTCCCTCCGCTTGGGGCGCTCCCTCTGGGGCTGTTTTTGGCGGCGTTCTTCATCTGGAGGTCGAGAAAGAACAAGTAAGGCGGTGGGCGGTGGGCGGGATCGGCCCCCGGCGGGCTTGTCCCGCCGGAGACATCGACTAAAGAGAGAGAACACGAAGCAGAGTCCGCCTGTTCTAACGGAGTCAGGGCATGAAAGACTTCACCAAATCAATTCTCAAGACGTTTGCGTCGATCTGCGTCCTCGGCGGGCTGGGCGCATACGCCTATCTGGTGGAGTTCAAAAAGGCCGAGGAGGACGAGAAGAAGAAGGATGAGTCAAAGAAGCTCTTTGCGCTCAAGAAGGAAGACGCGCAGTCGCTGGAGGTCGCCGCGAAGGGAACGGTCATCTCGCTCGCCAAGGCCGACGGCAAGTGGCGAATCACCGCGCCCGTGCAGACCGAAGCCGATCAAAACGCGGCCGACGGTGTCGCCGGGGCGTTCGACACGCTCAAGACCGAGCGCGTGACAGAGGAAAACCCGGCGAACCTCGCGCAGTACGGCCTGCACGCGCCCGAGCTTCGCGTTTCGGTGAAGACCTCGGGCGGGGCCGAGCTGGGGCTCAAGGTCGGCATGAAGAACGAGTTCGACAACACGTACTACGTCATGCGTGACGGCGATCCCAGGGTCTACCAGGCGCCGTCATCGGTCAAGCACTCGTTTGACAAGGACCTTTTTGCCCTCCGGGACAAGAGGCTTTTCTTCTTCGAGAAGAACGACGAGGTCCAGAAACTCGAGGTCAGACTCGAGGACAAGGCATATTCGGCCGAGCGCGAAGGCGACCGGTGGCGGCTCCGCTTGCCGGCCGACGACCGCGCAGACGACGAAGAGGTGACGAAGGTGCTAAACGCGCTGCGGTCCCTCCGTGCCACCGCAGTGGCGGCCGAAAAGGAAGGCGAGGGCGCTGATTTCGGTCTCAAGGTCGCGAAGGTTTCCTTCTCGGTTTGGAAGGGGCCCGAAAACGCGCTCCAGCAGGTGGTCGTCGCCAAGCGCGACGCCGGCGGCAAGCAGAAGGTCTACGCCCGGCGGAGCGGCGCCGAAACCGTGTGGGAGATCGGCGAGCAGATCCTCAAGGACGCCGACAAGAAGGAGTTCGACCTCCGCTTCAAGAAGGTCATGGACTTCAAGAAGGACGAGGTCCGGAAGGTCGTTTTCAAGAGCGCGGCCGAGGAATGGACGCTTGTGAAGGGCACGACCGACACGGGGGAACAGTGGGAGATCGAGGCGCCCGAGCGCGCCAAGGCCAGGCCCTACAAGATGAACTCCGTCCTCTACAACCTGACCAACATGAAGGCGATCGAGTTCCGGGGCGGAGGGGACGCCGCCCGGAAGGAGTTGGGGCTCGCGAGCCCGTCGCGCCGCGTGGAGGTCATTGACGGCGCGGGCAAGTCGCTCGGGTGGATCGAGATAGGCGACGCCACGACCAGCGGCCCGGCGATCATGAGCAACGTCCGGCCGCAGGCCGCGATCGTCGAAAAGGCCCGCGTCGACGAGATCCCCTGGAAGTACGCCGACTACAAGGAAGAGCCCAAGCCCCCCGACGCCGGCACCGCGCCCAAGGGAAAGTAGGACGGCCGGCTTTTTGGTTTGTCTTTCCGGCCGGGATGTGTATAATGCGCGGCCCGTCGGTCCTTTTGCGCAAGGAGTACCCAGATGGCCCGAGTGACCGTTGAAGATTGCCTCCAGAACGTCGAGAACCGGTTCGCGCTGGTGCTCATGGCCGCCAGGAGGGCGCGCATGCTCATGAACGGCGCGGCCCCGCTCGTTCACTCCAAGAACAAGGAAGTCGTCACGGCCCTTCGCGAGATTGCGGCCGGCCGCATCCGTTTCGACAAGGACCTCCGGCAGATCCTCCGCGAAAAGCAGCGCAAGACCCCCGCCCCCGCGGGCGGATAGGCAAAGCCGCTTTCCTGTTCCAAAAAAGCTGACATCCGGTGGCCCGAGGTGTCGCCGGGGAAGCGGGTTCAGTTTGTATTTGATTTGAGGGCGCGATCCACCTAGAATTGGAAACAGTCGCGGCGGGGGCGCGCCGTTCAAAGCCGGATCGCAGCATGGACGGACGGAGGCCCATGGAGGCAGTCTGCAAGACCTGTAACATCTCGCTCAAGCTTCCGCAGGCCGCCCTGCCGTCGGGCGCCCGTCTGTTTTGCCCGAAGTGTTCGCGCCCGCTCGAGATCCGAGGCGACGGCCCGGCGTCGCAGCCGCCGGGAGCCCAATCCCAGCCCCCGCAGCCCGCGCCGCAGGCGCCGGCCGTTCAGGCCCCGCCGGCCCCCCGCCTGTCCCAGCCGCCCGCGCCGCAGGCGGCAACTTCGTGGGATCAGTTTCTGGCCAACCTGCCGAGCTCGCCGCCGGTCCCATTGCAGGCTCCGTTGCAACCGCCCCCGACCGGTCCGCGGCCTGCCGCTCCGCAACAGTTCGCCGTCCCCGGTTTCGACGCCGCGGTTTCGGCCTCCGACCGGCTGACGATCCCCATGATGCCTACCGTGAGTGTGACTGCTGCGGGCCCCTCGACGGCGCTCGGGGCGAACCCGGCGGCAGCCGCGCAGATCCAGATCCAGATTGTCCAGCCGGGCGCTCCTTTCCCGGCTGCCCAGGCGCAACCGCCCGCGCCGCAACCCGCGCCGAAGATCGCCAGTGCCACCGAGCAGCTCTTCTCGGAGGACATCGTGCCGGACACCGAGCTGTCCGGTGACGACGTCGACAAGTTGCGCCAGAACCTCTTCGTCAAGGCGGACAGCGTGTGGTACGGCGCCCCGGACGAGGCTCCGCGGACCGACGCGCTTCCGCCGTCGGCGCCGTCGGGGCCGCCGAAGATCCCGCCGGGGACCGGCCCGCAGCCGCAGGGCTACATCAAGGCGACCGACAGCATCCAGGTGGACCCCAGCCTCTTCGCGCCGGTAGAAAAGAAGGAGTTCCAGGCTCCGCCCCCGGCGACCGGGCTCGACAGACCGCCGGAAGTCGCGGCGGCGGGCGCGCCGGGGATGGCCGCGGTGTCGTCCCTTTCGAGGGGGATCGAACTTGATGTCAAGGACGCGGGGAGCGGGAGTATTGAGCTCGCGGTCACGGTGCCTCCGCATCCTGCGGTGTCTCCACAATCGCCTTCGCTGGACCACGACGAGAAGGTCCATCACCCCGCGGTCCGGCAGCAGTCGGGACCCATTCGCCTGGTGGCCTCGGCGCCCAGGAAACAGTTCAACATCACGATCCCTGCGGTCGTCGTGGGGGTGCTGATGGTTTCGGCCGGCCTCTTCTGGATCCTTGCCGGGCGGACGGATTCGAAGGACAAGTTCGACATCGCGGCGGTCCCCAAGACAGGTGTCCTTCCTTCCGCGGGCGGGAGCGCGTCGGTCAAGACTTCGCCGGTCGTCGAAAAGAAGCCCGAGGAAAAACAACCCGTCGCCGTCGAGGAGAAACAAGGCGAGAAGAAGGAAGACCCGCCCGTTCAAGAGGAGAAGGCCAAGGTCGCCAAGAAGGCGTCGAGCGCCGCGGCCAAGGAAAAGGACGAACCGAAAACCCCGCCCAAGGACACCGGCAAGAAGGCCGCGCAGGAGCACTACAGCCTGGGCAACCAGTACTTCATGCAGCAGCGCTTCGACATGGCGGCCGAAGAGTACAAACAGGCGGTCCGCTCGGACGGCTCGTATGCCTACGCGTACCGCGGGCTGGGCGCCGCGTACGCCCGTCTCGGAAAGGCCGACTTGGCCGTCAAGCAGTACGAGATGTACATCAAGCTGGTCCCCAACGCCCCGGACGCCGAGCAGGTCAAGAAGATCATCAACGACTACTACGGGAAGTAAGAACCCGCAGCCTTCAGCTATCAGCCTTCAGCCGTCGGGAAAACCGAGAGCGACGAGTCTCGCGGAAAAGCGGGCAAACCACGGAGACCGCAGAGCGGCAGAGCCGCAACCAAAACACAGAAACCGCAGAGAGCGCAGAGGAAGACACGCGCTTTTCAACCACAGAGGGCACAGAGAGCACAGAGAAAATCTTTGCACGGCAACAAGAATCTCGGCGTTAGTAGTACAGAGACCCCGGAGAGAAGATCACCTGCAATGTCCCGCAACTGGGGGATGGATTGGGCTTCAGACTGCCGAACCACGAAGTGGTGCAAGTGAATAGCCGGGGGTGACGGAGCCGCAGGCGACGGAACCCCCGGATCGCAATAAATGGAATTGGGAACCCCGAAGGGGTGACAGTCTACCAACGCCCCTATCGGGGCTTGAAAAACCACCACGAACCCGATCCGGTGGTTTCACCACCGGCTACTGACCACAGCCCCTTCGGGGCCTGCTCGGGCATGCACTGCGGCAGCACAAGCGGGCTCGAGCCACAAACGCGCTGTCGCCATCCCTCAGGTTTGGGACAATGCCAAAAAAGTCCTTCTCTGTGGGCTCTGTGGTCAGAAACTGTTTGGTTTTTGTTTTCTCCTCGTCCTGCTGACAGCTGATGGCTGACGGCTGACGGCTTCTCAGTCGTCCAGGTCCTTGACGGAGTTTTCAACCTGGTTCTTTTCGTCGATCACCCAGATGTCGAGGTCGGGATCGCCGTCGATGTTGCCGGCGGCGACGGCGAGGAATCCCCCCTCCGCCGGTTTGTAGAACCGCTTGAAGAGCACCGGGGGGAGCGCGGCGCTCGTGGGGATGGCGGCGCCTTCGGCCGACGCGCGGAGGACATCGTCGAACATGAAGTACGTGTAGCGGCTCCGCGCCGGCGGGCTGAAACCGATCTCCCGAAACGTCCTGCCGTAGGCCCCCGTCATCCCCGCGTGGACTTGCTGCAGTTGGTAGACGTGCAGGAGCGCGGCCCTCGGCTCGGCCTGGCGCGAACGAGCGCCGAAGTCCGCCATTTGCGACATGAGGAACGCGGCGACGAACAGGACGGTGGCCAGCGTGATGAACGCAACCCAGATTGCCGCCGTGCGCGGGGGTGTCCTCGGGCGCCGCTCCCTGCGCTCGGCCTCGTCCTCTTCGCGGCGTTTGAGAAGCTCGGTTCTCATACGTTTGCATTCTATCAGAATCCAAAGGCACGGTCAGTCGCCTCGGGGGGGGCCGCAGGGCACCGGCAAAGTCGTGAAGGCCCGGAGATATTGAAGGGATAGAGAAGGGACTGGCGCCGCGGGGCGTTTTGTGCCATAAGATGGGCATGCGACGTGGACGGCAAGCCGGTCGATCGGTTCTGGTGGTCTTCCGTG
>JACRCP010000332.1 GCA_016218965.1 Deltaproteobacteria bacterium | reverse complement strand
CTCGCTTCCGGCTGTGAGCAGCCTTGGCCGGACGGGCTTGATTACCCGCAAGGTTCCACTAAAGGTTTCAGCCTCGTATCATTTCTTCTACATGGCTTCCTCCTTTTCCAAGCTTCTCCTGGCGCAGTGGGATTCGGAGTAGACGGTTGAGCTGTTGTGACCTTGGCGGGGCAACTGGGGTCAGACACTGTCATTCGTCACTTACCTCGCACCGTATTCCAGTTTCTCCAACGCATCCACCGTCGCCGCCGGCAGGCTGGTGAACTTCACGCGCACCGAAGCAGGCTGTAGGCTGTAGCGCGACACACGACTGGCTAACGGAGTTCGAACCGCCAAGGCTGACGGCTGATAGCTGATGGCTCACGGCTTGAATGGCGCCTCCGGGTCGGTCGTTCGGGTACGCGGGGAGCCTACCACAAAAGGCCAACGGGCGGCAGGCGGCACGGGAGACAGGGGTACGGGATACGGATTACAGGGTACGCGGACGGCGGGCTCAGGACTCAAGACTCAGGACCTGGAACGCCTTCGGAATTGCGAAACGCACCCCATGCCCGTTTACGGACCTTCCGGCCCGCACGTCTCCCGGCGCACCAGGTCCTTGCCCCACCGCTCCTGCATCAGCGCCCAGGCCGTTTCGATTTCGGCCGGATGTTTCCTGTCCACCGAGTGCGCCGGGCTCGCGGCATCGGTCGCCTCACGCGGGTACATCGTGATGCGCGGTTCGCGGCAGCCGGGGGAGTAGACGAACGTCCACCGCGGCGTGAGCAGCGCGCGGAACTTTCCAAGCTCTACCACCCTCTCCCATCTTTTTTGGACCACCATGTCGCCGATTTCGTAGTTGAGCTCGAGCAGATCCATCAGCTCGGGATACGGCAGCCGGTAGCCTTTTAGCAAACGGTCGTTAAACTGCTTGATGATGATGTCGCTCTGCAGGTGCAGAACCTCGCGGCGGGGCAGCACGATCTCGGTCCCGTCCTTGATGGCGCGCAGAACCGTCGGGACCAGATCGGGCAGCGCATACAACGCCGGCCAGCCCTCCTCGGCCGGCGGGTCTTCAACGCCGTTTTGGACCGGGCGCGGCACGACGTCCCGGCGGCCGTCAAGGATGACCAGAGGAGTCGCGAGTTGCTGGTTGCCGAACACGTGGTCGCCGTGTGACCCCTCCTGCATTTCGTAGAGGTTCTCACCGTGGTCCGACGCGATGACGACTATCGTGTTGCCGCTTGCGAGCGCCCGTTCGGCAAGCTCTCCGAACACCTGATCGACGTGCTGAACCTTGTCGGCGTACCGATTCCGGATGGCCGGGAAGAGTGCCGGATCGACCCGGCCCGCCTCGTACGGAGTCGGATACCAGCGGTAGCGCGCCGGGACCGGATCGTCCCCGCGCCGCCACGCCGCGCCCTCGCGTCCGGCGTACGGGAAGTGCGTTCCGCTGAGAAACACGGTCAGCAGCAGCGGCCGGTCATCGGCGGCGTTGGCCATCCGGACCGCCTCGCCGGCCTCAAACACCGGATCGCCGATGTCCCCGAAGATCTTGAAGCGCGGCTCGATGAACTCGCGGCCGATGCGGTTGGTCGAGAGCAGGGGCAGGATGAGCGGATGCCAGCGCAGGCTGAACTCGGCGACTATCGACGCGAATCCGAATTTCGGCGCGACGACCTTTTCGAACGCCAGGTCCACGCGCGGGAAGACGTCGCCGGCAAGACCGCTCACGGCAAGCGAGTTGTATCCGAGGCGATGAAACTCGCTCACGAGCGAGAGATGACGGATCTTGCGCTTTTCGGGCCGGACCATCATGTGGGCGATGCCCGTCCGGTCATTGTCCATCCCGGTGAAAAGCGACGTAATCGATCCGAACGTCCGCGGCTACGGAGGGTAGGCCGTGTAAAAACGGCTCTTGTACCGCCGGCAGAGGCGTCCGAGCCGGGGCGTGAGCGCGCTCTCCCCGAAGCACTCAAAATGATCGGCACGCCACGAGTCGGCCATGAGCAGGAGCACGTCGGGACGCCGGGGGTCGGACGACGGCTTCCGCGTCCACTGCGGCAGCTGCGGCGTCAGGCCGACACACAGAAACAACACCCCGGCGCCGGCCACGGCGACAAGCCGCCGGACAGGCGCGTACGGTCGGGTTTCGCCGTCGTGCGGGCCGGTACGCCCGCGCAGGATCTCGCGTACGAGGAGATAGAGAATGAACGCTGCGCAGATCCCAATGCATACGAGACCCAGCTCCCCTTCGATCATGCCCAGGAACACGCCGTCCGGAATGGGACGGATGTCGCGGATGTCCGCATACGGCGCGGGCCAGACGCGCGCGTGCCGCAACGCAAGCATCACCCAGAACGCAAACGCCGCCAGCGCCGACCCGACGCGCGAAAGCCCAAGCCCCACCCTCGCCCAGAGCCACAACACCGCGGCCGTGGTGAACAGAATGACGAAGATCTTGAGCTGAATGAGCAGAATGTCCGGCCAAAACACCGAAAGAACGATCTGTCTTGTTTTTTCGTCGGTCGTTCCAAGGTACGAGATGCGCAAGCCGAGCGCCAGATCAAACAGCCAGGCCAGAAGCGTCACGCCGAAAATCGGCGGGACCGCCGCCCTATCCAAACGATGCGTTCTCAAAGAGATCGATTACAGTCAGTCAAGTGGTTTCCTTTTCCGACGCCAAGATCGAGACTACACAGGTTCGCGCGCGAGGTCAAAGCTGGAGACTCACGACCGACGACCAACGACGGACCACCGCCGTGACAACTGACCGATGCCTGT
>JACRCP010000327.1 GCA_016218965.1 Deltaproteobacteria bacterium | reverse complement strand
GAATCGGCGTGCACGACCACGCCCGGCCCGACGGCACCTACTCGAGACTCTCCCACGTGAAGATCGTCGTCTGAAAGCAATCGATCTCCGACGGTGAATCCATGACCTTCTTGACGGTGGCCTGCCGCGAGTGTATATCCCCCCCCGTCCGCCGAAAGATCGACAACCCGCGCGTGAGGTTCACATGGCCGACGAAAAGAAGACCCTGCCTGCCAACGCCTACACGGCGCTCAAGCCCGGAGGGACGTACGTCCCGTTCGTCCCCGCCGACCAGCCGCTTGCCGAGGTCACGACCCGCTCGGTCTTCGTCGGCCTTGTGATGGCGGTGCTCTTCACGTTTGCCTGCACGTACTCGGGGCTCAAGGCCGGGCAGGTTCTGGAGGCCGCCATTCCGATCTCGATCCTGGCCGTCGGCATTTCGGGCCTGATGAAGCGCAAGAGCTCCATCGGCGAGAACGTCATCATCCAAAGCATAGGCGCGTGCTCGGGCGTGGTGGTGGCCGGTGCCATCTTCACCATCCCGGCCCTGTTCATGATCAAAGAGACAGATCCGAAAATGTACCATGTCTTCCTCGCCGCGCTTATGGGCGGCGCGCTGGGGGTGCTGTTCATGATCCCGCTCCGCCGGTACTTCATGGCCGAGCAGCACGGCCAGCTACCGTTCCCCGAGGCGACGGCGACGACCGAGATCCTCGTATCGGGCGAGGCGGGCGGCAAGCAGGCGAAGGTGCTGGTGGTGAGCATGGCCGTCGGCGGCATCTTCGATTTCCTGGTCGAGCCGTTCACCGCCTGGAACGCCGGGCTCAAGACGACGCTATGGGAATTCGGAAAGACGCTCCACGACAAGACGAAGCTCGTCTTCAAGATGCAGGCGCAGGCGTTGTTTCTGGGCCTCGGGTACATCGTGGGCCTCAGGTACGCCGCCGTCATCTGCGCCGGCTCGTTTTTGGCGTGGTGGGTGCTCGTCCCTCTCGTCGGGTACGTCGGTGCGCACCTCAACGTCGCCGTCCCGCCCGGCACCGTCCCGGCTTCGCAGATGGGCGCCGACCAGCTCTTCAAGTTCTACGTGCGTTACATCGGGATAGGCGCCATAGCCGCGGCGGGGATTCTGGGGATCATCAAGAACAGCAAGATCATCTACAGCTCGTTCTCGCTCGGGTTTTCGGAGATGTTCGCCAAGAAGGGCGGCGGAACGACCGAGTCGGCGCCCCGCACCGACCTCGACATCAAGATGAAATACGTGATGCTGGGGATTGCGGGTCTTGCGGTCGCCTTGCTGGTGTTCTTCGGCCTCCTTGCGGGGAACTTCGGCATAGCCGCCATCGGGCTCGCCGTGGCACTCGCCCTCTCGTTCCTGTTCACCACCGTCGCGGCGCTCGCCACTGCGACTGTCGGCACCAACCCGGTGTCCGGGATGACGCTTGTGACCCTCATCCTCGCCTCGGTGACGCTCGTGAAGGCGGGCTTGTCGGGGACCTCGGGCATCCTCGTCGCGCTCGTCATCGGCGGGGTCGTCTGCACCTCGCTATCGGTCGCGGGCGGGTTCGTGACCGACCTCAAGATCGGCTACTGGATAGGGACGACGCCGCGCAACCAGGAGCGTTACAAGTTTTTGGGCATCCTTGTCGCCGCCGCGTGCGCCGGGATGGCCATACTGATGATTGACAAGGCCTTCGGTTTTGCCCTCCCCGACGGATCGCCGAACCCGGCGATCCCCGCCCCGCAGGCGAACGTGATGAAGTCGATCATCACCTCGCTCATGGACCCGTCACAGCAGATCCCCTGGATGCTCTACGGGATCGGCATCTTCGTCACGGTCGTGATGGAGATGGCCAAGGTCCCGCTGCTCGCCTTTGCGCTCGGGATGTACCTCCCGATGGAGCTCAATACCCCGCTTCTGGTCGGCGGTTTCATCGCGTATCTGATGTCCAAGAGCAGCAAGGACGCAAAGATCGCCGAGGCTCGCGGCCAGCGCGGGACGCTGATTGCGTCGGGGTTCATAGCCGGCGCTTCGATATTCGGCGTCATAGGCGCCACGCTCCGCACGTTCGACGTCCACCGTTTCCTGAGCATGGGAATACCAGTCCACTTTGACGAGGCAAAGAAGATCTGGGAGGAGGGCGACCCGACGAAATATTTCACCGACTACGGCCACCTCGTGGGACTGGCCCTCTTCATAGCGCTCGCGGCTTGGATGTGGTGGGACTCGCGCAAAGGTTCGCCTGAAGCCTGAGCCAAGACCGCATCAGAACGTTCCCCCAACTCCGACCATCGTCGGCGACAGCACGGGCCGAAGCGATGTTTTTTCGGACTTTTCCTTTTCTTCCTCGAAGATGAAACCCCAGAGCATCGCGCCCGTCAGCGTGAGCACGCCGCCGCCGATGTAGCACCCGAGATAGACGTTTTTGTAGAGGTCCCTCGTTTCGACGGCATCCTGCCGTTTTGCCTCGTCGGTCTCGCTTTTCGCCTCGGTATCGACCCTGAGTGAAAGGATGGTGAACACGACGCCGGTGGCCAGGACCGCCACTCCCGTGAACAACGCCGCCTCGCCCACGGGGCCCCAGACGGCGGCCCCCGATTCCTCCCCCTCTCCCTCGACCGTTTCGCCTTCGGATTTTGGCGGAGCAACGCCTTCGGGCGAAGACGTCGGCCGCGCGGCGTCCGGCTGGGGCGCCGGGGCAGCCGCAGGAGTTCCCGGCGGGACGGGCGCGGTCTTCACGGATTCCCCCGCCGGAGCAGGCGCCTGCGCCTGTCCGGCCGCCTCGCCCTGTGCGAGGGCGACTGAGGACAGACAACTCATCGCTGCCAGCACGAGCATGAAGACCAGTTTCGACGGGGCGGAGTTCATTGATTCTCCTTGCGCGGCGTTTTGAACAACCTACCCGATCCCGGCGCAGATTCCAACCCCCTCCTGGCGCGTACTCCAAATTCCAGATCCTCTCGCGTTGGATTTGACCTTGGGCGCCAAGGCGGCGTAGGATGGCACCGTATTCTCGGAAACACGGAGGAACCATGCGCAAGGGACTGATTCTGACCGCTCTTTTCTGTCTGGCCATCCCCTCTACGCTCGCCGCACAACCGAAACCCTTTGACGCCGAATCGCTCGTGCACACCCGGTTCGTCGCCGACATGGTCCCGTCGCCCTCGGGGGACTTCGCCGTCATCCGGCTTACCGATTGGGACGGCGGCGACCGGTTTCTCTCGGACTACCACCTCGTCAAGGTGAGCGGCGCGGTCACAAGGCTCACCGGATCGGGAAAGAGCTCCGGACCGTTTGCGATCTCGCCCGACGAGACGCAGCTTGTGTTCTTCGGCGAACGCGAAGGGAAAAAGGGCCTCTTTCTGATGGGGCTTGCGGGCGGCGAGCCCCGACTCCTGCGCGAGATGCCGGTCGAGGCCGAGAACATCCGCTGGGTCAAGGGCGGCATTTTTTTCTCGGCGATGGTCGCCTACGGGTGCGGGGCCGACTTCGACTGCACGAAGAAGAGACTCGACGAGGCCAGGAAGACGACGAGCGCCCTGGTCTTCGAATACCTGCTGCACAGGCCGTGGAATTCCTGGAGGAACGGGACTTTCTCGAACCTCTTCGTGATGGACCCCGAAGGCAAACAGGTCGACCCGGTGGCCGCCGGCGCCTTCGACGTTCCGGCCGTGCCGCTGGGCGGCCGCGAATCGTATTCGGTGTCAGAGGACGGGAAGACCGTCGTGTTTGCGGTGAAGTTCGGGATCGACCAGGCGCGCTCGACGAATTTCGATCTATACGAGACGACCCGCGGGCCGGACGGGAAGTGGAGCCCGCTCAAGCGCCTCACGAGCAACCCGGGCACCGACAACGACCCGATCCTTTCGCCGGATGGGACCCGCGTGGCGTATCTCTCGCAGGATACGCCGGGGTTCGAGTCTGACCTGTGGCGGCTCCGCGTCGTCGAGCGCGCAAACCAGCAGGTCGCGACGCCAAACGAAAAGCTGGACCGCTGGGTGACGGCGTTTGACTGGGCGCCCGACGGAAAGAGGATCTTCTATGTCACCGAGGACACCGGCTACCGGCCGCTCTATGTACTGGACCTCGGCAAGGGCACCATCGAAGAGGAGGCCCCGCGCACGGTGGTGAAAAAGATGGCGTCTTCGCGGCGGTTCCTGTGGCACACGCGGGAGTCCATGACCGCCCCGCCCGAGTTGTGGGTGATGGACGTCAAGACCGGAGCGACCAAACGCGTGGCGGGTTTCAACGCCGACGTGACCGGACGGTCGTTCGGCCGCGTCGAGGAGATCTGGTACGACGGGTCCAAAGGGAAGGGTGGGAGCCCCAGACAGATACAGGCGTTCATCATCATGCCCTCGGATCCGCCCAAGGGGAAGAAAGTCCCGCTGGTGATGATGCTCCACGGCGGGCCGCAGGGCGCGTGGCTCGACAGCTTCCACCCGCGCTGGAACCCGATGGTGTTCGCCTCGATGGGGTTCGCGGTCGCCCTTCCCAACTTCACGGGGAGCACGGGCTACGGGCAGGAGTTCGTCAACGCCGTCAGCAAGGACTGGGGCGGCGCGCCGTACGAGGACGTCATGGCCCTCCTCGACAAGCTCGACAAGGACACGCGGATTGACGCGAAGAACGCCTGCGCCATCGGCGGGTCGTACGGCGGTTACCTCGTCAACTGGATCGCCGGCCACACCGACAGGTTCAAGTGCCTCGTGTCGCACGCGGGCGTGTTCAACCTGGCGTCCAAGTACGGGACGACCGACGAGCTCTGGTTCCCCGAATGGGAGTTCGGCGGCGCGCCGTGGACCAACCCGCAGTCGTACGAGAAATGGTCCCCCCACAACTACGTCAAGAACTTCAAGACCCCGATAATGGTGGTCCACGGCCAGAACGACTTCCGGGTCCCCATAGAGCAGGGTCTGGGGATGTTCCAGTACGCCAAGGTCATGGGCATCGAGGCGCGGCTCGTGTACTTCCCCGACGAGGACCACTTTGTCAGCAAACCCAAGAACCGCAAGTTCTGGTACGAAACCGTCGGCGCCTGGATGAAAAAGCACACCGGGATGAAGTGACGGGCCGAGCCGGGGCCGCACGTCACGCCAGAACGCCTCTCAACGCTTGCCGGCCGCCCCGCCAAAAGGTCTCGAACCATCCAGGCCGTCAAAGCGCGTTGAACTCAGCAACGGTTATTCCCATCTCCCGCACAATCGCACGCAACGTCCCGATGGGCACATCCCCGGGATGGCGAGGCACAGGAATGGTCAGCTCCAGAGTTCGTCCAGAAGCTATGCATCCGCGGATGGCAGGTACCTGCGCCGTGAAGACCCCATCCTCATCCTGATAGTAGTTGATTTCGAATTCCTGGTACTTCTTCATTTGGTCACCTCGCGTTCGTCCCAAACCATGCCCGATTGCAAATGGAGAATAGCACCCGGCAACTCTGTTATCAACTCACGGTCCGCCACACAGCACCCGGGAGCGGACTCGGCAAGCATCTGTGAGAAAGTGCGAATCACAACCAACAACCTGCCGGAGCCGGACACGCCCATGGTGACCCACCTGTCCTCAGCGTCGCTGTGTCGCCCGTCGAAAAGAGCGAGCATCATGGGGTCGTGGAACACGGTTGCGGCCTTTGCCGGGTCCCACTCGAAGTCGTATCGCACCAACCACCTTCTTCCTGACAGCCAGCGTACCCGCCCCGCGCCCCGACGTCAAACTCGACGCCGTGGACACCGCCGCCCCCCGCCGCCGCCCCGCCGCGAGCGCAAGTGCCAAATGACGGTGTCTGACGTGCGCCGGGATAAACCGGCGTGGAGAAGAGGATGAGAGAGCCTTACATCGAAGGGTTGGCAGCCCACGGTGGCCCCGAGTCATGCGTTGACTCTCGTGAGGGAGTCGGCGAAGCGTTGACAGGGGAACG